>NZ_JAMXRZ010000100.1 GCF_024124375.1 Klenkia sp. PcliD-1-E
GCCGGACCCGCGAGCCGGTCCGCACCCCGGGGGACCGGCCGCGCCGACGCTGAGCCGACACCGCTCCGCCCCGACCCTGTGAGACTGACCCCGTGACCTCCGCTCCACCCACCCGTCCCCGTCCGGTCAGCGTCGTGCTGGCCGGCGGCGGCACCGGCGGGCACATCGAGCCCATGCTGGCCCTCGCCGACGCCCTCGTCCGCCGCACCGGCGCCCCCGGCGGCACCCCCCGGGTCACCTGCCTGGGCACCGCCCGCGGCATGGAGACCCGGCTGGTGCCCGCCCGCGGCCACGAGCTGCGGCTGATCCCGCCCGTCCCGCTGCCCCGGAAGCCCACCCCGGACCTGCTCCGGGTGCCCGGCCGGGTGCGCCGCGCCGTCGCCGACACCTGCGCCCTGCTCGCCGAGCTCGACGCCGACGTGGTGGTCGGGTTCGGCGGCTACGTCGCCCTGCCGGCCTACCTCGCCGCCCGCCGGGCCGGCGTCCCCGTCGTGGTGCACGAGCAGAACCCGCTGCCCGGGCTGGCCAACCGGGTCGGTGCCCGGCTGGCCACCGCCGTCGCCGTCACCACCCCCGGCACGCCGCTGCCCGGCGCGGTGCACGTGGGCATGCCGCTGCGGCCCTCCATCACCGGCCTGGACCGCGCGGCGCTGCGGGCGGAGGCCCGGGCGCACTTCGGCCTGGACGCCGACCGGCCCACCCTGCTGGTCTTCGGCGGCTCCCAGGGCGCCCGGTCGCTGAACACCGCGGCCACCGGCGCGGCCGCCGCGCTGCGGGCCGCGGGCGTGCAGGTGCTGCACGCCCGCGGCCCGAAGAACACCGAGGTCGCCGTCCCCGCCGGTGACCCTCCGTACGTGGTGGTCGACTACCTCGAGCGGATGGACCTGGCCTACGCCGCCGCCGACCTGGCGCTGTGCCGCTCCGGGGCGGTCAGCGTCGCCGAGCTGTCGGCGGTGGGGCTGCCCGGCGCCTTCGTCCCGCTGCCGATCGGCAACGGCGAGCAGCGGCGCAACGCGCTGCCGGTCGTGCAGGCCGGC
This sequence comes from Klenkia sp. PcliD-1-E, assembly GCF_024124375.1. GTDB lineage: Bacteria > Actinomycetota > Actinomycetes > Mycobacteriales > Geodermatophilaceae > Klenkia. The sequence continues at coordinate 1,038 of NZ_JAMXRZ010000100.1, forward strand.
GGCGGGCTCCTGGTCGAGGACGCCGAGCTGTCGGCCGGGTGGGTCGAGGCCACCCTGGTGCCCGTGCTCACCGACCCCGCCCGCCTCGCCGAGCTGGCCCGGCACGCCGCGGCCGCAGGGGTGCCCGACGCCGACGAGCGACTGGCCGACCTGACCCTGTCGGTGGTGCGGGCATGAGCGCCGCCGACGTCGCCGCCTGGCGCGACCCCATCCCGGCCCTCGACGACCTCGGCGCGGTGCACTTCGTGGGCATCGGCGGCGCCGGCATGAGCGGCATCGCCCGCATCCTGCTGGCCCGCGGCGTGCAGGTGTCCGGCAGCGACCGGAAGCAGACACCGACCACGGCGGCGCTCGCCGCGCTGGGCGCGCGCACCGAGGTGGGCCACGCCGCCGAGCACCTCGGGGACGCCGCCACCGTGGTGGTGTCCACGGCCATCCGCCCCGACAACCCCGAGCTGGTCGCCGCCCGCGAGCGCGGCCTGCGGGTGCTGCCGCGCGCCGTCGCGCTGGCCGCGGTGATGGCCGGCCGGCGCAGCGTCGCCGTCGCCGGCACCCACGGCAAGACCTCCACCACCTCGATGCTCACGGTCGCGGTGCAGGCCTGCGGCGCCGACCCGTCCTTCGCCATCGGCGGCGACCTCAACGAGTCCGGGTCCAACGCCCACGCCGGGTCCGGGGACGTCTTCGTCGCCGAGGCCGACGAGAGCGACCGGTCCTTCCTCCTGCTGGCCCCCTTCGCCGGCATCGTCACCAACGTCGAGGCCGACCACCTGGACAACTACGGCGACCTGGCCGCCGTCGAGGCCGCCTTCGACCGGTTCCTCACCACCGTCGACCCGGCCGGGTTCGTCGTGCTCTGCGCCGACGACCCCGGCTCGGCCCGGCTGCTGGGCGTGCCGACCTCCGGCGCCCGGCTGCTGACCTACGGGCAGGGGGCCGACGTCGACCTGCAGGTCCGCGACCTGGAGGTCGGCCCCGCGGGCACCAGCTGGACGGCGGTGCACCGCGGCGCCGTCCTGGGCCGGGTCACCCTGCAGCTGCCGGGCGAGCACATGGCGCTCAACAGCGCGGCGGCGCTGCTGGCCGGCCTGGAGCTGGGCTTCCCCGCCGCCGGGCTGATGGGCGGGCTGGCCCGCTTCGGCGGCGTGCACCGCCGGTTCGAGCTCAAGGGCACCGCGGCCGGCGTCCGGGTCTACGACGACTACGCCCACCACCCCACCGAGGTCGCCGCGCAGCTGCGCGCCGCCCGGTCGGTGGTGGGGGAGGGCCGGCTCGTGGTGCTCTTCCAGCCGCACCTCTACAGCCGCACCGCGGAGTTCGCGACCGGTTTCGGGCAGGCCCTGGGCCTGGCCGACGAGGTCGTGGTGATGGACGTCTACGGCGCCCGGGAGGACCCGGTGCCCGGGGTCACCGGTGCCCTGGTCGCCGACGCGGTGCCCCTGCCGCATGGCCAGGTGGCCTTCGAGCCCTCGTGGTCGGCGGCCGCCGGCGCCATGGCCGACCGGGCGCGCCCCGGCGACCTGCTGATGACGATGGGCGCCGGCGACGTCGTCCAGGTCGGCCCGGAGATCCTCACCGCCCTGGCCGAGCGCGAGCGCACCGACGGGGCGGGCTGAGCCGTGCCGCGGACGGGGAGCACCACCCGGGACCGCACCCGGGGTGCTCGCCGCGAGCGGCCCGGGCGGGGGCCCGGCGCAGCCGGGGTGACCCGGCTGCGCACCCGCCGGCAGCTGGACCCGCGGCGCCGGCGGCTGCTGGTCGCCGGGACGGTGGTCGTGCTCGCCGCGGTGCTGGCCTGGGTCGTGCTGGCCAGCCCGGTGCTGGCGGTGCGCACCGTGCAGGTCGACGGCGCGGTGACCCTCTCGGCCGACCAGGTGCGCGACGCCGCCGGGGTGGCCGTCGGCACCCCGCTGGTCCGGGTGGACACCGCGGCCGCGGCCGCCCGGGTCGCCGCGCTGCCCCAGGTCGCCGACGCCGAGGTGACCCGGGGCTGGCCGGACCGGGTGGTGGTCACCCTGCGGGAGCGGGTCGCCGTGGCAGTGGTGGTGCAGGGCGGCACGCGCTCGCTGGTCGACGCGGGCGGCACGCTGTTCGGGACCATCACCGGCGACCCGCCGCCGGGCACCGTCCCGCTGGTGGTCGCCGACCCCGGCCCCGACGACCGGGCCACCGCGGCCGCGCTGGCCGCGATCGTCTCCCTGCCCGGGTCGGTGCGCGACCAGGTCACCCAGGTCGCGGCCACCACCCCGGACGACGTCACGCTCACCCTCACCGACGGCACCACGGTGCTGTGGGGCGACGCCTCCCGGGCCGACCGCAAGGCGCAGGTGCTGGCCTCGGTCCTCCAGCAGCTGGCCTCCGGCGGCCTGGAGCCGGCCACCCAGGTCGACGTCAGCTCACCCGACGAGGTCGTCCTGCGCTGACGGGTGCAGGGTGGGTCCCGTGCCCGAGACCCAGCCAGCAGCCCAGCCCGCGTCCCGTTTCCCGGTGGCCGACCGCGCCACGCTGCCCGACGACCTGCGCGAGCGCTACGACGCCGTCGAGGAGAAGTCGGGCTTCCTGCCCCACGTGTTCGCCGCGCTGGCGCACCGGCCCGACGAGGCACGGGCGTTCTTCGCCTACCACGACGCGCTCATGGAGACGGGCACCCCGGGGCTGTCGCAGGCCGAGCGCGAGCTGGTGGTGGTGGCGACCAGTGCGGCCAACGACTGCCTGTACTGCGTGGTCGCGCACGGCGCGATCGCCCGCATCCGGGCCCGCGACCCCTACCTGGCCGACCAGGTCGCGATCGACTGGCGCAAGGCGCCGCTGGAGCCGCGGATGGTGGCGGTGCTCGACGTCGCCGTCCGGCTGGCGACCGACCCCGCCGCCGTCGTCCTGGCCGACCTGGACACCCTGCGCGGGCACGGGCTGACCGAGGACGACCTCTGGGACCTCGGCGCGATCGTGGCCTTCTTCGCGATGAGCAACCGGCTCGCGCACTGGGCGGCGATCCCGCCCAACCCCGAGTTCTTCCTCATGGGCCGGGTGCCGCGCGGCTGACCCGCGACACGCCCGGGGCGAATTCCTTCGTCAGGTTCTGCGCCCCGGTCCCGCGCGGTGTGCCTCGACCCCGGGATGAGACGCTGACGGCGCGGGTCGTCACCACCGGTGAGGCCGGTGTGACGCACGGGTCCGAGGGGACGGACGGGGACGGCGGGGTCGACACGCCGCTGCGCCGGAGGGTGCTGGCGTCGGGCAATCCGCGCACCTAGCGTCGCCCCCATCGCCCTAGGTGACATAACTATAAGGCTTAACCTGAGGATGAGGGTCCAGTTGGGGAGCGCAGCATGACACCTCCGCACAACTACCTCGCGGTCATCAAGGTCGTCGGCATCGGCGGCGGCGGCGTGAACGCGGTGAACAGGATGATCGAGGTCGGCCTCAAGGGGGTCGAGTTCATCGCCATCAACACCGACGCGCAGGCGTTGCTGATGAGCGACGCCGACGTCAAGCTCGACGTCGGCCGCGAGCTCACCCGCGGCCTGGGCGCCGGAGCCCAGCCCGACGTGGGCCGGCAGGCCGCCGAGGACCACCGCGAGGAGATCGAAGAGGTGCTCAAGGGCGCCGACATGGTCTTCGTGACGGCCGGCGAGGGAGGTGGCACCGGCACCGGCGGCGCGCCCGTCGTGGCCTCCATCGCCCGCAAGCTCGGCGCGCTGACCATCGGCGTGGTGACCCGCCCGTTCTCCTTCGAGGGCAAGCGGCGGGCCGTGCAGGCCGAGTCGGGCATCGACGAGCTGCGCAACGAGTGCGACACGCTCATCGTCATCCCGAACGACCGGCTGCTCCAGCTCGGCGACCGAAACGTGTCCGTGATGGACGCCTTCCGCACCGCCGACCAGGTCCTGCTGTCCGGTGTGCAGGGCATCACCGACCTGATCACCACGCCCGGACTGATCAACCTGGACTTCGCCGACGTCAAGTCGGTCATGTCCGGTGCCGGGTCGGCGCTGATGGGCATCGGCAGCGCCCGCGGGGACAACCGCGCGCTGCTGGCCGCCGAGCAGGCCATCGCCTCGCCGCTGCTGGAGGCCTCGATGGAGGGTGCGCACGGCGTCCTGCTGTCGATCTCCGGTGGCTCGGACCTGGGCCTGTTCGAGATCAACGAGGCCGCCTCGCTGGTCTCCGACGCCGCGCACGCCGACGCCAACATCATCTTCGGCGCCGTCATCGACGACGCCCTGGGCGACGAGGTGCGGGTGACGGTGATCGCGGCCGGCTTCGACGGCGGCAAGCCCAGCGGCACCGCCCGCAAGGTGGAGACCGCACCGGCGTCGTCGGGGTCCGCGGCGGGGGCGTCGTCGGTGCCCGCGCAGGCCCGCCCGGTCCAGCCGGCCCCGCAGCCGGCACCCCGGCAGACCGGCGAGCGGCTGGTCCCCGGCGCCGCCACCGGCGCGCAGCCCGCGCCGGCGCGACCGGCCTCCACGGGTGGTGGCATCACGGTCCCGCCGCTGCCCCCGGTCCCGGGTCCGGTCGGCGGCAGCCGCCGTCCGCTGTCCTCGGACGACTTCGAGGAGGAGCTCGACATCCCCGAGTTCCTGCGTTCCCAGTAACGACCGTGGCGCGCAACGATCCGGCCGTCCCGCCGGGTCGGTCCCCCCGCCCCCGGCGGGTGGTGACCGACCGGCGGGGCGGCCGTTCGTCGTCCCCGTACGACGCGTTCAACCTCGGCGGGCACGTCGGCGACGACCCGGCCGACGTCGCGGCCAACCGCGACCGGCTGGCCCGCGAGCTGGGCCTCGACGCCGCCGACCTGGTCTGGATGGACCAGGTGCACGGCACCGGCGTCGCCGTCGTCACGCAGCGGCAGACGGGCACCCCGCCGCAGGTCGACGCGCTGGTGACCGCCGTGCCCGGTCTGGTGCTGTGCGTGCTGGTCGCCGACTGCGTGCCGGTGCTGCTCGCCGACCCCGTCGCCGGGGTGGTCGCCGCCGTGCACGCCGGCCGCGAGGGCGTCCGGCAGGGCGTGGTGCCCGCCGCGCTGGCCGCGATGGCCGACCTCGGGTCGCGGCCGGGTGACGTGCAGGCGCTGCTCGGACCCGCCGTGTGCGGCCTGGACTACGAGGTGCCCCGGGCCATGCAGGTGCAGGTCGCCCGAGTCGCCGCCGACGCCGCCGTCCGGTCGCGCACCGGCACCCCGGCGCTGGACCTGCGGGCCGGGCTGACCCAGGTGCTGCGCGCCGCCGGCGTCGGCCAGGTCGTGCAGGACCCGCGCTGCACCGTGGAGGACCGGCGGCTGTTCTCCCACCGCCGCGACGGGTTGACCGGCCGGCAGGCCGGTGTGGTCTGGCTGGACCCGGCGTGAGCGGCCCGGCCGACCCCCCGGCCGGCTCGCTGGCCGACTCCTTCGCCGCCGTGCGGCAGCGCATCGCGGACGCCGCCCGCGCGGCCGGGCGCGACCCGTCCTCGGTGGCGCTGCTCGCGGTGAGCAAGACCCGCACCGCCGACGCCGTCGCCGAGCTCGCCGCCCTCGGCCAGCGCGAGTTCGCCGAGAACAAGGTGCAGGAGCTGGTCGCCAAGGCCGAGCAGCTGGCCGACCTGGGCCTGCGCTGGCACCTGGTCGGCCAGCTGCAGCGCAACAAGGCCACCGCCGTGGTCGGGGTGGGCGCGGTCGTGCAGTCGGTGGACCGGGTCTCGCTGGTCGAGCGGCTGGCCGGCGTCGCCGAGCGAGCCGGGACGGTCACCGAGGTCTTCGTCCAGGTCGACCTGGGCGGTCCCGAGGGGGTGGACGCCGCGCGCGGGGGACTGGCCGCGGACCTGGTGCCCGAGCTGGCCGACGCCGTCGCCGAGCGGCCTGCCCTGCGGCTGCGCGGGCTGATGGCCGTCGCCCCGCGCGGTGAAGAGCCCGGACCGGCGTTCGCCCGGCTGGCCGAGCTGGCCGACCGGGTCCGGCGCGACCACCCCGGCGCGGTCGAGCTGTCGGCGGGCATGAGCGGGGACCTGGAGCAGGCGATCGCGGCCGGCGCCACGACCGTGCGTGTCGGAACCGCGTTGTTCGGCCCGCGGCCCCTAGCCTCCGGGGCAGGACCATGAGTCACACCGGTCCCATTAGTCACGGATGACGACCAGCACAGAGAGGGGCCCTGGGATGGCCGGCGCCATGCGCAAGATGGGCATCTACCTCGGACTCGTCGAGGACGACGAGACGCGCGCCGCCTACGGGCGCTACGACGCGCGGCAGTCCGAGCACGACGACCGCCCCGATCGCCGCGACCGCTACCGCAGCGACTACCGGGACGACTACGACAGCCGCTACGACGCCTACGACTCGGCCTACCCCTCCACCGAGTACCCCTCGGAGGAGATCGCCCTCGAGGAGCCGGCCCCGGTCGTCGAGGCCCCGCTGCCCCGCCGCACCGGGCCCCGCCGGCTGGACCTGGCGGCCCCGGCCACCGTCGGCCCCCGCACCGGGGGCAGCCGCGCGGTGTCCGGCACGGCGACGTCGGGCCCCGTCGGCGCCACCGCCGCCGCGCTGGTCGAGCCCGAGCCGGCCCCGGCCCCGGCGCCGCCGGTGGCCCCGCCGGTCGCCGCACCGAAGGCCTACCGCATCACCACGCTGGTGCCGCAGACGTACAACGAGGCCCGCACCATCGGCGAGCGGTTCCGCAGCGGCGACGCCGTGCTGATGAACCTGTCCGAGATCGACGACGCCGACGCCAAGCGGCTGGTCGACTTCGCGGCGGGGCTGTCGTTCGGGCTGCACGGTAGTATCGAGCGGGTCACGGCCAAGGTGTTCCTGCTCTCCCCGGCCGGCACCGACGTGACCGCCGAGGACAAGGCCCGCATCCGCGAGGGCGGGTTCCTCAGCCAGCCCTGACCACCGGCTGCCGACGTCGAGCCCAGCCCCGAACGAGCGAGGACCGTGTCCCTTCTCTGGCAGATCGTGTCATCGGTCCTTCTGATCTTCCTGATCCTGCTGTTCGCCCGGTTCGTGGTGGACTGGGTGATGGTCCTGGCCCGCAGCTGGCGCCCCTCGGGTGCGGTGGCTGCCGGGCTGGAGGTCGTCTACGCCGCGACCGACCCCCCGCTCAAGGCGGTGCGCAAGGTCATCCCGCCGTTGAACCTGGGCAGCATCAGGTTGGACCTCGGGTTTATGGTGCTCCTGATCGCTGTGCTGATCCTGCGCAGCATCGTGGATTCACTGGCTGCCACCGCGTGACCAGTTCTGCCCTCCCAGGAGCGGTCCCGCGGTCGCGGCCACGCGCCGCCCGTGGAGACTGCTCCCTGTTCCTCCCGTCCGACCCGAGGTGACCCGATGCCACTCACGCCCGCCGACGTGCACAACGTCGTCTTCAAGAAGCCGCCGATCGGCAAGCGTGGCTACGACGAGGACGAGGTCGACGCCTTCCTCGACGTGGTCGAGGCCGAGCTGGCCCGGCTGATCGAGGAGAACAACGAGCTCCGCAGCAACGGCGGCGGTGCCCGCACCGAGGAGCGCCAGCCCGAGCCGGTCGCCGCGGCGGCCCCGCCGGTGCCCGTGCAGTCCCGCGAGGACGACGGCGTGCGCGCCTCCCGGATGCTGACCCTGGCCACCGAGACCGCCGACCGCTACGTCAACGAGGCCAAGCAGCAGGCCGACCAGCTGGTCGGCAGCGCGAAGACCAACAGCGACCGGATGCTGGCCGACGCCCGCGCCAAGAGCGAGCAGCAGCTGGCCGAGGCCAAGCAGCGCGCCGACGCGATGGTCGGCGACGCCCGCACCCGGGCCGACACGATGGAGCGCGAGGCGCGCGCCAAGGCCACCGCGCTGGACCAGGAGGCCGAGCGCAAGCACGTCGAGGTCATGGGCTCGCTGGAGGAGAAGCGCTCCAGCCTCGAGCGCAAGATCGAGGAGCTGCGCACCTTCGAGCGCGAGTACCGCACCCGGCTGCGCTCCTACCTGGAGTCGCACCTGCGCGACCTGGACAGCCGCGGCTCGGCCGAGCCGGCCTCCAACGCCCGGCAGAACACCCACGCCGGCGCCTGATCGCCCGCACCGCACCGGAGCCCCCGCAGACCCCCGTCTGCGGGGGCTCCGTCGTGTGGTCCCGGTTACGCTGCGGCCGTGCTCGTGCTGGCCGGTCTGCTCATCCTCGTCGCCGGGGCGCTGCTGGTCGGTGGCCTCGGCAACGGGCAGACGACCCTGCTCTGGTGCTCGGTCGGCGTCAGCGCCCTCGCCGCGCTCGCCCTGGTCGTGCAGTCGGTCCAGCGCCGCCGCGCCCTGGCCGCGAAGGCCGGGCCGGCCGAGCCGGCCACCGCGGACGCCCCCCGGGCCGAGGAGGCGGTCACGGCCGACCGGGACACGGCGTCACCGACCGCGACCGGTGCCCAGGCGGACGAGCCGGCCGCGGCCGAGATCGCCGCGCTGCGGTCCGAGCTCGCCGAGCTCCGCTCCGAGCGCGCCACGCACGCGGCACCCGCCCTGTCGTCCACCGGCGCCGCGGACGTGCCTGCCGGAACGGACGAGACCGCCACCGCCCCGGACGGTGCCGCCCCGGACGGTGCCGCCCCGGACACCACCGACGCCGCCCCGGCAGCCCGCTCCGCACCCGCGGGCCCGGGCACCGGGACGCACGCCGTCGTCCGGCCGATCGTGCTGGGGGAGGACGGCGAGCCGGTCGAGGAGGACGTCGTCGTCACCGACCTGCTGCTGGTCATCGACCTGACCGACGAGGTCTTCGTGGTCGACGAGCACCCCCGCTACCACCTCGACGGCTGCGCGGTCACCGACGGCCAGGAGACGTTCGGCCTGCCGCTGGACGAGGCGAAGGCCGACGGGTTCACCGCCTGCGGCATCTGCCGGCCCGACCGCACCCTGGCCGACGCCGAGCGCCAGCGGCGCGCCGCCGCCCGCTCCTGATCCACACCGGCCGGCGTGGCGTGGATCAGCTCAGCTGATCGACGTGCGTCCTGGCTCACCGGCGTCGGCGAGCCAGGACGGACACCGGTGAACCAGGTTGATCCACGCCGGGCCGGGGGTCAGGCGCGGGCGACCCAGATGCGGCCGCCGGCGGGGGTCTCCACGCCCTCGCCCGCGCCCGCCGCACCCGCGTGCAGCGTCGTCGCCAGCACCTCGCCGGCCAGCTGCTCGCCGGCCTCGGTGAGCGCCTGCGCCAGCTGGCCCTCGGCGGTCCACCACAGCTCGATCCGGTCGCTGACGTCGAAACCGGCGGCCTTGCGGGCGTCCTGCACCAGCCGGACCACCTCGCGCACCAGCCCGGCCCGCTCCAGCTCCGGGGTCAGCGCCAGGTCCAGCGCCACGGTCAGCCCGCCGCCCGAAGCCACCGTCCAGCCCTCCCGCGGCGTCTCGGTGACCACCAGGTCGCCGTCGGCCAGCGCGACGTCGGCGCCGTCCACGACCACCGTCGCCGAACCGGCCCGGTAGGCCGCCACCAGCGCGGCGGGGTCCTCGGCGGCGACGGCCCGGGCCACGGCCTGGACCTGCTTGCCCATCCGGCGCCCGACCGCCCGGAAGTCGATCTTGACGCTGACGTCGACCAGGTCCCCGCCTGCCTCGGCGACCGGGGCGAGCTCGGACACGTTGAGCTCCTCGGCCACCTCGGCGACCAGGTCCCGGGGCAGCTCGGCCCAGCCCGGGGCCGCCACCAGCGCGCGGGCCAGCGGCTGGCGGGTGCGCACCTTGGCCGACGTCCGGGCCGAACGGCCGAGCTCGACCAGCCGCCGGACGACGTCCATCTGCTCCACCAGCCGGTCGTCGCGCGCGCCCTCGTCGGCCTCCGGCCACGAGGACAGGTGCACCGAGTCGGGGGCGTCCACCAGGCCCGGCGCCACGACCTCCCGCCACACCCGCTCGGTGACGAACGGGGTGAAGGGCGCCATCAGCCGGGTCAGGCCGTCGAGCACCTCGTGCAGCGTGCCCAGCGCGGCCGGGTCGCCGTCCCAGAAGCGGCGGCGCGAGCGGCGGACGTACCAGTTGGACAGGTCGTCGACGAAGCCGGCAAGCAGCCGGCCCGCGGTCTGGGTGTCGAACTCCTCCAGCGCCTGCGTCACGCCGTCGGTGACGGTGGCCAGCGACGCCAGCGCCCACCGGTCCAGCAGCGGGCGGTCGGCCGCCGCCGGGGCGGGGGAGGCGGCCGGGTCCCAGCCGTTGGTCGAGGCGTAGAGGGTGAAGAACGAGGCAGTGTTCCAGTAGGTCAGCAGCACCTTGCGGACGACCTCGGACAGCGTCTCGTGCCCGACCCGGCGGGCCTGCCACGGCGAGCCGCCGGCCAGCATGAACCAGCGGACGGCGTCGGCGCCGTGCCGGTCCATCAGCGGGATGGGCTCCAGGATGTTGCCCAGGTGCTTGCTCATCTTGCGGCCGTCCTCGGCCAGGATGTGGCCCAGGCACAGCACGTCCTCGTAGGAGGACTTCCCGAACACCAGCGTGCCCACGGCCATGAGCGTGTAGAACCAGCCGCGGGTCTGGTCGATCGCCTCGCAGATGAACTGCGCCGGGTAGGCGGCCTCGAAGGCGTCGGCGTTCCGGTGCGGCGCGCCCCACTGCGCGAAGGGCATCGAGCCGGAGTCGTACCAGGCGTCGATGACCTGCCGGACCCGGCGGAACTCGCCCTCGACCCCGGGCAGGGTGAAGGTGACGTCGTCGATGAAGGGCCGGTGCGGGTCCAGGTCGGCCAGGTCGCGGCCGGTCAGCTCCGAGAGCTCCGCCAGCGACCCGACGGCGACCAGGTGCGCCGGGTCGAGCTCGTTGCGCCAGATCGGCAGCGGGGTGCCCCAGTACCGGTCGCGGGACAGCGCCCAGTCGACGTTGTTGTGCAGCCAGTCGCCGTAGCGGCCCCACTGCACGTTCTCCGGGTGCCAGCGGGTGGCCTCGTTCTCGGCCAGCAGCTGGTCCTTCACCACGCTGGTGCGGATGTACCAGGACGGCTGGGCGTAGTACATCAGCGGCGTGTGGCAGCGCCAGCAGTGCGGGTAGGGGTGCTCGTAGCGCTGCTCGCGCCACAGCACCCCCCGGTCGGCGAGGTCCTGCACCAGCGTGGGGTCGGCCGCCTTGAAGAAGTGCCCACCGACCAGCGGCACGTCGGCGGCGAAGTGGCCGGTGGCGTCCACCGGGTTCACCACCGGCAGGCCGTAGGCGCGGCACACCGCGAGGTCCTCGGCGCCGAACGCGGGGGACTGGTGCACCAGCCCGGTGCCGGAGTCGGTGGTGACGTAGTCGGCCAGCAGCACGAAGTGGGTGTCGCCCTCGGGGAACTCCACCAGCTCGAAGGGCCGCTGGTAGTGCACCCGCTCCCAGTCCCGGCCGGTGGTGGTGGCCAGCACCTCGTAGGGCACGTCGGCGCCGAGGACGGCGGCCACCAGCGGCTCGGCGACGACGACGGTCCGCTCACGGCCCTCCCGCTCGGTGCGGACGACGAGGTAGGTGACGTCGGGGTTCACGGCCACCGCGGTGTTGCTCGGCAGCGTCCAGGGCGTCGTCGTCCAGACCAGCAGGTCGGCCTCGCCGGCCCACGGGCCGCTCGTGATCGGCAGCGACACGTACACCGAGGGGTCGGTGACCGTCTCGTAGCCCTGGGCCACCTCGTGGTCGGACAGGCCGGTGCCGCAGCGCGGGCAGTACGGGGCGACGCGGTGGTCCTCGGTGAGCAGGCCCTTGTCGAAGATGGTCTTCAGCGACCACCAGACGCTCTCCACGTATTCGGGGTTCATCGTCCAGTACGCGGTGGACATGTCGACCCAGTAGCCCATCCGGTCGGTGAGCTCGGAGAAGTCGGCCACGTGCCGCTCCACCGACTCCCGGCAGCGGGCGTTGAACTCCGCGATCCCGTAGGCCTCGATGTCGGGCTTGCCGTTGAAGCCCAGCTCCTTCTCCACCGCGATCTCCACCGGCAGGCCGTGGCAGTCCCAGCCGGCGCGGCGGGGCACCGAGAAGCCCTGCATGGTCTTGAAGCGGGGGAAGACGTCCTTGAACGCGCGGGCCTCGATGTGGTGGGTGCCCGGCCGGCCGTTGGCCGTGGGCGGGCCCTCGTAGAACGTCCACTGCGGGCGGCCGGCGGAAGCCTCCAGCGAGCGCGCGAACACCTTCTCGTCGGCCCACTGGTCGAGCACCTCGTGCTCCATGGCCGGCAGGTCCACCTGGGCGGGGAGGGGGCGGAAGGGGGAGGTGGGGCTGCTCACGCAGCCCATCATCCCAGCCCGGGGACACCGGGTTGACCGGGTCGTCACCGGGCTGCGGGAGACTGGCCCCGTGGGGAGGCGCTGATGTCGACGACGGTCACCGTCGCGCTCGCCGTCGGCGCCCTCGTCGTGCTCACCGCCGCGGTCGCGCTGCGGGTCTCCGACCGGCTCGGCCTGCCCGCGCTGCTGCTCTACCTCGCCCTGGGCGTCGGGCTGGGGGAGAGCGGGCTGGGGATCCGGTTCTCCGACGTCGAGCTGACCCAGACCCTCGGCGTGGCGGCGCTGGTGGTGATCCTGGCCGAGGGCGGGCTGACCACCCGGTGGTCCGACGTCCGGCGGGCGGTCGGCCCCGGCCTGACGCTGGCCACCGTCGGCGTGCTGGTCTCGGTGGGCACCACCGCCTCCGTCGCGGTCTGGCTGCTCGGGTTCGACTGGGCCGGTGCGCTGCTGCTGGGCGCGGTGGTCAGCTCCACCGACGCCGCTGCGGTGTTCGCCACGCTGCGCCGGCTGCCGCTGCCCCGGCGGATGGCGGCGTCCCTGGAGATGGAGTCCGGGCTCAACGACGCCCCGGTCATCCTGCTCGTGCTCGTGCTCTCCGAGCGGCTGGCCGGCGGGGAGACCGCGCCGTGGTGGATCACCGCCGTCGAGGTGGTCGGCGAGCTGGCCGGCGGATCGGTCATCGGGGTCGGGGTGGGGATCGCCGGCGCCTGGCTGCTGCGCCGGGTCGCGCTGCCGCTGGCCGGCTTCTACCCGCTGGCCACGCTCGCGCTGTGCGTGCTGGCCTTCGCCTCGGCCGACCTGGTGCACACCTCGGGGTTCGTCGCGGTCTACCTGGCCGGGCTGGTGCTGGGCAACGCCCCGCTGCCGCACCGGGCCGGCACCATCGGGTTCGCCGAGGGCATGGCCACCCTGGCCCAGATCGGGTTGTTCGTGCTGCTGGGACTGCTGGCCAGTCCTGGCCGGCTGCTCGACGTCGTGCCCGAGGCGCTGCTCGTCGGGCTGGCGCTGCTCCTGGTCGCCCGCCCGCTGTCGGTGGTGATGAGCCTGTCCTGGTTCCGGGTGCCCTGGCCGCAGCAGGCGTTCATCTCCTGGGCGGGGCTGCGCGGTGCGGTGCCGATCGTGCTGGCCACCTTCCCGATCGCGGCCGCCGTCCCCGGTGCCACCCGGGTCTTCGACATCGTCTTCGTCCTCGTGGTCGTCTTCACCGTGGTGCAGGGCGGGTCGCTGCCGGCGGTGGCCCGGCTGCTGCGGATCGCCACCCCGGTCACCCCCCGCGACATCGACGTGGAGTCCGCGCCCCTGGACGAGCTGGGCGCCGAGCTCATGCAGCTGACCGTCCCGCCGGGCTCCCGGCTGCACGGGGTCTACCTGCCCGAGCTGCGGCTGCCCGACGACGCTGCCGTCGTCCTCGTCGTCCGCGACGGCACCCCGTTCGTGCCCGATGCCGACACCCGGCTGATGCGCGGGGACCAGGCCCTGCTGGTCTCTGCCCGCGGCTCGCGGGCCGAGGCCGAGCGCCGGCTGCGGGCGGTCAGCCGGGCCGGCCGGCTGGCGACCTGGCGGGGCGAGACGGGCCGGCCCACCGAGGTCGACTAGCGCCAGGCGTCCAGCAGCGCGCTCGCCGTG
>NZ_JAMXRZ010000101.1 GCF_024124375.1 Klenkia sp. PcliD-1-E
GCGATGGCGAACTCATCGCCACCCAGGCGCGCCCCGACGTCCCCGGCCTCGAGGCGGCCGCCGCCACCGCGGCCTCGGCGCGGGAGTCGGCCGTGGCTGCTGCCGCCTCCGCCGACCGGTGCGTGCGGGAGCTCGACCGCCTGGGCGGGGAGCTGACCGCCGCCCTCGTCGAGCTCGACGAGCGGCGTGCCGCGGCCGAGCACGTCGGTTCGCTGGCCGACCTGGTCAACGGGCGCGGGAGCAACGTGCTGCGCATGCGTCTGCAGTCCTTCGTGCTGGCTGCCCGCCTCGAGCAGGTCGCCGAGTTGGCCAGCACCCGCCTGCAGGAGATGTCGGGAGGCCGGTACACCTTCCGGCACACCGACGTCGCCGGTCGGCACGGTGCGCGCGGCGGGTTGGGGCTGGAGGTGCTCGACGAGCACACCGGTCGGCAGCGCCCCACCAAGACCCTGTCCGGCGGGGAGAGCTTCATGGCCTCCCTCGCCCTGGCGCTCGGCCTGGCCGACGTGGTCACCGCCGAGTCCGGGGGGGTGCAGATCGACACCCTCTTCGTCGACGAGGGCTTCGGCTCCCTCGACGTGCTCGCCCTCGACGCGGTGATGGTGGTCCTCGACGACCTGCGCCGCGGGGGGCGCACCGTCGGGGTGGTCAGCCACGTCGAGGAGCTGCGCACCCGCATCCCGAGCCGCATCGAGATCCGCGCGGGCCGCGACGGGTCACGCCTGGCCGGCTGACACCGGGCCGTCCATCCGCTCCCGCAGGGCCGGCCGGGCAGCCGACGTCAGCCGCCGGTCACCGCCCCCGACTGGGGGTCGTAGGTCAGCGTGCCGCCCTGGAACCGCTGGGTGACCACGCCGGTGGAGGCGGTCCGCTGGTTCTCCACCGGGTAGCCGAGGCGTCCGGTCTCGTAGCCGCCGGCAGCCCACGCCGTCAGCAGCTGCCCGGTGACCAGACGGGCCCCGGTGCCCGGGGTCCAGTACACCGACCCGCCGGTGAACGTCTCGAAGCACCCACCGGCGGCGAGCCCGCAGTTCTCGTCGCTCGTCGGGTAGCCCAGGGGACCGGTCTCCCAGCCGCTCGCGGCCCACGCGTCCCGGATGGCGCCGCGGACCAGCCGGGCCCCGGACGCGGTGCTCCAGTAGAGCGAGCCACGCTCGAAGTGCTGACCGCAGCCACCGTCCCGCAGGCCGCAGAAGGTGCTGTTGGTCGGGTAGCCCAACGGTCCGCTCTCCCACCCGAGGCCGGCCCACCGGCTGTACACGGGGTCCCGGACCACCTGGGCGCCGGTCGAGGGGGACCAGTAGACCGAGCCCCCCGTGAAGGTCTGGAAGCACCCGCCCGAGCGCAGTCCGCAGTTCTCGTCGCCGGTCGGGTAGGCCAACGGCCCGGTGACGCCGCCCGAGGCCTGCCAGGCCTCCCGGATCCCGCCGCGGACGAACTGCGGCGCGGTCGACGATGAGGTGAACAGCGCGCCGCCCTGGAACTCCTGGCTGCAGCCGCCCGCCGCCAGACCGCACACGGTGTCGGCCGTGGGGTAGCCCAGCAGCCCGTTCTCGAAGCCGAGCCGGGCCCAGCCGGCCACGACCGCGGACCGGACGACCACGGCGCCGGTGGCCGGCGTGTAGTACACCAAGCCGTTCTGGAAGGCGGAGAAGCAGCCGCCGTTGCGCAGTCCGCAGTTCTCGTCCGAGGTGGGCAGGCCGAGGTAGCCCGTCTCCCAGCCGGTGGTGCCCCACTTGTCGCGGATGCCGCCCCGGACCAGGAAGGCCGTCGCCGCCGGCCCCGCGGCGTACAGCGACCCGCCCTGGAACTCCTGGAAGCAGGCACCGCCGGTCAGGCCGCACCACGTGTCCATCGTCGGGAACCCGAGGCCGCCGTTCTCCCAGCCGAGCTGCCCGTAGCGGGTCTCCACCGAGCCGGTCAGGGCGCGCGCGCCGGTGGCGGGGGACCAGTAGATGGACCCCCGGGCGTAGTGCTGGTAGCAACCGCCGTCGCGGATCCCGCAGCCGATGGCTGACGTGGTGGCACCCAGCGCGCCGGAGGGGCCACCCGCAGCGGTGTAGCGGTCCAGGATGGCCGAGCCGCCGGCGGACTGCGTGGAGCCGAACCAGTCGGTGAAGTAGTTCCAGAAGTTGCGGTTGCCGTAGGAGGAGCAGCTGTCCCCGGTGCCGTACCCGGCGGCCAGCGCGGCCGCGTTCGGCTGGTAGGGGGTGTAGCTGTACAACCCGGCCGTCGCCTTGTTCTGGATGTAGACCTGGGAGGACCCGCACGCGCTGTTCGGGTTGTAGAGGACGGTGTTGTTCCGGCCGGCCCGGTAGCTGCCCGCCACGTTGGCCGCGTAGCGCTGGAACTGCCGGGCGGCGAAGTAGACCTGGCTGGCGAAGCCCGAGAACTCCGGGTTGCAGGCCGCGGTGTCCGGGCAGGCGAACCCGGTGGCCTTGGTGTACCGGATGGTGGCCGGACGGGTGCCGGTGACCAGGCCCTGCTCCTTCTGCAGGAGCACGATCAGCACCCGCGGGTTGATGCCGCAGGCCTGGCCGACCTTGACGATGATCGCCGCCGCGGTCTCGTCCGCGGCCCCGGTGTAGGTGGAGCAGTAGGCATCCCCCGCCTGGGTCGCCGTCGTCTGCCGGTAGTCCTTCAGGCAGGGCTGCTCACCGGCGACGCAGGAGGCACCCTTGGCGTTCAGGAACGCCTGCACGGTGGGGACGTCGACGGCCAGGGAGTCGAAGAACACCGCGTCGGCGATGATGTTGCCGGGGTCGAAGTAGCTCAGGTCCGCGGCCCGGGCGGCGTCGGTGGGCTCCGGGCCGGTGGTGGGCAGCAGCAGGGCCGAGGCGACCAGGGCGAGGACCGTCGTGATCCGGGCGAGGGTGCGCATCACGGGACGACCAC
Source organism: Klenkia sp. PcliD-1-E (assembly GCF_024124375.1). Taxonomy (GTDB): domain Bacteria; phylum Actinomycetota; class Actinomycetes; order Mycobacteriales; family Geodermatophilaceae; genus Klenkia. Next base: position 2,896 of record NZ_JAMXRZ010000101.1, read on the forward strand.
CGTCGTGGCGGTCGACCGGCCTTGCGCGGTCGCCGAGGAGTAGTCCACGACCACCGACCACGAGCCGGACCCCAGTCCGCCGCCGCTGAGCAGCAGACCGGGGCACGTCGTCGAACCGGCATCGGGCTCACCCGGCACGGAGGCGGTCACCGCCGCCGCCCCCGGTCGCGACGCGGTGACCGTGCAGGTCCCCCCGGACTCGACGATCCCCTGCACGAAGGCCCCCGCCTCGATCGAGGCGGTGGTGGCGTCCCAGTCCGCGTACGTGACGACGACGTCGACCGTCGCGCCGGTCGGGGCCGGCGCCGGGCTGTCCGTCGCCACGGAGGTGGGGTTGGGGAGCCCGGGGTCCACCGGCGTGCCGTAGGCCCCCGGGGACGCCTGGGCCGCGGAGGACAGTGCGGCAGCGGCGGAGGACGTCGCGGCCACGGCCGAGGACGTCGCCGCCGCGGCGGGGTCCGTCGGTCGGTCGGCGGAGCCGCACCCGGCGCACAGCGCCAGGGCGGCGGCACCGAGGCCGACCCGGGCACGCGCACGTGGACGTCCTGCGAACATCGAAGTCACCCCGTCGTGGATCGGCGGCCAGGACGGCGGCGGTGCGGTCCAGGCGCGGAAGAGCTCTGCGTGATCGGCAGCTTGCTCTGAGTCAGGGACAGCGTGCCACGGTTTTCGCCACGTGTCGTTATCCGACGCGGGGTGTCGCCGCCGTTGCGTTGCACACAACCCCATCGGCGCCGGAGCACCCGGGCTTGAGCTGCCCGCGGGGAGGCGCTCACGCGGGTACGACGTCGCCGGTCGTGGCGGGGAAGACCCACCGGCGGTAGGCGAACCAGCGCACCACGGTGCCCAGGGCGATCGACCCGACGTTCGCGATCTGCAGCACGAGGGTGCCCTCCTGGCCCAACGGGTAGCGGGCCACCGCCACGACCACGAGCCCCAGCAGGAGCGTCGCGCCGTTGATCCCCAGGAAGAGCAGGTACTCCCGACGCACGCCCGTCCGCGTCCGGTGGCTGAACGACCAGTAGCGGTGGGCGACGTAGGCGACTGTCGTCGCCAGCACGGTCGACACGAACTTCGCCGTCACGGCCCCGACGCCGGCGTGGGCGTACAGCAGCTGGAACACCCCGAGGTCGAGCACGAAGCACGCCGCACCCACGACGCCGAAGGCGCTGAGCTCCTTGACCAGCAGGCGCCAGGTGAGCCCGGTCCGGCGGAGGAACGAGTCCAGGACGGCCACGGCGCGGCACTGTACGGACGAAGTCTGTGATCGGCCGGCAGGTCGGGCCGATACCGTGGCGGCACCATGGCTGCGCCTCTCGACCCCCGGACCGGCACCCCCGTCGTCGCGATGGTCGGGGGTGGCCAGCTGTCGCGGATGACCCACCAGGCCGCCGTCGCCCTGGGTCAGTCGCTGCGGGTGCTGGCGGCCGACCCGGCCGAGTCCGCCGCGCTGGTCGCCGGCGACGTCCGCCTCGGCGCGCACACCGACCTCGACGCGCTCACCGCCTTCGCCGAGGGCGCCTCGGTGGTCACCTTCGACCACGAGCACGTGCCCACCGAGCACCTGCACGCGCTGCAGGCCGCTGGCCACCGGGTGGCCCCGGGCCCGGATGCACTGGTGCACGCGCAGGACAAGCTGGTCCTCCGCCGGGCCCTGGCCGAGGCGGGGGAGCCGCAGCCGGCCTGGGCGCAGGTCGACACCGCCGCCGACGTGTCCGTATTCGCCGACCGGCACGGCTGGCCCGTCGTCCTCAAGACCCCGCGCGGCGGGTACGACGGCAAGGGGGTCTTCGTCGTCCCCGACGAGTCCGCGGCGGCGGAGCTGGTCGCCGAGCACGGCACGCTGCTGGCGGAGCAGCGGGTGGACATGGTCCGTGAGCTGGCTGCCCAGGTCGCCCGCTCGCCCTTCGGCCAGGTCGCCGTCTACCCGGTGGTGGAGACCGTGCAGCGCGACGGCGTGTGCAACGAGGCCCTCGTACCGGCTCCCGGTCTGGCCGACGAGCTCGCGACGGCGGCCCAGGAGCTCGCCGTGCGGATCGCCGACCGGCTCGGCGTCGTCGGCATGCTCGCCGTCGAGCTGTTCGAGACCGCCGACGGCATCCTGGTGAACGAGCTGGCGATGCGGCCGCACAACTCCGGCCACTGGACCATCGACGGTGCAGTGACCAGCCAGTTCGAGCAGCACCTGCGGGCGGTGCTGGACTACCCGCTGGGCTCGACCGCGATGACCGCGCCGTTCGTGGTCATGGCCAACGTGCTCGGCGGGGACGCCGCAGCCGACGACTGGGCCGGACCGGGTCTCGACGAGCGCATCCACCACTTCATGGCGCACTGGCCCGACGTCAAGCTGCACTGGTACGGCAAGGGTCAGCGCCGCGGCCGCAAGCTCGGCCACGTCACCGCCCGCGGCACGGAGCTCGAGGAGGTCCGGGCCCGTGCGGTCGCCGCCGCCCGGTACCTCGCCGACGGCGTCGTGGACCCGGCCTTCGCCTTCGAGGAGGAGCACTGATGGCGGCACCGCTGGTCGGCATCGTGATGGGCAGCGACTCCGACTGGCCCACGATGGAGCCGGCTGCGCAGGCGCTGGACGAGTTCGGGGTCGGCTGGGAGGCCCACGTCCTCTCCGCGCACCGCACCCCACGCCGGATGCTCGACTGGGCCGAGGCCGCGGCCGGCCGGGGGCTGCGCGTCGTCGTCGCCGGGGCCGGGGGAGCGGCGCACCTGCCGGGGATGATCGCCGCGGCCAGCCCGCTGCCGGTGATCGGCGTGCCGCGTCCGCTGGACCGCCTCGACGGCCTGGACAGCCTGCTCTCGATCGTGCAGATGCCCGCCGGCGTCCCGGTCGCGACCGTCTCCATCGGCGGGGGCCGCAACGCGGGCCTGCTCGCCGTGCGCATCCTCGCGGCGTCCGACGACGCCCTGCGGGCGCGGGTCGCGCAGTTCCAGGCCGACCTCGCCGACTCGGTGGTCGCCCGCGACGCGCAGCTGCAGCAGCGGTTGGCTTCGACCGCGGAGTGAACCCGGACTAACCTCTACCCGTGGGTAACGTCGCCGGCGGGCTGTACGCACTGACCGAGGAGCACGACGCGATCCGCGAGGCGGTCCGCGAGATCGCCGAGCGCGAGATCGCCCCCTACGCCGCCGAGTGCGACGCCGACTCGCGGTACCCGATCGAGGCGCAGAAGGCGCTGACCGCGGCCGGGTTCCACGCCACCCACATCGAGGAGCAGTACGGCGGCGAGGGTGCCGACGCCGTCGCCACCTGCATCGTCATCGAGGAGGTCGCGCGGGTCGACGTCTCGGCCTCCCTGATCCCCGCGGTGAACAAGCTCGGGTCAGTGCCGGTCATCCTGTCCGCGTCCGAGGAGCTCAAGCAGAAGGTGCTGCCCTCGATCGCCTCGGGCGAGGCGATGATCAGCTACGGCCTGTCCGAGCGCGAGGCCGGCTCCGACGCCGCCGCCATGAAGACCCGGGCGCGCCTGGACGGCGACTCGTGGGTGCTCAACGGCGCGAAGGCGTGGATCACCAACGCCGGCGTCAGCGAGTGGTACACGGTCATGGCCGTCACCGACCCCGACAATGGCGCCAACGGCATCTCCGCGTTCGTCGTGCACCGCGACGACCCCGGCTTCGAGGTCGGCGCCAAGGAACGCAAGATGGGCATCAAGGGGTCGCCCACCTGCGAGCTGCACTTCACCGACTGCACCATCCCGGCCGACCGCATCGTCGGTGAGCCCGGCACCGGCTTCAAGACCGCCCTGAAGACCCTGGACTTCACCCGGCCGACCATCGGCGCGCAGGCCGTCGGCGTCGCGCAGGGCGCGCTGGACGCCGCGATCGCCTACACCAAGGACCGCAAGCAGTTCGGGAAGAGCACCTCGGACTTCCAGGGCGTGCAGTTCATGCTCGCCGACATGGCCATGAAGATCGAGGCCGCCCGGCACCTGGTCTACGTCGCCGCCGCCCGCGGCGAGACCGGCGGCCCGGACCTCACGATGATCTCCGCGTCGTCGAAGGCGTTCGCCTCGGACGTCGCGATGCAGGTGACCACGGACGCCGTCCAGCTGTTCGGCGGGGCCGGGTACACGCAGGACTTCCCGGTCGAGCGGATGATGCGCGACGCCAAGATCACCCAGATCTACGAGGGCACCAACCAGATCCAGCGCATGGTGATCGCCCGCAACCTCCTGCGCTGACGCGGCGGGGGCCGCCGCCGGCGGCCCCCGCGCCCTCAGGTGTTGACCGGCAGCCGCATCTCGTGGACGTCGTCGGCGACGGCCAGGGGTGCGCCGGTGGCGGCGACGACCTCGTCGGCGGTGACGCCGGGCGCGGTCTCGCGCAGCACGAAGCCCTGCCCGGCGACGACGTCGACGACGGCCAGGTCGGTGACGATGCGGTCCACGCACGCCTTGCCGGTCAGCGGCAGGGTGCACTCGGCGACGAGCTTGTGCGACCCGTCGCGGGCGGTGTGCTCCATCATGAGCACGACGCGGCGGGCGCCGTGGACGAGGTCCATCGCCCCGCCCATGCCGTTGACCATCTTGCCGGGGATGAGCCAGTTGGCCAGGTCGCCGCGGGGGTTGACCTGCATGGCACCCAGGACGGCGACGTCGATGTGGTGGCCGCGGATCATCCCGAACGACAACGAGGAGTCGAAGAACGACGCCCCGGGCTGCAGGGTGACAGTCTCCTTGCCGGCGTTGATCAGGTCGGGGTCCTCCTCGCCCTCGAAGGGGTAGGGCCCCACGCCGAGGATGCCGTTCTCCGACTGCAGCACCACGTGCACGCCCTCGGGGATGAAGTTGGGCACCAGGGTGGGCATACCGATGCCCAGGTTGACGTAGGAGCCGTCGGTCAGGTCGGCGGCGACGCGGGCGGCGAGCTGGTCACGGTTGAGCGCCATCGTCAGTTCTCCTTCGCGCCGGTGGGGCGGGGGCGGGTGGTGCGCTTCTCGATCTCCTTGCCCTCGGAACCGACCTCGACCACGCGCTGCACGAAGACCCCGGGCAGGTGCACGGCCTCGGGCAGGATCTCCCCGGGCTCGACCAGCTCCTCGACCTCGGCGATGGTGACCCGCCCGGCCATGCCGGCCAGGGGGTTGAAGTTGCGGGCGGACTCGTGGAAGACGAGGTTGCCGTGCCGGTCGCCCTTCGCGGCGCGCACGAGGCCGAAGTCGGCGGTCAGCGCGGTCTCCAGGACGTACTGGCGGCCGTCGAACTCGCGGATCTCCTTCGGGGCGGAGGTCACGGTGACGTTGCCGTCGGCGTCGTAGCGGACCGGGATGCCGCCGTCGGCGACCATCGTGCCGACCCCGGTGGGGGTGTAGAAGGCGGGGATGCCGCAGCCCCCGGCGCGCAGCCGCTCCGCGAGGGTGCCCTGCGGGGTGAGCTCGACCTCCAGCTGCCCGGACAGGTAGAGGCGGGCCAGCTCCTTGTTGCCGCCGACGAAGGAGGAGATGGTGCGGGTGATACGCCCGGCGTAGAGCAGCACCCCCAGCGCCGCGTCGTCCACGCCGCAGTTGTTGCTGATCGTGGTCAACCGGTCCGCGCCCTGCGCCAGCAGGGCGTCGATCAGCTTGATCGGCACCCCGCACAACCCGAAACCGCCCACGGCCAGCGACGAGCCGGAGCCGATGTCGGCCACCGCCTCGGCAGCACTGGCGACGACCTTGTCCATGCAGCGACCACCATCCGTCGGATCGCTGGGCGGATCAGCTCGAGGCGGGGCGGCCCAGCTCGCGGATCCCGTCGAGCCCGAGGCCGAGGGTAGCGGTGACGCCCTCGGTGGCCGCCCGACGGTTCTGCTGGTCGGGAGCGGCGTTGCGGCAGAGCACCAGGGACCCGCCGACGGCCAGCGGCGCGAGGAGCCACACGACGGGCCCGGCCTCGGCCGCGGCCGGATCGTCGACGAGCACGCGGTCCCCGGCGCGCAGACCCAGGCGCGCGGCCAGCTCGTCCGCGGCCTCGACGAGGCCACCGAGGGTGAGCTCCAGGCCGGGGAGCTGCAGCCCGGGGGCAGCGGGGTCGACGGGTTCGTAGGGGGTGAAGTGGTCGCCGTGGGCCCGCACCTCCAGCGCGAAGTCCCGGGCCGCGCCGGTGTAGCCGGTCATGCCCAGGCCGAGGGGGTGCAGGGACAGGCCGAGCAGCTCGTCGACGCCCTGCTCCTCGATGGCGGTCACCCGGTCCTGGGCGGCCAGGACGACGTCGACGTCGGCCAGCCCGCCGTCGTCCTCGGCCGCCGTGTCGACCACGACCGCACCGCAGGACCACACGGCCAGCAGGACGGCGGCGGTCTGCCAGTGCACCGGGAGCGCCACGGCCACCCGGCTGCCGGGGCCGACGTCGAACTCGTCCTGCAGCAGGTTCGCGGTCTTGGCCACCCAGTTGGCCACCGTCGTGCCGGACAGCTCCACCCGCTCGCCGGTGGCGTCGTCGTACTGGGTGACCAGCGGCGCGGCGGCGTCCCGCCGCAGGACCTCGGCCAGCAGGTCCGGGGGAGTGGCGGGGCGCGCGGGTGGCATGGGGCCAGGGTGGCAGCCCGGCGACCGGCATCTCCCTCGGGGCGCCCAGGAGGACACCCCGGCGGGCTACAGTCGGTCCCCGATGACCGCCGACCCGCGGGCGGTGCTGGTCCGACTCGACCACGCCGTGCTCCGCAGCACCCGACGCCGTCTCGGCGGCACCCCCGCCGTCCCCCTCGCCCAGGGCATGTCCCACTTCGGCGAGCACGCCATCGGCTGGATCGCGGCCGGCTCCCTGGGCTGGGCCACGGGTCGCCGGCGGGCCGACTGGGGCGACGCGGTGGTCGGGGTCGTCGCCGCGCACGCCGCCGGGGTGCTGGTCAAGCGCGTCGTCCGCCGGCCCCGGCCCAGCCTGCCCGACGTCCCGCCGCTGGTCGGCACGCCGAGCCGGCTGTCCTTCCCCAGCGCGCACAGCTGCTCGACCGCGGCCGCGGCCGTGGGGTTCGCGCCCCTGGTGGGCGCACCGCCGATGGCCGCGGTCACCGCGGCGATGCTGGTCTCGCGCGTCCTGCTGGGCGTGCACTACCCGACCGACGTCCTCGCCGGCGCCGTCCTCGGCGGCGGGGTGGCAGCCGCGACCCGGCGGACCGCACGACGGCGCAGGGAGGCCCGCCGATGAGCATCGAGTTCGACCGGACCACGACGTCCGGCCCGTCGGCACAGCCCCGGCGGGTCCCCCCGCCGCCGCGCACCCCCGGCGCCCGGGGCTCGGTGCCGTGGGGCTACGTGCGGTCGCTCCGCCCGCGGCAGTGGGTCAAGAACGTGCTGGTGCTCGCGGCGCCGCTCGCCGCCGGTGCCGTGTTCCGGGCCGACGTCCTCGGGCCGACGGCCGTGGCGTTCGTGCTGTTCTGCCTCTGCGCGTCCGGCGTCTACCTGGTCAACGACTCGATCGACGTCGAGGAGGACCGCCGGCACCCGCGCAAGCGGTTCCGGCCGATCGCCGCCGGGCTGGTGCCCCGGCCCGTCGCCGTCGGCTTGGCGGTGGTGCTGTTCGCGGTGGCGATCACCGCCGCCGTCGTGCTGACCCGCCCGGCGCTGGCCGGGGTCCTCGGCAGCTACGTGGTCATCCAGCTCGCCTACTGCCTGTTCCTGAAGAACCAGCCGGTCATCGACCTGGCCGTCGTGGCGTCGGGGTTCCTGCTGCGCGGCATCGCCGGCGGCGTCGCGGCCGGGCTCTTCCTGTCCCAGTGGTTCCTCCTGGTGACCGCCTTCGGCTCGCTGTTCATGGTGGCTGGCAAGCGCTACTCCGAGCTGATCCTGGTCGGGGACGCCGCCGCCACGCGCAAGACCCTGCAGGAGTACTCGGCGAGCTACCTGCGCTTCGTGTGGAGCCTGTCCGCCGGCGTGACCGTGACCGCCTACAGCCTGTGGGCCTTCGAGATGGCCAGGTCGCAGACCACCGTGCCGTGGGCGACCATCTCGATCGCCCCGTTCGTCCTCGCCGTGCTCCGGTACGCGAGGGACGTCGACAAGGGCGCCGCGGGCGCCCCGGAGGAGATCGTCTTGGGTGACCGTGTCCTGCTCGTGCTGGGCACCCTGTGGGTGCTGACCGTCGGGGTGGGGGTGTTCACGTGAGCACCGTCGAGACCGTCCCGCTCAGCGGCTGGGGCCGCACGGCGCCGACCCGTGCGGTGCTCTCGCCCGTGCGCTCCGAGGACGAAGCGAGGGCGGTGCTGGCGGGCCGGTCCGGCCGCGGCGTGCTCGCCCGCGGCCTGGCCCGCAGCTACGGGGACGCCGCGCAGAACGCCGGCGGCGACGTGCTCGACATGACCGCCGCCGACCGGGTGCTGCACGCCGACGTGGAGACGGGCCTGGTCGACGTCGAGGCCGGCATCTCGCTGGACGAGCTGATGAACCGGTTCGTGCCGCAGGGGTTCTTCGTGCCGGTCACCGCCGGGACCCGGTACGTCACCGTCGGCGGGGCCATCGCCGCCGACATCCACGGCAAGAACCACCACGTCGCGGGCAGCTTCAGCCAGCACGTGCACTGGATCGACCTGCTCACCGCCGACGGTGAGGTCCGCCGGGTGTCGCCCACCGAGGACCCGGACCTGTTCTGGGCCACCGCCGGCGGCATGGGGCTGACCGGGGTCATTCTCCGCGCTCGGGTCCAGCTCAAGGCGATCGGGACGTCGCGCTGCTCGGTCGACACCGACCGCACGCCGAACCTCGACGCGCTGATGACCCTGCTCGCCGAGACCGACCACCTGTACGAGTACTCCGTGGCGTGGATCGACTGCGCCGCCAAGGGCGCCCGGATGGGCCGGTCGGTGGTCACCCGCGGCCGGTTCGCCACCCGCGACGAGCTGCCGGCGAAGCGGCGGGCGGACCCGCTGGCCTACCACGGTTCGGTCAAGCTGTCCGCCCCCGACCTCTTCCCGCCGGGGCTGCTCAACCGGCTCACCGTCGGTGCGTTCAACGAGCTCTGGTACCGCAAGGCGCCGGCGCGCAAGCGGGGTCAGCTGCAGAGCATCCCGACGTTCTTCCACCCGCTGGACGGCGTGGGCGCCTGGAACCGCATCTACGGCCCGCGGGGGTTCGTGCAGTACCAGTTCACCGTGCCCTTCGGCGCCGAGGCGGCCATGCGCGAGGCGCTGGAGCGCATCTCGTCGTCGGGCACCGCCTCCTTCCTGGCCGTGCTCAAGCGCTTCGGCCCGGGCAACCCGGGCATGCTGTCCTACCCCTCGCCGGGCTGGACGCTGGCCCTGGACATTCCGGTGCAGAACGGTCTGGCCACCCTGCTCGACCAGCTGGACCAGCTGGTGGTCTCGGCCGAGGGCCGGATCTACCTGGCCAAGGACTCCCGCGTGCGCCCGGAGACCTTCGAGCACATGTACGACCGGCTCGACGACTTCCGGGCGGTGCGCCGGCGGGTGGACCCCGAGGGCGTCTTCACCTCCGACCTGGCCAGGAGGCTCTCGCTGTGATCGACGCCCTGGGTTCCCCCAGCTCGCTGCTCCTGGTGGGCGGCACCTCGGACATCGCCGTCGCGACCGCGAAGCGGTACCTCGCCGAGCGGCCGCTGCGCGTGGTCCTCGCCGCGCGCGACACGCCCCGCCGCAGCGAGGTCGCCGACGACCTCGCCGCCGCCGGCGCGCAGGTGCAGGTCGTGGACTTCGACGCGGAGGACCCCGCGTCGCCGGCCCGGATGGTCGCCGAGGCGACCGCGCAGGGGGACGTCGACGTCGCCCTCGTCGCCTTCGGGCAGCTCGGGGACGCCGACGAGCTCCGCCGCGACGGCGCCGCCGTGGCCCGGCTCGGCCAGGTCAACTTCGTGGCCCCCGCGGTCGTGGGCACCGAGCTGGCGGGGCGGATGCGCGAGCAGGGCCACGGGGTCCTGGTCGCGCTGTCGTCGGTGGCCGGTGAGCGGCCCCGCGCGTCCAACTTCGTGTACGGGTCGACCAAGGCCGGGCTGGACGCCTTCTACTCCGGCCTGGCCGACGCCCTCGTCGGCACGGGCGTGTCCGTCCTCGTCGTCCGCCCCGGCTTCGTGCGGTCGAAGATGACCGAGGGCCTCGCGGCGGCGCCGCTGGCCACCACGCCTGAGGCCGTCGCCGACGCCATCGTCTCCGGCGTGCGGGCGGGCCGGCACACCGTGTGGGTCCCGAGCGCCATGCGCCTGGTCATGAGCGGTCTGCGCCACCTGCCGCGGGGGATCTTCCGCCGGCTCCCGGTCTGAGCGGGCGGCATCCGCCGCGCTAGTTCACGCAGGAGGTGTCGGCCGCGGTGCGGGCGTCCTCGCCCTCGGTCTCCGGGGTGGTCACGGCCGGCGCCGACAGCGCCTCGCCGATGCCGTTGAAGTCCGACCCGATGACCAGCTGCACGGTCCCCTCGGTGACGTCGTCCACCTGGGCCATGGTCGCCCCGGGGATCTGCGCGGCGAGCGTGGCCGCGAGTGCCTCGTCGCCGGCGGCGTAGCGGATCTCGGTGGCGGTGTAGGCGGCCGAGTCAGCGTTCCCGGTGCTGGCCACGGTGAACCCGGCGGCGGTGAGGTCGGCCGCGGCGGACGCGGCCACCCCGCTGGTCCCCGAGCCGTTGTACACCGCGACAGACACCTCCGACGGGTCGACCGTCGCCGGCGCCTCGGTGGTGGCCGGCGCACTGGTCGCCGGGGTGGGGTCGGAGGACAGGTTCGCGAAGAAGGCGTGCAGGGTGTCCTCGTCCTGCAGCTGCAGGATGTAGCGCCCCTGGTCGTCGGTGCTGTCGCCCACGTAGGGGATGGTCTGGAAGTCGATGCCGCCGGTGGTCACCGACTGCATCTGCGCAGCGAGCTCGAACAGGTCCAGGGTGCGGTCGACGGTGAGCGAGTTCGCAGCCGCCTCGACGAGCTGGCGCTGCTTGCCCAGGTCGAGCAGCACGTTCTCGGACAGCATCTTCCTGATCATGGCCGCGATGAAGTACTGCTGGCGGATGATGCGGTCGAAGTCACCGCGGGGCAGGCCGTGGCGCTGCCGGACGAAGGCCAGGGCCTGGGTGCCCTCGATGGTCGAGATGCCCGCGGGCAGGTCGATGCCGGAGTAGGAGTCCTGGACGGCGTTGCAGAGGTTGACCTCGACGCCGCCGATCACCGAGGACAGGTTGAAGAACCCCAGGAGGTCCACCTCGGCGTAGTGGTCGACGGCCAGGCCGGTGAGCTGGCTGATGGTCTGGATCAGCAGCTGCGCGCCCGCGGCCTGCTTCTCGCTGTCGGTGGCGCCGTCCGGGGCGTCGGCCATGCCGTAGGCGTAGGCGGCGTTGAGCTTGTCCTGCCCGTGCCCGGGGATGTCGACGTAGGAGTCCCGGGGGAAGGAGACGAAGGACGCCGAGGACCCGTCGGCGGGGATGTGCACCAGGATCATGGTGTCGGTGTTGGTGCCGGCGTTGGCCTCGGTGCCCAGCTCCGCGAGCTCCTCGGGGGTGGCGCTGGCCCGGCTGTCGTTGCCGACGAGCAGCAGGTTCACTGCGCGGCCGTCGACCCCGGCGCCGTCGACGTTCCCGTCGGCCGGGATGGCGTCGGTGCGGTTGACGCTGGCCTCAACGACCCGGCCGAGGTACCAGCCCCAGCCGCTGGTGCCGAGCAGGACGACCGACAGCAGACCGGCCACCAGCCGCAGGGCGCCGGTGGCCCGGCGCCGGGGCCGCGCGCCGGCCGGCCCGCCCCCCGTG
>NZ_JAMXRZ010000102.1 GCF_024124375.1 Klenkia sp. PcliD-1-E
GCCACCTCCAGCCCCCCGCCGCGGCACAACTTCCTGGAGATCCCCCGCATCCGCTCCGAACGCCCCGCCTTCGAGCTGCACTACCCCCACCTGCGCGAACGCCTCGAAGCCGAGGCCCACGCCGGCAAGCGGCACGAGCCCTACGCCGAGGAGCTGCTGTCGGGCACCGGCACCCGGGCCGGGGTGAACGACCCCGACCCGTTCTAGGCAGCACCCGGCACGACCAGGACGCACCCTCGGCCCGGCCGAGGGGGCGTCCCGGCGTTGCGGCACCATGAGCACCCGTGACCGGCCCTGATCCGCAGACCGCCGTGCCGCACGCCGGGGCACTGCTGACCGTCACCGGCGCCGACCGGCCCGGGGTGACCGCGCGGCTGTTCGGCGCCCTCGCCGGCGTCCCCGCGCTGGAGGTCGTCGACGTCGAGCAGGTGGTCGTGCACGGCCAGCTGGTGCTCGGCGTCGTCGTCCACGAGCACGGCGGCACCGCCGAGGACGACCTGGTCGCCCGGCTGGCGCCGCTGGCCGCCTCGGTGGGCGCCGCGACGGGGGTGCAGGTGACGGTCGAGGCAGCGGCCGGCGCGACCGGGCTCGGCGCCGACGGGGTCCGCCGGCACCACGTCATCGTGCTGGGCCGCCCGGTGCCCCCGGACGCCGTCGGCGGCGCCGCCCAGGCCATCGCCGACGTCGGCGGGAACATCGACGCCATCCGGCGGCTGTCGGACTACCCGGTGACCAGCTTCGAGCTGACCGTCTCCGGTGCCGAGGCAGCGCCGCTGCGCGCCGCGCTCGGTGCGGTGGCCGCGGCCACCGGGGCCGACGTCGCCGTCGAGCAGGTGGGGCTGGCCCGGCGCAGCAAGCGGCTGATCGTGCTGGACGTGGACTCCACGCTGGTCCGCGGTGAGGTCATCGACGAGCTGGCCGCCCGCGCCGGTCGGGCGGCCGAGGTCGCGCGGATCACCGCCGCGGCGATGAACGGCGAGCTGGACTTCGAGCAGTCGCTGCGGGCCCGGGTGGCCGCCCTCGCCGGGCTGCCGGTCCGCGTGCTCGACGAGGTGCGCGAGCACCTGGTGCTCACCCCCGGCGCGCGCACCCTGATCCGCACGCTGCAGCGGCTCGGGTTCCGCTGCGGGATCGTCTCCGGCGGCTTCAGCCAGATCACCGATCGGCTGGCCGGGGACCTCGGTCTGGACTTCGCCGCCGCCAACACCCTCGAGGTCGCCGACGGCGTGCTGACCGGCGGTCTGGTGGGCGAGATCGTCGACCGGCCCGGCAAGGCCCGCGCGCTGGCCCGGTTCGCCGCCGAGCACGGCATCCCGCTGGAGCAGACCGTGGCGGTCGGCGACGGCGCCAACGACCTGGACATGCTGACCACCGCCGGGCTGGGCATCGCGTTCAACGCCAAGCCGTTCGTGCGCGAGCAGGCGCACACCGCGCTCAACCAGCCCTACCTGGACGCCGTCCTGCAGGTCCTCGGCTTCACCCGCGACGAGGTCCTCGACGCGGTGTGATCCGTCGTCCTCCGGACGACACCGCGACCAACGGCCGTCCCCCCGCGGCGACGAGCGCGTTCCCGCCGTTCTCGGCGACCCTCCGGGCCACCTCGTCAGCCGGCCGGCGTGGTCCAGTCCTGAGGGACACCCTCGAGCCCCACGCCGGCTGCGCGGAGCTGGTCCAGGGCGGCCTCGGTGGTGGCCTCGGCGACGCCGGCGGTGAGCGGCAGCAGCACGGTCGTGGCGAAACCCTCGGCGACCGCGTCCAGCGCGGTGGCGCGCACGCAGTGGTCGGTGGCGACGCCGACCACGTCGACCTCGTCGACGCCGTGCCGGCGCAGCCAGTCGGCCAGCCCGACGCCGTCGGCGGCGCCCTCGAACCCCGAGTAGGCGGCGGCGTGCTCGCCCTTGTCGAACACCGCCCGCAGCAGCCCGCGGTCCAGGTCGGGGTGCAGCTCGACCCCGCCGGTGCCCACCACGCAGTGCCGCGGCCAGGTCTCGACGAAGTCGGGGGCGTCGGAGAAGTGCCCGCCGGGGTCGACGTGGTGGTCCCTGGTGGCCACGACGTGGGCGTACTCCCCGCGCTCCAGGCCCTGGCCGGCGTGCTGGGTGACCGCCCGGGCGACCGCCGCCCCACCCGCCACGGCCAGGCTGCCGCCCTCGCAGAAGTCCACCTGCACGTCGACCACGACCAGTGCCTTCGTCATGGCGTCATCCTGCCGTCCTCAGGCGCTGAGCGTGTCGAGGGCCGGCTCCCCGCGGGACAGCGCCCACGCCTCGGCCGGCAGCGCTGCCCGCACCCGTTCGTGGTGCTCCCGCGCCGCCCGCAGCCGGCCGGCGGCGTCCAGGTCCTGCACGCACCGGCCGCCGCGCACCAGCGGCACCACGAGGTCGCGGTCGCCGTCCCGCGGGGCGATCGGCCCCGGGACGACGACCTCGGCAGTCGCGGTGCCGGCGGCGTCGTGCCGGCGGACGGCGGACTTGCGGCCGCCCACCGACCGCTTGCCCTCCGCGACCTTGGCCACCGGCACCCCGTCGCGCTCGACCAGCTTGTAGACCATCCCGGCGGTGGGCGCGCCCGAGCCGGTGACCAGCGAGGTGCCCACGCCGTACCCGTCGACCGGGGCAGCGGCCAGGGCGGCGATGGCGTACTCGTCCAGGTCGCTGGTGACCGTCACCCGGGTGCGGTGCGCGCCGAGGGAGTCCAGCAGCTCCCGGGCCTGCCGGGCCAGCTCGGCCAAGTCACCGGAGTCCAGCCGCACCGCGCCCAGCTCCGGGCCGGCCACCTCGATCGCCGTCCGGATGCCCTGCAGCGTGTCGTAGGTGTCGACCAGCAGCGTCGTCCCGGTGCCCTGGGTCGCGACCTGGGCGCGGAAGGCCGCCGCCTCGTCGTCGTGCAGCAGGGTGAACGCGTGCGCGCTGGTGCCCGCCGTCGGCACCCCGTACCGCTCCCCGGCGGCCAGGTTGGACGTCGACCCGAACCCGACCAGGAAGGCGGCGCGGGCGGCGGCCACCGCGGCCTCCTCGTGGGTGCGCCGCGAGCCCATCTCGATGCAGGGCCGGCCCCCGGCCGCGCCGACCATCCGGGCCGCGGCCGAGGCGATCGCGCTGTCGTGGTTGAGCACCGAGAGCACCAGGGTCTCCAGCAGCACCGCCTGGCCGAACGGGGCGCGGACGGTGAGCACGGGGGAGCCTGGGAAGAAGACCTCGCCCTCGGCGTAGCCGTCGACGTCCCCGGTGAACTCGAAGGCAGCCAGGTGGTCCAGCAGCGCCGGGTCGGTGAGCCCCTGCTCCCGCAGCGCCGCGATCTCCTCGTCGCCGAAGCGGAAGTCGGCGAGCTGCTCGAGCAGTCGGCCGGTGCCGGCCACGACGCCGTAGCGGCGACCGTGCGGCAGACGCCGCGCGAACACCTCGAACACGCAGTCGCGCCGGTGCGTGCCGTCGGCGAGGGCGGCGGCCAGCATGGTCAGCTCGTACCGGTCGGTCAGCAGCGAGGGGCGCACGACCCGGAGCCTAGAGTGGCCCGGTGGCCGCACCGCTCGCCCCGGAGACGACCCCGGGCACCGTCGTGCGCGAGGAGTCCGAGCTGGACCGGCCGTGGGTGACGATCGTCTGGGACGACCCGGTCAACCTGATGACCTACGTGACCTTCGTGCTGCAGGAGCTGTTCGGCTACGACGAGGCCACCGCCACCCAGCTGATGCTGCAGGTGCACCACGAGGGGAAGGCGATCGTGAGCTCGGGCCCGCGCGAGCGGATGGAGCACGACACCAGCAGGCTGCACGCCTACGGGCTGTGGGCCAGCTACCAGCGCGACTCGTGACGCCCTTCCGCCGCCGCGGCGACCAGGTGGTCGGCGGCCTGACCGACGCCGAGTCCGCCGTCGTCGGGCTGCTGCTGGACCAGCTCGAGGAGCTGCTGGCCGACGACGCCCCGGCCGACGACCCGGTCGTGGGCCGGCTGTTCCCCGCCGGCCACGCCACCGACGCCGAGCTCGCCCGCGACTACCGGGACCTGACGGGCGCGGCCCTGCGGCAGGGGAAGACCGAGGACCTCGCCGCGGTGCGGGCCACCCTCCCGCCGCAGGGTGGCGACGTCGCGCTGGCCGACGACCAGGCCCGGGCGTGGCTGCGCACCACCAACGACCTGCGGCTGGCGCTGGGCACCCGGCTGGGCATCACCGCCGACACCGACCACGAGCGCCCGGCGTCGCAGGAGATGACCGTCTACTCGTGGCTCACCGCGGTGCAGGGGTCGCTCGTCGACGCGCTCGTGGCGGGCGGGGGGCGCCGGAGGTGAGCACGACCAGCGCGGCCAGCAGCAGGTCCAGGACGAAGGCGACGTAGACCAGGCTCGGCAGGTCCTCGACGTCGCGGACGAGCGCGCCGACGGTGGCCACCAGCACCAGGGCCGACAGCAGCAGGATCAGCAGCAGGCCCAGCAGCCGACCGGTCACCACGACGACGAACTCCGACCGGCTGCTGCCCGGGCTGCGCAGGCTGCGCGGACCCCGCCGGGTCAACCGACGGCTGCCGACGACGAGGGCGGGCAGGGCGAGGAGGACGACGCCGGCCGCCATGAGGACCTGGATCAGCACGCGGACACCACGGACCGCGACGCTACCGTCCGGGGCCCCAGGAGTTCACCGCGTGCGGCCGGCCGGCCCCATCTAGACTCGTCCCGTGCTGCGCATCGACCGGGCGTCCTACGACGCGATCGTCGCGCACGCCCGTCGTGACCACCCCGACGAGGCCTGCGGCGTCGTCGCCGGGCCCGAGGGCAGTGACCGGCCCGAGCGCTTCATCCCGATGCTCAACGCCGCCCGGTCACCGACGTTCTACGAGTTCGACAGCGCCGACCTGCTGACGCTGTACCGGGAGATGGACGACCGGGACGAGGTGCCGGTGGTCGTCTACCACTCGCACACCGCCACCGAGGCCTACCCCTCCCGCACCGACATCAGCTACGCGTCCGAGCCGTTCGCGCACTACGTGCTGGTCTCCACCCGCGAGCACGGCGACCAGACCGGCCTGGTCGGCGACGACATCGAGTTCCGCAGCTTCCGGATCGTCGACGGCGAGGTCACCGAGGAGGACGTCGACGTCGTCGAGTCCTACCTGTTCGGGCACTCGCCCACCACCGTCGTCTACGACTGAGCCGCGGAATCCCCGCCGCGCCCGCGGCGTTCCCCCAGCACGAGACCACCCTCGCTGCGTGCTGCGCGAGGTGACCCCACCCGACGAAAGGCACGAGACCCATGGCCATCGAGGTCCGGATCCCGACCATCCTGCGCACCCACACCGGCGGCAACAAGACCGTCTCCGGCTCCGGTGCCACCCTCGGCGCGCTGGTCGAGGACATCGACAGCCAGCACCCCGGCATCAAGGGCCGCCTGGTCACCGACGAGGGCAAGCTGCACCGCTTCGTCAACGTCTACGTCAACGACGAGGACGTGCGCTTCACCGGTGCCCTGGACACCGAGCTGAAGGACGGCGACTCGGTCACCATCCTGCCCGCGGTCGCCGGCGGCTGATCGCGATGGCCCGGTTCGCCTCCCTCGTCGACTCCCTCGGCGGCACGCCCCTGGTGGGGCTGCCGTCCCTGTCGCCGACCCCCGACGTCCGGCTGTGGGCCAAGCTCGAGGACCACAACCCGACCGGGTCGATCAAGGACCGGGCGGCCATCGCGATGGTCGAGGCGGCCGAGAAGGAGGGGCGGCTGCACCCCGGCTCGACCATCCTCGAGCCGACCAGCGGCAACACCGGCATCTCCCTGGCCATGGTCGCCCGCCAGCGCGGGTACCGGCTGGTCTGCGTGATGCCGGAGAACACCTCGGTCGAGCGGCGCCAGCTGCTGGAGATGTACGGCGCGCAGATCATCAGCTCCCCGGCCGCCGGGGGCAGCAACGAGGCCGTCGCGGTGGCCAAGCGGGTGGCGGGGGAGAACCCCGAGTGGGTGATGCTCTACCAGTACGGCAACCCGGCCAACGCCGAGGCGCACTACACCGGCACCGGCCCGGAGATCCTGGCCGACCTGCCCTCCATCACGCACTTCGTCGCGGGCCTGGGCACCACCGGCACGCTGATGGGAGTGGGCCGGTTCCTGCGCGAGCGCAAGCCCGGCGTCCAGGTGATCGCGGCCGAGCCGCGCTACGGCGAGCTGGTCTACGGCCTGCGCAACATCGACGAGGGGTTCATCCCCGAGCTGTACGACCCGGAGATGCTCGACGGCCGGTTCTCCGTCGGGCCGGACGACGCCGTGCACCGCACCCGCCAGCTCGTCGAGCGCGAGGGCATCTTCGCCGGCATCTCGACCGGGGCGATCCTGCACGCCGCGCTCGGCATCGCCGACAAGGAGGTGGCTGCCGGCCGGCGGGCCGACATCTGCTTCATCGTCTGCGACGGTGGCTGGAAGTACCTGTCCACCGGCGCCTACGCGGGAACCCTCGACGAGGCCACCGCCGCGCTGGAGGGCCAGCTGTGGGCGTGACGCCCGACCAGCAGCTGGCCCCCGACCTGCACGTCCCCGCCCGCGGGATCCTGTTCGACAACGACGGCGTGCTCGTGGACTCCCTGGCCTCGGTCGAGGGGTCGTGGACCCGGTGGGCGCAGGTGCACGGCATCGAGCCCGGCCGGGCGCTGGACGTCGTGCACGGCCGTCGCGCCGCCGACACCGTCGCGCTGCTGGTCGCCGAGGAGCAGCGCGCCGCCGCCGTGGACCTGATCGAGGCGATCGAGCTCGAGGACGCGGGGGTGTGCGCCGCGATGGCCGGCATCCCCGCGCTGCTCGCGCAGCTGCCGCCCGGCTCGTGGGCCGTGGTCACCTCCGGCACGCGCCGGCTGGCCACCGCCCGGCTGCAGGCGGCCGGCATCCCGGTGCCCGAGGTCTTCGTCACCGCCGACGACGTCGCCCTCGGCAAGCCCGACCCGGCCGGGTACCTGGCCGCGGCGTCCGGGCTGGGCCTGGCGCCGGCCGACGCCCTGGTCGTCGAGGACAGCCCGAGCGGCATCGCCGCAGGTCTGGCCGCCGGCTGCCCCGTGCTCGGGGTCGGCGAGGAGGCCCTGCACACCGACGCGGCGGTCGTCGTCCGCGACCTCGCCGGCTCCCGCTGGGCCGGTGACGGGCTGCTGCTGCCGGCCGCCACCGTGCTGCGCGGCCCCACCCGGCACTAACCTTCCCCCCGATGGGGACCGCAGCGCAGGCCGACTCGCCGATCGGGGTGTTCGACTCCGGCGTGGGCGGGCTGACCGTCGTCCGGTCGATCCTGGACCAGCTGCCGCACGAGGCGGTGCGCTACGTCGGGGACACCCGCCACGGCCCCTACGGCCCGCTGCCCATCGCGCAGGTGCGCGCGCACTCCCTGGCCGTCATGGACGACCTGGTCGAGGCCGGGGTCAAGATGCTGGTGGTGGCCTGCAACTCGGCCAGCGCGGCGTGCCTGCGCGACGCCCGGGAACGCTACGAGGTCCCCGTGGTCGAGGTCGTGCTGCCCGCCGTCCGCCGGGCCACCGCCGCGACCCGCAACGGCCGGGTGGGGGTCATCGGCACCCGGGCCACGATCACCTCCGGCGCCTACGCCGACGCCTTCGCCGCCGCCCCGCAGATCACCGTGACCAGCGCGGCCTGCCCCAGCTTCGTGGACTTCGTGGAGCGCGGGGTGACCAGCGGCCGGCAGCTGCTGGGCCTGGCGCAGTCCTACCTGGACCCGCTGCTGGCCGCGGGGGTGGACACCGTCGTCCTGGGCTGCACGCACTACCCGCTGCTGACCGGGGTGTTGTCGCTGGTCCTCGGCCCGGAGGTGACCCTGGTGTCCAGCGCCGAGGAGACCGCTCAGGACGTCTACCGGGTGCTCACCGGTGCCGACCTGCTGCGCCCTGACGACGCCCCGCCGCCCCGGCACGCGTTCCTGGCCACCGGCGACCCGGAGCCGTTCGCGCGGCTGGGCCGGCGGTTCCTCGGTCCCGAGGTGGAGACGGTGGTGCCGGCGTGAGGCTGACCGTCGTGGGCTGCTCGGGCTCCGGGCCGGGCCCCGAGTCGCCGGCGTCGTGCTACCTGGTCGAGCACGACGGGTACCGGCTGCTGCTGGACCTGGGCAGCGGCTCCTTCGGCGCGCTGCAGAAGGTGCTGCCGCCCGACGAGGTGGACGCCGTCCTGCTCTCGCACCTGCACGCCGACCACTGCCTGGACGTCGCCCCGTTCGTGGTGTGGCGCCGCTACTCCGGCCTGGCCACCCGCAACCCCCTGCCGCTGTACGCCCCGGTCGGTGCCGACCGGCGGCTGCGGCTGGCCTACGACCTCTCCGACGGGCCGATCGACGACGTCTTCGAGGTGTTCGGGATCGGGGCGGGCGCGTTCGACCTGGGCCCCTTCCACGTGGAGACGGCGCGCACCGCGCACCCGGTGGAGTGCTACGCCTCCCGGCTCACCGCCGGCGGGCGGTCGCTGGTCTACACCGGTGACACCGGCGCCTGCCCCGCCGTCGTCGAGCTGGCCCGCGGTGCCGACGTCCTGCTCGCCGAGGCCGCGCACCCCGACGTCCCCGGGTTGCCGCCGGCCCTGCACCTGACCGGCCGCGAGGCCGGGGAGCACGCCCGGGACGCCGGGGTGGGCCGGCTGCTGCTGACCCACGTGCCGGCGTGGGTGGACCCGGCGACGCAGCTGTCGGCCGCCCGGTCGGTGTTCGGGGCCGCGGAGCTCGTGCGCCCGCTCGGGGTCTACGAGGTCTGATGGACGAGGTCCGCTTCTCCTCCCTGGACGACGAGCTCGGCGACGGCCTGGGGGTGACCAAGCGGGCGCTGGTGGAGCACTACGACGCCTTCGCCGACCGGCTGGTGCCCCTGCTGGCGGGCCGGCCGCTGACGATGGTGCGGATCCGGCCGGGTGCGGCGGCGTTCGTGCAGCGGGACATCCCCAAGGGCGCACCGGGGTGGGTGCGCACGGCCGCGACGTGGTCCGACCGCACCCGCCGCGAGGTGCACCAGGTGCTGGTGGAGGACCGCCGCACCCTGCTGTGGCTGGCCAACCAGCGGGCCGTGGAGCTGCACGTGCCGTTCTCCCCGCTGGTGGACGGCGCGTTCGCCGCACCCACGGGGCTGGTGCTCGACCTCGACCCGCCCGAGGACGGCGAGTTCGGCCAGGTCGTCGCGGTGGCCCGGCTCGCCCGGGAGGCCCTGGCCGGCGCCGGGCTCTCGGGTGCGGTGAAGACCAGCGGGTCCAGCGGCCTGCACGTCGTGGTGCCGGTGCGCGGGTCCTCGCCCGAGGACGTCGCCGCCGCGACCCGGGCGCTGGCCGCCCGCACGGCCGCGCTCGACCCCGGGGTCGCGACGACGGAGTACGTGGTGGCCGACCGCGGTGGGCGGGTGTTCGTCGACTCCACCCGGTCGGGGCGGGGCACGATCGCGGTGGCCTACTCGCCGCGGGCCCGGCCCGGCCTGCCCGTGTCGGCGCCCGTGTCGTGGGACGACCTGGACGGCGCCACGCCGCGCGGGGTGACCGTCGCCGACGCGGCGGACCGGATCACCGGCGACCCGTGGGCGGGGTCGCTGCCCGCGCCGCAGGAGCTGCCCGCCGACCTGGTCGCGCAGGGGCACACCATCCCGGTCGCCCGCGTGGCCGCCATGCACGAGGGCAAGCGCCGCAAGCGGGCCGCGGGGAGCTGAGTCACCGGGTGGCGGCGTAGAGCAGCATGTCCCGGCGGGTGCCGCCGATCTCCGTGTGGCTGCGCAGCACCCCCTCCCGCAGGTAGCCGGCCCGCTCGGCGGTGCGGACCGACGCGGTGTTCCACGGCTCGACGAGCAGGGCGACCCGGTGCAGGCCCCCGATGCTCCAGGCGAACGCGGTCAGCGCGGTGAGGGCGGCCGCCGCGCGGCCGTGCCCGCGCTGCGAGGGCAGCACCGCGTACCCGGCGGTGGCCCGGCCCTCGGCGAGCTCGGCCAGGTGCAGCCCGGCCGTGCCGGCCATCCGGTCGTCGGGGCCGGCGAGCGCGAAGGAGAACCCGGCGCCGGTGGCCCACCGGTCCTGCTGCCGGGCGATCCAGGCCGCTGCCTGCGCGTCGTCGGCGTGGGCGGGCAGGCTGCCGATCAGCGGGACGTAGGGGTCGGTGGCCAGCTCGCGGACGGCGGGCATGTCGTCGTCCCGGAACGCTCGCAGGTGGACCGTGCCGCACCGCGGTGGCTCGGCGGGCCAGGGAGGGAGCTGCACGGGTCCACCCTCCCCGGCGCCGCCCGGGTCCGCGGCGCCGGTCAGGCCTCGACCTCGCGGCCGTCCTCGGACCACATCGTGTGGAACGAGCCCTCGGCGTCCACCCGCTTGTAGGTGTGCGAGCCGAAGCGGTCGCGCAGGCCCTGGATCAGCGCGGCGGGGGAGCGCTCGGCGCGCAGCCCGTCGTAGTAGGCCAGCGCGCTGGCGAAACCGGGGGCGGGCACGCCGTGCCGGGCAGCACCCGCGACCACCTGCCGCCAGCCCTCCTGCGCCTCGGCCACCGCGTCGCGGAAGTAGTCGTTGGTCAGCAGCGTGGTGAGGTCGGGCTCGTCGGTGAACACCTGCCGCACCCGGTCCAGGAACGCCGCCCGGATGATGCAGCCGTCCCGCCAGATCGCGGCCAGCGCGGCCCGGTCGACGTCCCAGCCGTGCTCCTCGGCGCCGCGGGCGATCTGGTCGAAGCCCTGCGAGTAGGCGACCACCTTCGCCGCGTACAGCGCCTGGCGCACGCTCTCGACGAAGGCGTCCCGGTCGGCGACCTGGTCGTCCCAGTCGCGGCCCGGCCCGGGCAGCACCTGCTGCGCGGCCTCCCGCTGCTCGGCGTGCCCGGACAGCGCCCGCGCGAAGACGGCCTCCGCGATGCCCGACACCGGCGTGCCGAGGTCCAGCGCCGACTGCACGGTCCAGCGGCCGGTGCCCTTCTGCTCGGCCTCGTCGAGCACCACGTCGACGAACGGCTTCCCCGTCCGCTCGTCGGTGTGCCGCAGCACCTCCGCGGTGATCTCTATCAGGTAGGACTGCAGGTCGCCCTCGTTCCAGGTGGCGAACACGTCCCCGATCTCCGCCGGGGACAGGCCCAGCCCCTGCCGCAGCAGGTCGTAGGCCTCGGCGATCAGCTGCATGTCGGCGTACTCGATGCCGTTGTGCACCATCTTGACGAAGTGGCCGGCGCCGTCGGTGCCCACGTGCGTGCAGCACGGTTCGCCGTCCACGTGCGCGGAGATGTCCTCCAGCACCGGGCCGACGATCGCGTACGCCTCGTCCGAGCCGCCGGGCATGATGCTCGGCCCGTTCAGCGCGCCCTCCTCGCCGCCGCTGATCCCGCAGCCGACGAAGTGGATGCCCCGGCCCTGGAGCTCCTCGGTGCGCCGGATGGTGTCGGTGAAGCGGGCGTTGCCGCCGTCCACCAGCACGTCGCCCTCGGCCAGCAGCGGGGCGACCTCGGCGATCACCGCGTCGGTCGGGTCGCCCGCGGCGACCATGATGATCACCGTGCGGGGCTGCTCGAGCTGGTCGACCAGCTCCTGCGGGGAGTCCGCGCGCACGAAGTCGCCGTCGTCGCCGTGCGCCTCCAGCAGCGCGTCGGTCTTCGCCGCCGTGCGGTTGTGCACCACCACCTGGTGGCCGTGCCGTGCCAGGTTGCGGGCCAGGTTGGCCCCCATCGTCGCGAGGCCGGTGACCCCGATCTGTCCGCTCATGGGTTCGGTCGTGCCCGACCGAACGGGTGGCTAACCGAGACCGAGGTCCCGGCGCAGCTTCGCGACGTGCCCGGTGGCCTTGACGTTGTAGGCCGCCCGCTCGACCTTCCCCTCGGTGTCGAGCACGAAGGTCGACCGGATCACGCCGACGACCTCCTTGCCGTAGAGCTTCTTCGGCCCGTAGGCGCCGTACGCGGCCAGCACCGACTTCTCCTCGTCCGAGACGAGGGTGATCGACAGCCCCTCCTGCTCCCGGAAGCGCATGAGCTTCTCGGGGGCGTCGGGGGAGATGCCGATGATGTCCAGCCCCGCCTCGGCGAACTCACCCGCGGCGGCCGTGAAGTCCACCGCCTGCGTGGTGCAGCCCGGGGTCAGCGCCGCGGGGTAGCAGTAGACGACGACCCGGCGGCCCCGGTAGGAGTCCAGCGACACCGGGTTGCCCTCGGCGTCGGGCAGCGTGAAGTCCGGCGCCTGGTCGCCGGGGGACAGGCGCGTGGCGGTGGGGCTGTCGGTCATGCGGGCATCGTGGCAGACCCGACGGCTCCCCGGTGCCCTCGGGTCAGCCGCGCAGGAAGCTCAGCCGCACGTGCCGGGTGGGGTTGTCGCCGTTGGTGTCCACGAAGCAGATCCGCTGCCAGGTCCCCAGCGCCAGCCGGCCCTCGAGCACCGGCACCGTGGCGTGCGGCGGCACG
This sequence comes from Klenkia sp. PcliD-1-E, assembly GCF_024124375.1. GTDB lineage: Bacteria > Actinomycetota > Actinomycetes > Mycobacteriales > Geodermatophilaceae > Klenkia. The sequence continues at coordinate 12,361 of NZ_JAMXRZ010000102.1, forward strand.
AACGCCGGCAGCACGTGGTCCCGCCCGTGGCCCGGAGAGCCGTGCCGGTGCCGCCACCGGTCGTCGGTGGGCAGCAGCTCGTCGAGCTGGGCGAGCAGGTCGTCGTCGCTGCCCGCGCCGGTCTCGATGATGGCCACCCCGGCGGTGGCGTGCGGGACGAACACCTGCAGGAGGCCGTCGGCCTCCCCGCGGACGAACTCCGCGCACTCGTCGGTGAGGTCGACGACGGCCGGGGTCCGGCCGGTGCGGACCTGGCGCAGTTCCGATCGCATGGGACCAGTGTTCCCCGCCCACTACCCTCGACCCACGTGACCCGCCCCGACGGCCGCAGCGCCGACCAGCTCCGCCCGGTGACCATCACCCGCAACTGGCTCGACCACGCCGAGGGCTCGGTGCTGGTCGAGTTCGGCCGCACCCGCGTGCTCTGCGCGGCCAGCGTCACCGAGGGCGTGCCCCGCTGGCGCCGCGGCTCGGGCCTGGGCTGGGTGACCGCCGAGTACGCGATGCTGCCGCGCGCCACGCACACCCGCAGCGACCGCGAGTCGGTCAAGGGCAGGATCGGCGGCCGCACCCACGAGATCAGCCGGCTCATCGGCCGCTCGCTGCGCGCCTCCATCGACCTCGGCGCGCTCGGCGAGAACTCCATCGCGCTGGACTGCGACGTCCTGCAGGCCGACGGCGGCACCCGGACGGCGGCCATCACCGGCGCCTACGTCGCCCTCGCCGACGCCGTCGCCCACCTCGGCGCGCGCGGCAAGCTGGCGACGAAGGAGCCGCTGGTGCAGTCGGTGGCCGCGGTCAGCGTCGGCGTCGTCGACGGCGAGCCCCGCCTGGACCTGGCCTACGAGGAGGACGTCAAGGCCGGCACCGACATGAACGTCGTCTGCACCGGCGACGGCGGGTTCGTCGAGGTGCAGGGCACCGCGGAGGGCGCGGTGTTCGACCGGGCCACCCTCGACCGGCTGCTGGACCTCGCCGTCGCCGGGTGCGCCGACCTGACCCGCATCCAGGCCGAGGCGCTGCAGCGATGACCCGGTTGGTCCTCGCCACCCGCAACGCCGGCAAGCTCGCCGAGCTGCAGCGCTTGCTGACCGCCGCCGTCCCCGGGGTCGAGGTGCTCGGCCTGCGCGACGTCCCCGAGTACCCCGAGGCGCCGGAGACCGGCGCGACGTTCGCCGACAACGCGCTGCTCAAGGCTCGGGAGGCGGTGCGCCACACCGGCCTGCCCGCGGTCGCCGACGACTCCGGCATCACCGTCGACGCGCTCAACGGCATGCCGGGCATCCTGTCCGCCCGCTGGTCGGGCCGGCACGGCGACGACCCGGCCAACACCGCGCTGCTGCTCGGCCAGCTGGCCGACGTCCCCGACGAGCGCCGCGGTGCCGGGTTCGTCTGCGCCGCGGCCGTCGTCCTGCCCGACGGCACAGAGCGGGTGCTGGAGGCCACGTGGCGGGGCAGCGTGCTGCGCGAGCCGCGGGGCACCCACGGGTTCGGCTACGACCCGGTCTTCCTGCCCGAGGGCCTGGACCGGACGTCGGCGGAGCTGGCGCCGGCGGAGAAGGACGCGATCAGCCACCGCGGCCAGGCCTTCGCCGCCCTGGTGCCCGTCCTGGCGGAGCTGCTGGGCTCCTAGCGGGTCGCCGTCCAGCTGACGAAGGCGACCGCGCCGGTGACGAACACCGGCGGGAACGCCAGCACCAGGAAGGCCGCGACGACGCGGTCGGTCCGCCACCGGGGTGCCGGCGCGGGCGGTCCGCCGGACCGGGCGGCCTGCCACGCCTCCACCCGGGCCCAGCCCGGGGCGACCCCGCACAGCAGGGCCGCCACCGCGGTCCCGGCCAGCACCAGCGGCAGGTGATCGGGCTCGAGCACGACCACGCCGGCGGTCGCGGCGCCCGCGGCGAAGCCGGAGACGGTGATGGCCCCGAGGACGAAGACCGCCCCGAGGACCAGGGCGGCGAGCACGCACAGGCCGGGCCACAGCAGGGCGCCCGGGACGCCGGTCAGCAGCCCGACCCCGGCGGCGACCGCCAGCCCGGCGAGGACCCCGACCAGCACGACCGCCATCGGCAGCCGCACCGGCTCCTGGACGGGGACGGTGGTCACGGCCGGTCCAGCGCCCAGCCGAGCAGACCGGTGGCGGGGGTCGGCGCCGCGGCGTGCCGGGCCCGGCGCGGGGACGGCGGCACCGGCGGCGG
>NZ_JAMXRZ010000103.1 GCF_024124375.1 Klenkia sp. PcliD-1-E
TGCGGCTGTCCCGGGCGGTGTGGCTGGCCGCCGCCGCCCTCGCCGTCGCGGCCCGCCTCGTGCGCCCCACCCGGCGCCCGACCCGGCGTTCCGCCCGGCATTGATCGCACCCCCGGGGCCACGACGCGGGCGCCGGGTGGCTGCGCGGTGGGTCGGCCGGGCCGCGACCACCCCGCACGGTGACCACCAGGGTCGCGACGACCAGGGCTGCGGCCAGCAGGACGAGGACTCCACCGGGGACCATGGCACCACCGTGGCAGCGGGTGGTCTGGTGCATATGGGTCCACTCGGGCATGGTGGACCGCATGCCACTGCTGACCGACCAGTCCACCAGGGCGCACGAGCTGGCCGCGCTGCTCGGTGGCCTCGAGCAGCAGCCCGGTCCGCGGTACGGGGCGCTGGCGACGCGGGTGCAGGAGCTGCTGGGCACCGGCGCGCTGCCGGTCGGTACCCGGCTGCCGGCCGAGCGCGAACTGGCCGAGGCCCTCGGCGTCAGCCGGGTGACCGTCGCCAGCGCCTACCGCACGCTGCGCGAGGAGGGCTACGCCCGCACCCGGCACGGCTTGGGCACCGTCACCGAGCTGCCGCGGGGGCCGGTGCTCGAGTGGCCCCTGCCGCAGGACGAGGACGGCGTGGTCAACCTCGCGCACGCAGCCACCCCGGCCTCGCCCCACCTGCTGCCCGCCTACACCCGCGCCCTCGAGCTGCTGCCCGGCGCACTGGCCGGCTCCGGCTACCACCTCGATGGCCTGCCCGCTCTGCGCCAAGCGGTCGCCGACCGGTTCACCGCGCGCGGCCTGCCCACCGACCCCGACCAGGTGGTGATCACCGGCGGGGTGATGGACGCCGTCGGCCTGGTCACCTCGGTGCTGCTCTCACCCGGCGACCGCGTGCTGCTGGAGCACCCCACCTACCCGGGCACCGTCCAGCTGGTCACCGACCTGGGGGCGGTACCGGTGCCGGTGCCGGTCGACCCCACCGACCCCGACGCCCTGGTGCAGACCGCGCACACCGCAGCCCGGCAGAGCGCGCCCCGACTCGCCTACCTGATGCCCGACCACTCCAACCCCAGCGGCGCGACGCTGTCGGCGGCCGGGCGCCGTCGGCTGGCCGCGACGCTCTGGCAGCAGGGCACCGTCACCCTGGTCGACGAGGTGACCAGCGGCCTGCACCTGGACGACGACGGCCCCGCGCCGCCGTTCGCCGCCGGGGTGCCCGACGCGGCCACCGTGACCGTGGGCGGGTTGTCCAAGTCCGTGTGGGGCGGGCTGCGGGTGGGCTGGCTGCGCACCGACGCCGCCCTCGCCGCCCGGCTGGCCGACACCTACAGCCACCGCCAGCCTGCCGTCGGGGTGCTCGACCAGCTCGCCGCCGCCTTCCTGGTCGCCGACCTCGACCGGGTGCTGGCCGACCGTCGGGCCGAGCTGCGGGCCGGCCGGGACGTGCTCACCGCGGCGCTCGCCGAACTGCTGCCCGACTGGTCGCCCTACCCGTCCACGGGAGGGTTGTCGCTGTGGTGCCGCTTGCCGGCGGGGCTGAGCTCGGCAGCGGTGGCCCGGGCGGCGATGGTCGAGGGCGTGCGGGTGGCCGAGGGCCGGGCCTTCGGGACGGGCGCGGCGTTCGACGACCACCTCCGATTGCCCTTCACCCGGCCGGCGGCCGAGGTCCGCGCCGCGCTGGCCGTGCTGGCCCGGGTGGCGGGCCGGGGCGGATCGGCGTCCCCGGTGCGCGCCGTGTGAGCCCCCCGGCGGGGAGCGGCGCCCGCGCCGGGGGATGATGCCCCGGTCGTGCAGTCCCGAGGGAGGAGGGCAGGTTGTTCTACGTCCTCGCCAGGTTCGTGCTGCGGCCGCTGTTCGTGCTGGCCTGCCGGCCGACCGTGATCGGCAAGGAGCGGGTGCCGCGCACCGGGCCGGTGCTGCTGGCCAGCAACCACCTGTCCTTCATCGACTCCATCGCCATCCCGCTGATGGCGCCCCGGAAGGTCGGCTACCTGGCGAAGTCGGAGTACTTCACCGGCACCGGGCTGAAGGGGTGGGCGACGAAGACGCTGTTCACCGCGCTGGGCGCCCGGCCGGTCGAGCGCGAGGCGCAGCGCGCCGCGCAGGCCGCGCTGGACACCGTGCTGTCCGCGCTCGACGCGGGCGAGGCGTTCGGCATCTACCCCGAGGGCACCCGCTCCCGCGACGGCAAGCTGGCCCGCGGCAAGACCGGGGTGGCCTGGTTGGCGCTCACCGCCGACTGCCCCGTCGTCCCGGTCGCCGTGCACGGCACCGACCGGGTGCAGCCGGTCGGCGCGCCCTACCCCCGCCCGGCCAAGGTGACCATCACCTTCGGCGAGCCGCTGACCTTCCCCGAGCACCGCGGCCAGGCCCGCAAGGGCCAGGCCCGCCGCGAGGTCACCGACGCGATCATGACCGCCATCCACGGGCTCAGCGGTCAGGAGAAGTCCGGCTGGTGAGCGCGCTGCTGGTCGCCGGCACGACGTCGGACGCCGGCAAGTCCGTCGTCACCGCCGGGATCTGCCGGTGGCTGGCCCGCCAGGGCGTGTCGGTCGCGCCGTTCAAGGCGCAGAACATGAGCAACAACTCCTGGGTCACCGCCGACGGCGCCGAGATCGGCCGCGCGCAGGTGTTCCAGGCCGCGGCCGCCCGGGTCGAGCCCGAGGCGGCGATGAACCCGGTGCTGCTCAAGCCCGGCGGTGAGCGGTCCAGCCAGGTCGTCGTGCTGGGCAGGGCGGTCACCGACGTGACGGCGATGAGCTACCGCGGGCTGAAGGCGCAGCTGTTCGAGCAGGTGCTGGCCAGCCTGGCCGACCTGCGCAGCCGGTTCGACGTGGTGGTCTGCGAGGGCGCGGGCTCGCCCACCGAGATCAACCTGCGCGACACCGACATCGCCAACATGGGCCTGGCGACGGCGGCGCAGCTGCCGGTCGTGGTGGTCGGCGACATCGACCGCGGCGGGGTGTTCCCCGCCCTCTACGGCACGGTCGCGCTGATGCCGCCGGCCGACCAGGCGCTGGTCGCAGGCTTCCTGGTCAACAAGTTCCGCGGCGACCCCCGGCTGCTGGCCCCCGGCCTGGACCAGCTCCGCGACCTGACCGGCCGGCCCACCCTCGGCGTCCTCCCATGGGTGCCCGGCCTCTGGCTGGACGTCGAGGACTCCCTCGACCTGGACGGCGACCGCGGCCAGGCGCTGCCCCCGGTCGGCGCGGACGTGCTGCGGGTGTCGGTGGTCCGGCTGCCGCGGTTGTCGAACGTCACCGACCTGGACGCGCTGGCCGCCGAGCCCGGCGTCCTGGTGCGGTACGCGACCAGCCCGGCCGAGCTGGCCGACGCAGACCTGGTGGTGCTGCCCGGCACCCGGGCGACCGTGGCCGACCTGGCCTGGCTGCGGGAGCAGGCCCTGGACGCCGCGCTGGCCCGGCGGGCCGCCGAGGGCCGCCCGGTGCTGGGCATCTGCGGCGGTCACCAGATGCTGGCCCGCACCATCACCGACGACGTCGAGTCCGGCGCCGGCGCCGTCGCGGGACTCGGGCTGCTGCCCACCGACGTCGTCTTCGGCGCCGAGAAGGTGCTGGCCCGGCCGACCGGTGCCTGGCGGGGCCACCCGGTGCACGGGTACGAGATCCACCACGGCGTGGTCACCCCCGACGGCGGCGAGCCCTTCCTGGACGGCGTGCGGGTGGGCGCGGTCAGCGGGACGACGTGGCACGGGGCGATGGAGAACGACGGCTTCCGGCGGGCGTTCCTCGCCGACGTCGCGGCCACCACCGGACGGCGGTTCACCGTCGCGCCCGACACCGTCTTCGCCGCGGTGCGGGAGCGCCGGCTCGACACCCTGGGCGACCTGGTGGCCGACCACGCCGACACCGACGCCCTGTGGCGGTTGCTGGAGCAGGGCGCGCCGCCCGGGTTGCCGCTGCTGCCCCCGGGTGCAGGCTGGGGGGCGTGACGCTGCAGCGGTTCGTCGATGCGCAGGACCCGGTGTGGGACGACGTCCTGGCGGAGCTGCGCGCCGGGCGCAAGCGCACGCACTGGATGTGGTTCGTCTTCCCCCAGCTGGCGGGACTGGGCCGATCGGCCACGGCGCAGCACTACGCGATCGCCGACCTGGCCGAGGCGCAGGCATACCTCGCCCACCCCGTGCTCGGTGCGCGGCTGCGGCAGGCCTGCGACCTGCTGCTCGAGCACGGCGACCGGACGGCGCACGAGGTGTTCGGCTCCCCCGACGACCTGAAGCTGCGCTCGTCGATGACGCTGTTCGCCGCCGCCGACCCGGTGGAGCCGCGGTTCCCCGCCGTCCTCACCCAGTGGTACGACGGGCCGGACGACGCCACGGTCCGGCTGCTGGGTTAGGACCGCTTCCTTCTCGCGGCGCGCTCGGCGACGGCGGCCCGGTTGCGCTCGATGGCCGCCCGGACCAGGTCCTGGAACGCGGCTGCGTCGATCGTGTCGCCCTCGACGAGCTCGTAGGAGCGGCGCTGGTTGCCGCCGAGCTCGCCGTTGAACAGCCCGGTCGGGTCGGGCAGCGAGGCACCGTGCAGGAACCCGAGCTTGACCTTGGCCTTGAAGATGTCGCCTACGACCAGGATGCCGTCGAGCTCCCACACCGGGGAGCCCATCCACTTCCAGGTCTCCTCGATCGCCGGGTCGACAGCCAGGATCAGCCGGCGCGCCTCGGCCAGGGTCTCGCCGCGCCAGTCGGGGTGCTTCGCGACCAGGGCGTCGATCTCGGCTGCGGGTTCCACGAACTTCTCCTGACCGCCGGGGTGGGAGGTGATTCTGCACGGTCGGGGGTCGTCACGACGACCTCCCACCGTCGGCCGTCACCCCCCACCCCGGCGGTCAGGAAACGGCGGCGCGCACCTCGTCCGGCCAGGGCACGGCCACGCCGTCCCGGGTGGCCACGTAGGTCGACCGGACGGTGCAGCACAGCCGGTCACCGACCCGGACCTCGAAGACCAACGTCAGGCTGGTGCGGCCGATCCCCTCCAGCTCGCAGACCACGTCGACGACGTCACCCCAGACCGCGGACGACGACCACTCCAGGCTCGACGCCTTCACCAAGGGCTGCACGCCGCACACGCCGTCGGGGTCCCACCGCAACCCGACCGAGGGCCACCACGCGTTGGAGGCCTCGTCGGCCCACACCAGGTAGTGGGCGTTGAACACCACGCGCTGGTCGTCGCACTCGCTGTACCGGACCGGCGCGCTCCACCTCACTGACACAGCCGCCCACCGTAGGGGAGGCTGCAGGCATGGACGGCGCCCTGGACCACTACCGCGGACCCAACGCACGGGCGGTCGACAAGGTCATCGACCACGTCGACCACCACTGCGCGGCCTTCATCGGCCTCTCGCCGTTCGCCGTCCTGTCGACCGCGGACGCCCAGGGCTCGCCGGACGTCTCGCCCCGCGGCGGGGTCCCCGGGTTCGTCCGGGTGCTGGACGAGCACACGCTGGTGCTGCCCGACCGCGAGGGCAACTACCGGCTGGACAGCCTGCACAACCTGCAGGTCAACGCGCAGGCGGCGCTGATGTTCGTCGTGCCGGGCATCGAGGAGACCCTGCGCGTCTACGGCCGCTGCCGGCTGGTCCCCACCGACGAGGTCGACCTCGACCTGGTCGAGTACGGCAAGCGACCGCTGTCGGTGCTGCTCATGGACGTGGAGCGGGCCTACTTCCACTGCGCCAAGGCGATCATGCGGTCCAAGCTGTGGGACCCCGGCGTGCAGGTGCACCGCTCGGCCTTCCCGCCGATGGGCCAGGTGTGGCGCGAGCACACCGCCGCGGACTCCCCCGCCCAGCCCGACCACGAGATGCGCGCCGAGCTGGGCCGGGAGCTCTAGGAGTCCGTGCGCCGCTCGTAGACCCCGACGACCTCGCCGCGGAAGTGGTCGGTGATGCCGGGGAAGGCGGCCATGACCTTGTCGTGGTCCCAGTCGTCGACCACGTGGACCTCGTGGTGGTTGTGCTCCAGCTCGCCCTGCGGGTAGTGCACGATCGGGATCGACATGTAGACAGCGCGGGAAGCGGCCTCGCCAGCCCGTCGCCACAGGTCCTGCGCCTCCTCGACCGTCATGTGCTCGGCCACGTCCCCGAGGACGACGACGTCGGCGGCGGGCAGCTCGGTCGTGCGGGCGTCACCCAGGACCACCTCGTCGTAGAGGTCGCGCAGCCCGTAGGTCTCCACGTAGGGCTCGAACACCTCCAGCGCGGTCATCCGCGCCGGGCGGTCACCGGCCAGCAGCTTGGCGTAGGTGCCGGCGCCGGCCCCCACGTCCAGCACCGACCCCGGCGCGAGGTCGACGATCTTCTTGCGGGTCCAGTCCTTGCCCTCGGGCGAGCTGATCGGCACCGCCGGAATCTACTGGCGGGCCGCCGCCGGCGCAGAACCGTCGTACCCCGGGCCTAGCGTGCCGCCATGGCGCACACCTTCCAGGTCACCTTCGACTGCACCGACCCGCACCCCCTCGCCGACTGGTGGGCCGACGCACTGGGCTGGCAGCGCGAGCCCAGCGACGAGGCGTTCATCCGGCGGATGGTCGCCGAGGGCCACGCCGCCGAGTCCGACACGACGACCCACCGCGGCGAGCTGGTCTGGGCCGAGGGCGCGGCGGTCGTGCACCCCGAGGGCACGATGCCGCGGCTGCTCTTCCAACGCGTCCCGGAGGTCAAGACGGTGAAGAACCGCGTGCACCTGGACCTGCGGGTCGCTCCTGCCGACGTCGAGGCCGAGGTGGCCAGGCTGGTCGCGGCCGGGGCCACCGAGCTGCACCGGGCCAGCCAGGGGCCGCACCGGTGGGTGACGCTGGCCGACCCCGAGGGCAACGAGCTCTGCGTCAGCTGACCGGGTCGTCCCGGTCGAACTCGCGGGCCACCAGTCGGGCGGCCACGGCCTGCTCGGCACGGGCGCGGGCCCGCTGCCGCTTGCGCACGTGCTCGGGGGCGCGGTCGCGCGCGTCCTCCACGAGCTGGTAGGAGGCCAGGGCGCTGGCGCGGACCCGGGAGGTCCCGAACAGGCCGCTGGTGGTCGCCGGACGGACGGGCTCCGCGCTGGTCATGTGGCACCTCCCCGTGCGGGCGCTCCGCGCGCCCCGGCCCATTCCATGACCAGCGCGGCCGGACATCAACCGTGCAGTTCCCCACCTTCGTCCCACCGGGTGACAGCCGCAACGCCGGTCACGGACGAGGCGGCGTGTCGGGGCGGCGCGCCGGAGGCTCTACGGTGGCCCCGTGGCGAGCGGCTGGAAGTCCGTGCTGTCCCAGGTGGTGTCGACCGTGGTGCGGGAGGCCGGCCGGGCGGCGTCCAGGCCCACCCGCCGGCCCTCCCCCGCTGCACCCCGGCGCGCACCGCTGCCCCCGCCGGGGGCTCCCGCGCGGCGGTCCGCGGCCGGCGACTTCACCGGCCGGGGCGAGATCTCCTACGCACCGCGCGAGGACGGCCGGCCCGACCCCGGGGAGGTCGTCTGGGCGTGGGTGCCCTTCGAGGAGGGCGACGGCCGCGGCAAGGACCGCCCGGTGTTGGTGGTCGGCCGGCACGGCGAGGACCTGCTGGGCCTGATGCTCACCAGCAAGGACCACGACCGGGACGCCGCGGACGAGGCCCGGCACGGGCGGGTGTGGGTGGACATCGGCAGCGGCGACTGGGACCGGCAGGGCCGCCCGAGCGAGGTCCGGGTGGACCGGGTGCTGCTCATGGGCACCGACGACGTCCGGCGGGAGGGCGCGGTGCTCGACCGCCGCCGCTTCGACCGCGTGGCCGCCGAGGCCCGGCGGGTCCTCGGCTGGTGATCAGCCGGCGCGGCGCAGCCAGCGGGACAGCAACGGGGCGGTGAGCAGCATGACGAACAGCCGCAGCACCTGGACGGCGAGCACCACCGTGGCGTCGGCACCGCCGCCGGTGGCGGTGGCCAGCACCGCGTAGAGGCCGCCCGGCGTGGTGGCGAGGTAGGCGGTCAGCGGGCTGACGTCGGCGGTGGCCGCGAGCAGCAGGCCCAGCCCCGCCGACGCCACGACCAGCGCCACGACCAGCAGCAGGGCCAGCGGCAGCGCCCGGCCGACCACCCGCAGGCTGTCCCGGGTGAAGGACAGGCCCACCTGCAGGCCGATGACCCCGAACGCCACGGCCTCCAGCAGGGCCGGCACCGCCGCGTCGCGGGAGAGCCCGGTCAGGTCCAGCGTCGCGGCGACGAGCATCGGGCCCAGCAGCGCCGCGACCGGCAGCCGCACGAGGCGGGCCAGCGGGTAGCCCACGGCGGCGCTGACCACGGTGAACAGCAGCCCCGCCCACACGCCGGGCCCGGCGTCGGAGGGCACCGGACCCGATCCGGAGGCGCCGAAGGCGACCGCGGCGACCACCGGCATCGTGACGACGATCAGCAGCACCCGCAGGTACTGCAGGACGGCCACCATCCGCGCGTCCGCGCCGAGCTCCCGGGCCATGACGGTGATGCCCGACGCGCCGCCGGCGATCATCGCGAACGCCCCGGTCACCCGGCTGACCCCCGGCTGCAGGGCCATCAGCCGACCGGCCAGCACGCTCAGCAGCAGCGTCCCGATGGTCACCGCGACCACCGGCAGCCAGTCCGCAGCGATGGTCTCCAGGGTCGACAGCGACACCAGCGCGCCGATGGACACCCCGACGACGGCCTGCGCGGCGGTCATGCCCTGCTTGGGCTGCACCAGCGGGCGGGCGACCAGCAGCGCCCGCCCCAGGCCCGCGACCAGCCCGGCGAACAGCGTCGCCGACGGGACCGAGAGCAGCTCGAGGCCGACCGACAGGACGACGGCGACCGCCAGCACGGCCGACCAGTCCAGGAGCGCGCGCCGGTTCATCGGCCCTCACTCTGCTCCTGGGGCGCAGGTCACGCCGCAGGCATCGGTGGCCTCAGACCCCCGCGATCCGGCGCAGCTCGGCGACGTGGGCGGTGAACGCCGTCCGGCCGGCCGGGGTGAGCGCCAGCGACGTGCGCTGCCGGGACGCCACGGTGGCCTTGCTGACCCGCACGTAGCCGGCGTCCTCGAGCTGCTTCACGTGCTTGGACAGCACCGAGTCGCTCACCCCGACGGCGTCGCGGACGGCGGCGAAGTCCATCGTGTCGACCGCGGCCAGCAGCCCGCAGACCTGCAGCCGGGGCGGGGCGTGCACCACCTGGTCGAACCGGGGCCCGACGGCGGTCACAGACCCTCCCGCAGCTCCCGCTGCCAGGCCCGGGTCCACCGGTCGCACAGCACGGCGACGGCCACCCCGAGCACGGCCCCGGCCACCAGGTAGGCCCACGGCCGGTCGACCGCGTAGGCCGGCACCAGGACGACCAGCACCACGGCCGCCCAGCCGAGGAAGACCTTCGGCGGGGTGTGGCTCCAGACGCCCGTGCGGCGCTGGTAGGTGCGCACCAGGAGGGCCAGGCCGACGGCGAACGCCGCGAGCGCGACGCCGCTGACCCACGGGGAGTCGACGGCGTTCGAGGCGATGAAGCAGAACAGCAGCAGCCCGAGCGCGGGGCCGAACCAGCGGGGCGGGGCGACCCGGTCGGCCAGCGCCGCCCGGTCGGCCGACAGCGCGGCGAGGTCGGCGGCGGCGCGCTCGCGGTCGGCGGTCACCGCCCGCTCCGCAGGTCGCGCTGGTAGGCCGTCGTCCAGCGGTTGCTGAGCACCGCGGCACCGGTGCCGAGCAGGACGCCGGCCACGACCATCGCGTACCGGACGTCGAGGAGCAGCTCGGCGACCATGCCCACCACCAGCACGACGGCGCAGGCCAGCGCCCATGCCCGCACCAGCGGCCTGGTCGACGGGGTGCCGTGGAAGCCGCTCACCCAGAGCCCGGTGTGCCGGCGGTAGGCGGACACCAGCAGGCCGACGCCGATCGCGAAGACCGGCACCGCGGCGAGGGTCACCCAGGGGAAGGCGACGGAGTAGCTGGCGACGAACCCGCCGGTCAGCACGCCCAGCGCGGGGTCGTACCAGCCCGGCTGGCGGACGCGGTCGGCCAGCGCGGCACGGTCGGTGTCCAGCGCGGCCAGCGAGGCCGCGACGTCGTCTCGACTTTCCATGTCGGAAAGTCTCTCGTACGACTTTCCGGATCGTCAAGTCATGGGCGTGGTGTGATGGGCACCGAACTGCGACGGCAGTGCAGGAAGCCGGTGGGACTCCGGCGCGGTCCCGCCACTGTCAGCCCCCCGGGGTGAGCCAGGAACTGCCGCCGTCGCCACCTGCCACCTCCGGGCGCGGACACCCGGGGAGAGGAACCCCCTGTGGTCTACCCCTTCAGCGCCGTGGTCGGCATGGACGACATGCGCCTGGCCCTGCTGCTCAACGCCGTCTCCCCCGCCGTCGGCGGCGTGCTGGTGCGCGGGGAGAAGGGGACGGCGAAGTCGACCGCGGTGCGTGCGCTGGCCGCCGTCCTGCCCGCGGTGGACGTCGTCCCCGGCTGCCGGTTCGGCTGCGACCCGGCCGCCCCCGACCCGGCCTGCCCCGACGGCCCGCACCCGGCCGACGGCCCCACCGCGCAGCGCCCGGCCCGGCTGGTCGAGCTGCCGGTCGGCGCCTCGGAGGACCGGTTGGTCGGCTCGCTGGACATCGAGCGGGCGCTGACCGAGGGCGTGAAGAGCTTCGAGCCGGGACTGCTGGCCGCGGCGCACCGCGGCGTGCTCTACGTCGACGAGGTCAACCTGCTGCACGACCACCTCGTCGACCTGCTGCTGGACGCCGCGGCGCTGGGCCGGGCCTACGTCGAGCGCGAGGGCGTCTCGGTGCAGCACGCCGCCCGGTTCCTGCTGGTCGGCACGATGAACCCCGAGGAGGGTGAGCTGCGGCCGCAGCTGCTGGACCGCTTCGGCCTGACCGTCGAGGTCGCGGCCCCGCGGGACGCCGGGCTGCGCGCCGAGGTGGTCCGCCGCCGGTTCGCCGCCGACGCCGACCCGGCGGCCTTCGAGGCCCGCTGGGCGGACGACGAACGCGCGCTCGCCGACCGGATCGCCGCCGCCCGCGCCCTGCTGCCCGGCGTGGTGCTCGGCGACGCCGCGCTGGCCCAGGTCACCGCCGTGTGCGCCGCGTTCGGCGTCGACGGGCTGCGCGCCGACATCGTCACCGCCCGCGCCGCGATCGCGCACGCCGCGTGGTCCGGCCGCACCGAGGTGACCGAGGACGACGTCCGGGTGGCCGCCCGGCTGGCGCTCCCCCACCGCCGGCGGCGCAACCCCTTCGACGCCCCCGGCCTGGACGAGCAGACCCTCGAGCAGGCCCTGGACGACGCCCGCCCCGACCCCGACGACGACCCCACCCCGCCCGAGGGCCGCGGCACCGAGGACGGCGACCCCACGTCCGGCGGCGCCGACACCCCCTCCACCGACGACGGCGAGGAATCCCCGCCACCACGGTCGGGGCCCGGGAGTGGTGCAGGGGATCCCGTGCCTCCGCAGGACCAGGCGGACGGCGCCGAGCGGCCCCCCGCCGACGACGAGGCCACCGGCGTCGCCCCCGAGCGCGCCGCCGTCGCCCCCGATGCAGCCTTCCGCACCCGCCGGCTGGAGGTCCCCGGCATCGGCGCCGGGGTGGCCGGCCGGCGCTCGAAGGCGCGCAGCGAGCGCGGCCGGGTGGTCGGCTCCCGCCGTCCCGACGGCACGGTGACCCGGCTGCACCTGGTCGACACGGTCGTGGCGGCCGCGCCGCACCAGAGGGAGCGCGGCCGCACCGGCCCGGGGCTGCGGCTGGAGCGCGGTGACCTGCGGCAGACCGAGCTCGAGGGCCGCGAGGGCAACCTGGTGCTCTTCGTCCTCGACGCGTCGGGCTCGATGGGCTCCCGGACCCGGGTCGCCGCCGTCAAGGGCGCCGTCCTGTCGTTGCTCACCGACGCCTACCAGCGGCGGGACAAGGTGGGCCTGGTGACCTTCCGCGGTGCGGACGCCGAGCTCGCGCTGCCGCCGACCTGGTCGGTGGAGGCCGCCGCGGCCCGGTTGACCGACCTGCCCACCGGGGGCCGTTCTCCGGTCGCCGCCGGGCTGCTGCGCGCCCACGAGGTGCTGCGGGTGGAGCGGGTGCGCGACCCGCGCCGCCGTCCGCTCCTGGTCGTGGTGACCGACGGTCGGGCGACAGGTGCGCGCGGTGAGGACCACCTCGGCCGAGCGCACCGCGCGGCTGGACTGCTGCAGGCCGCGGGCACGGCGTCGGTGGTCGTGGACTGCGAGTCCGGGTTCGTGAAGCTCGGCCTCGCGCACACCCTCGGGCTGCACCTGGGCGGGCAGGTGCTGCGCCTGGAGGAGCTGGGCCAGCTGGTCCAGGACGTGAAGAAGGCCGCCTGATGCCGCAGGGACAGGTCACCGCGGTGCCGGTCGACGGGATGACCACCAAGCAGCGCCGCAACCGGCCGCTGCTGGCGGTCCACACGGGTGAGATGAAGGGCAAGTCCACCGCCGCGTTCGGGATGGCGCTGCGCGCGTGGAACCAGGGCTGGTCGATCGCGGTCTACCAGTTCGTCAAGAGCGCGAAGTGGAAGGTCGGCGAGGAGGACGCGCTGACCGCCCTGGGCCGGGTGCACACCGAGACCGGGCAGGGCGGGCCGGTCGTCTGGCACAAGATGGGCTCGGGCTGGTCGTGGTCGCGCAAGCAGGGCGACGAGACCGACCACGCCGCCGACGCCGCCGAGGGCTGGGCGCAGATCAAGCGCGACCTCGCCGCGCAGGCGCACCGCTTCTACGTGCTCGACGAGTTCACCTACCCGATGAGGTGGGGCTGGGTGGACGTCGAGGACGTGGTGGAGACGATGCGCGCCCGGCCGGGCAACCAGCACGTGGTGATCACCGGGCGCGACGCCCATCCGGCACTCGTCGAGGCCGCGGACCTGGTCGTGGAGATGACCAAGGTCAAGCACCCGATGGACGCCGGCCAGAAGGGCCAGCGGGGCATCGAGTGGTGACCGCGATCCCGCGCGTCGTGCTGGCCGCGCCGTCGTCGTCGGCCGGCAAGACGTCCATCGCCACCGGGCTGATCGCCGCGCTCACCGACCGCGGTCTCGCGGTCTCCCCGCACAAGGTGGGCCCGGACTACATCGACCCCGGCTACCACTCCCTCGCTGCCGGCCGGCCGGGGCGCAACCTGGACAACTGGTTGGTGGGCCCCGAGCGGATCGCCCCGCTGTTCCTGCACGGCGCCCGGGGTGCCGACGTCGCGATCGTCGAGGGCGTGATGGGCCTGTTCGACGGCGCCAGCCACCCCTCCGTCGAGCCCGGCTACGGGTCCACCGCGCACGTGGCCACCCAGCTCCGCGCGCCCGTCGTCCTCGTCGTCGACGCCTCCGCGCAGGCCCGCAGCGTGGCCGCCGTCGTGCACGGGTTCGCCACCTTCGACCCGACCGTGCGCCTGGGCGGGGTCATCCTCAACCGGGTCGGGTCCGACCGGCACGAGGCGATCCTGCGCGAGGCACTCGGCTCGGCCGGGGTGCCGGTGCTGGGCGCGGTCCGCCGGGTCGCCGACCTGGAGACGCCGTCCCGCCACCTGGGCCTGGTGCCCGCGGCCGAGCGGTCGGCCGAGGCGGTGCGCACCGTGCGCGCACTGGGCGCCGTCGTCGGCTCCTCGGTGGACCTGGACGCCGTCCTGCGGCTGGCCCGCACCGCCCCCGACCTCGACGCCGCCCCCTGGGACCCGGCCGCCGAGGTCGAGCGGGTCGGGGGCCGGCCGGTGGTCGCCGTCGCCGGGGGGCCGGCGTTCACCTTCGGCTACGCCGAGACCGCCGAGCTGCTGGCCGCCGCGGGCGCCGAGGTCGTGACCGTGGACCCGTTGCGGGACTCCGCGCTGCCCCCGGGCACCGCCGGCCTGGTGGTCGGCGGCGGGTTCCCCGAGGTGCACGCGTCGGCGCTGGCGGCCAACGTCGGGCTGCGGACGGCGATCGCGGAGCTCGCGGCGTCGGGAGCGCCGGTCGCGGCCGAGTGCGCCGGGCTGCTGTACCTCGCCGGGTCCCTGGACGGCGAGCCGATGTGCGGGGTGCTCGACGCGGAGGCGGCCATGCACTCGCGGCTGACCCTGGGCTACCGCGCCGCGGTGGCGATGACCAACAGCGTGCTGGCACCGGCGGGTACCCGGGTGCGCGGGCACGAGTTCCACCGCACCCGCACCTCCCCCGGCGCCGGGCCGACGCCGGCGTGGCAGTGGAGCGCCGACGGGCCGGAGGGGTTCGTGCAGGGCGGGGTGCACGCCTCGTACCTGCACCTGAACTGGGCCGGGTCGCCGCAGATGGCCACGCGCTTCGTCGCCGCCGCGGCCGCCGTCCGGGTGGGGGTGCCCGCGTGACCGCCCTGGACCGGCATGGATCAGGGGAGCTGATCGAACTCCGTCCTGGTTCACCAGATCCGGCGCAGGAGGACGGACTTCGATCAACCTCCCTGATCAACGCCGAGGTGGTGGTCGAGGTGGGGGTGGGGGTGGGGGCGCGGCCCGGGGTGACCGCCGACGACGTGCTGGCCGCGGTCGACGCCGTGCTGCCGGCCGGCGCCCGGGTGCTCGGGCTGGCCACCGTGGACCGGCGCGCCGCCGAACCCGGGGTGCGCGGGGC
>NZ_JAMXRZ010000104.1 GCF_024124375.1 Klenkia sp. PcliD-1-E
CACCGAGCGGATCCCGGCGCTGCTGCTGGGCGACGACCAGGCGCCCCGCCGCCGTCCCGCACCCCCTGCCCCGACCGACCGCGACCGGAGGACCACCCCGTGACCGCACCCCGTCTCCGCCGCCGCGCGGGCGTCGTCGCCGCGGCGACCGCCGCCCTGGTGGCGCTGTGGGCCGGCCCCGCCGCCGCGGACACCTCCCAGGCCCAGGCCACCGCGGCCAACCTGACGCTGGCGGGCGGATCCACCGCCTCCTCGGGCACCGTCTCGGCGACCAGCGACGGCCAGACCGCCTCCACCAGCGGCAACACCCAGCCGGCGCTGAGCGTGCTGGGCTCGCAGACGCTGATCACCTCCGGTGTCCTCGTGCAGCAGGCGGTGGCCCGCAACGACGGCACCTCGGCGGCCTGCGCCGGCCTGGTCGGCACCGGTGGCGGCATCAGCATCGGCAGCGACGGCACCTGCACGGTGAACCCGGGCAGCGGCGGGGTGACGATCCGCCTCGTGGGTGGCGCCACCCCGGTCGACATCAAGGCCGACGCCATCACCTCCCGGTGCACCGCGACCTCGGCGGGTGCCACCACCACCGGGGTGACCCTGACCAACGCCCGGGTCACCACGCTCGCGACCATCAACCTGCCGGTCAACCCGGGCACAGGGGTCAGCGTCTCGGTGCCCGGCGTCGCGACGATCCTGCTCAACGGGCAGACCCAGCCGCAGGGCGCGGGCAGCGTCCGGGTGAGCGCCCTGTACGTCTCGCTGCTGAGCGGTTCGGCCGTCGACGTCGCCGCCTCCACCTGCGGGCTGAACGTCGCCACGGTGCCGGTCCCCGCCGTCCCGCTGTCGGGGTGGACGGTCGCCGCCGGCGCCGTCGTCGCCGGCTGGGGCGTGCTGGCCGTCCGGTTCGTCCGCCGCCGCACCGGCCCGGTGCTGGTCGCATGACCCCGCGGGTGGCGGTGGTCATGGGCACCCGGCCCGAGATCATCAAGCTCGCGCCGGTGGTGGCCGCCCTCGGTCCGGCGGCCGCCCCGCTGGCCACCGGCCAGCACTGGGACGCCGACCTCACCGACGTGTTCTTCGCCGGGGTCGGGATGACCCGGCCGGTGCAGCCGCTCCGGTGGATCGGCGGCCGCGACCGGGCGGGCCAGGTCGCGGCCATGCTCACCGGCCTGACCGACTGGTTCCGCACCGACCAGCCCGACGCCGTCGTCGTGCAGGGCGACACCAACTCGGCCAACGCCGGGGCCCAGGCCGCGGCCCACCTCGGCATCCCCGTCGTGCACGTCGAGGCCGGGCTGCGCTCTTTCGACCGGGCGATGCCCGAGGAGGTCAACCGGCTGGTCATCGGGGCGGTCGCCGACGTGCACTGCGCGGCCACCCCCGGCAACGCCGAGCACCTGCTGCGGGCGGGGACCCCCGCCTCGGCCGTGCACGTCACCGGCAACACCATCGTCGAGGCCACCCGCCGCGCGCTGCCGGCCCCCGCCGTCCGGGCCGCGGTGCAGGCCGCCCACGGCGTCGTCGCGGGGGAGTACGTGCTGGCCACCGTGCACCGCCCGGAGAACACCGACGACCCGGCCCAGCTGCGGGCCCTGCTGCAGGCGCTGGACCTGCTGGGCCTGCCGGTGCTCCTGCCGCTGCACCCCCGCACCCGGGCCGCGCTCGCCTCCGCCGGGGCCGTGCTCCCGCCCGCAGTGCGGGGCACCGGCCCGCTCGACCACGCGACCTTCCTGGCCCTGGCCGCCGGTGCGCGGCTGCTGGTGTCGGACTCCGGGGGTGTGCAGGAGGAGGTCACGGTGCTGGGCAAGCCGCTGGTCGTCGTCCGGCGCAGCACCGAGCGGCCGGAGGCGGTCGAGGCGGGCTTCGCCGAGCTCACCGGGCCCGACGGGGTGCTGCCCGCGGCGCGCCGCCTGCTGCGGCCCGGGTGGCCGGAGGAGCTGGCCCGGCGGCCCAGCCCCTTCGGCGACGGCCACGCCGCCCAGCGGATCGCGGCGCTGACCCTCGCCGCCGCCGGTCGTCGCGAGCCGGCGGCCGGGGTGCTCGCCATCGGCTAGCGTCGGGCCGGTGCCACGACCGCGCTCGCTGGCCCCGGCGCTGCTGGCCGGGCACGTCGTCCTGGTCGGCCTGGTCGTCGTGGTCTCGCTGGTGCTGCTGGCGGCCGGGGTCGAGCCGTTCGACCGGGAGCCCGGGCCCGCACGCCGGGTGGTCGCGGTGGCCGTCGGCGTCCTCGTGGTCGGGCTCGTCGCCCGCCGGGTCGGGCGCCGGGCGCAGCACCGGACCGGCCGGTGGCTGGCCGTGGCCGGCCTCGTGGTGGTCGGTGCCTGGGTCTGGGGGACGACGTGGGTCGCCCCCTTCGACGCCGCCACCGCCCCGCTGCTGCTCGTCCTGCCCCTCTACGTGTGGCCCCTCGCCCTCACCGCGCTGGCCGGCGGGGCCCTGGTGGCCACGGTCGACCTCGCCGTCGGGGCCCTGGTCACCCGACGGGGGTGACCCCCCGTCCTTGCACTCGCCGGGGGTGAGTGCCAGACTCGTCGTTGGCACTCGGAGCACCTGAGTGCCAACCAGGTCGGACCGGTGAGGCACCGGCCCGTGGGCCGCCGGAGCGTCCACGGAGCGGGTGTCGTCCGTCGCGGGCACCGCCCGGCCAGCAGCGAGCCACGCATGGAGGACACCACCACATGGCCAAGATGATCGCCTTCGACGAGGAGGCCCGCCGCGGCCTCGAGCGGGGCATGAACACCCTCGCCGACGCCGTCAAGGTCACCCTCGGCCCCAAGGGCCGCAACGTCGTGCTGGAGAAGAAGTGGGGTGCTCCCACCATCACCAACGACGGTGTGAGCATCGCCAAGGAGATCGAGCTCGAGGACCCGTGGGAGAAGATCGGGGCCGAGCTCGTCAAGGAGGTCGCCAAGAAGACCGACGACGTCGCGGGTGACGGCACCACCACCGCCACCGTGCTGGCCCAGGCCCTCGTCCGCGAGGGGCTGCGCAACGTCGCCGCCGGCGCCAACCCGATGGCCCTGAAGAAGGGCATCGAGAAGGCCGTCGCCTCGGTCTCCGAGTACCTCCTCTCGACCGCCAAGGACGTCGAGACCAAGGAGCAGATCTCGGCCACCGCGTCGATCTCCGCCGCCGACCCCGCCATCGGCGAGCTCATCGCCGAGGCGATGGACAAGGTCGGCAAGGAGGGCGTGATCACCGTCGAGGAGAGCAACACCTTCGGCCTGGAGCTCGAGCTCACCGAGGGCATGCGCTTCGACAAGGGCTACACCTCGCCCTACTTCGTCACCGACACCGAGCGCATGGAGGCCGTCCTCGACGACCCGTACGTGCTCGTCGTCAACTCCAAGATCAGCTCGGTCAAGGACCTGCTGCCGCTGCTGGAGAAGGTCATGCAGAGCGGCAAGCCGCTGCTGATCATCTCCGAGGACGTCGAGGGCGAGGCCCTGGCGACCCTGGTGGTCAACAAGATCCGCGGCACCTTCAAGTCCGTCGCCGTCAAGGCCCCGGGCTTCGGCGACCGCCGCAAGGCCATGCTGGGCGACATCGCCATCCTCACCGGTGGCCAGGTCATCTCCGAGGAGGTCGGCCTCAAGCTCGAGAACGCGGGCCTGGACCTGCTCGGCCGCGCCCGCAAGGTCGTCGTGACCAAGGACGAGACCACCATCGTCGAGGGCGCCGGGGACCAGGACCAGATCGCCGGCCGGGTGAACCAGATCCGCGCCGAGATCGAGAAGTCCGACTCCGACTACGACCGCGAGAAGCTGCAGGAGCGGCTGGCCAAGCTGGCCGGCGGCGTCGCCGTCATCAAGGCCGGTGCCGCCACCGAGGTCGAGCTCAAGGAGCGCAAGCACCGCATCGAGGACGCCGTCCGCAACGCGAAGGCTGCCGTCGAGGAGGGCATCGTCGCCGGCGGTGGCGTCGCCCTGGCCCAGGCCACCTCGGTCTTCGAGAAGCTCGAGCTCACCGGCGACGAGGCCACCGGCGCGAACATCGTTCGCGTGGCCCTGGAGGCCCCGCTCAAGCAGATCGCGGTCAACGCCGGCCTCGAGGGCGGCGTCGTGGCGGAGAAGGTCCGCAACTCCGAGACCGGCTGGGGCCTCAACGCCGCCTCGGGCGAGTACGTGGACCTCGTCGGCGCGGGCATCATCGACCCGGCCAAGGTCACCCGCTCGGCGCTGCAGAACGCCGCCTCGATCGCGGCGCTGTTCCTCACCACCGAGGCCGTCATCGCCGACAAGCCGGAGAAGGCCGCCCCGGCCATGCCCGGTGGCGACGGCGGCATGGGCGGCATGGACTTCTGACGAAGGACCACGTCGCCCCCCAGGACGCGCTCCGCACGCCCTGGGTCCCTGCGACGTAGCCGTTCCATCGCGTCACCTGCACCACGGCGGGGCCGTCCTCCTTCGGGAGGGCGGCCCCGTCCGCGTACCCGGGTGATCAGCTCGCGCACAGGTAAGGCTAACCTCAGTGGCATGCGTCGATCGCTGGCCGCGCTGGCCACCACCGCCCTCGCCCTGACCCTGACCGCCTGCGGCGACGGCCCCGACGCCGCCGGCTCCGCCGGGTCCTCGTCCGGCTCGTCGGACGCCTTCCCGGTCAGCATCGAGAACGCCTTCGGCACCACCGAGATCCCGGCGCGGCCCGAGCGCATCGTGACCATCGGCTTCAACGACGCCGACTTCGTGCTGGCACTGGGCGGCACGCTGGTCGGCGAGCGCGAGCTGCTCGGCGACTACGACGCCACCCAGCGGCCCTGGGCAGCCGACCGGCTGCCCGAGGCGGACATCCCGACGGTGGGCAGCGAGGAGCTCAACCTCGAGGAGATCGCCGCGCTGCAGCCCGACCTCATCGTCGGCGTCTACTCCTTCATCGACCAGGCGACCTACGACCAGCTTTCGGGGATCGCGCCCACCCTCGCCCAGACCGACGAGCACCCCGACGGCGCCACGCCCTGGCAGGAGCAGACCCTGCTCACCGGCCGTGCGCTGGGCGTGGAGGACCAGGCGCAGCAGCTCGTCGACGAGGTCGAGGGCCGGTTCGCCGACGCCGTCGAGGCCAACCCCGACTTCGCCGGGGCGTCGGTGGCCGTCGACCTGACCGGGCTGGGCGGGTCGGGCCACTACCTGCTCGGCCAGGACGACCTGCGCACGCAGTTCTTCTCCGACCTCGGCTTCGCCGTCCCCGAGACCTCCACCGAGCTGTCCGCCGAGCGGCTGGACCTGCTCGACGCCGACGTCCTGGTGGAGAACGGCTACGACCGGGCCGCCCTGGACGCCGACACGGTGGTCTCCCAGCTCGCCGTGGTCACCGAGGACCGCACCGTGCTGCTGGGCCAGTACTCCGGCGCGGTGTCCGCCGCGCTCGGCTTCGGCAGCCCGCTGTCGCTGCCCTACCTGCTCGACCAGCTGGTCGACCCGCTGGCCGCCGCGGCCGACGGCGACCCGGCCACCGCGGTGGAGCAGCCGCAGAGCTGAGGCGTCCGCCCCGCCTCCGTGATCATGCAGAACCGCAACGGGGACACGCCGGCCACCGGCGTGTCCCCGTTGTCGATCTGCATGATCACGACCCCCGGGGTGCCTCCGCGGAGGTGACGCCGAGCTGGCCGGCGGCCTCCTCCAGCACCCGCATGACGGCGAGGGTGTCGGCCAGCGGCATGACCGCGGACTCGGTGCGGCCGGCCAGCACGCCGTCGTGCACCTCCGCGATCTCGTGGCTGTACCCGGTGCCCTCCGGAGGCAGGGTGATGGTCTCGGGCTCGCCGTCGGCGCGGTGCAGCACGATCGTGGCCGGGTGGTGGAACCGGGGGAGGACGTCGACCCACCCCTGCGTGCCGAACACCCGCGCCTGCCCGGGCAGGGGGTTGCGCAGCGAGGTCAGCAGCGCGGCGGAGCGGCCGTCGGCGTACCCGAGCAGGACGGCGGCCTCGGCGTCCACCCCGGTGGGGAAGGTCGACCCGGTCGCGGTGACCGTGTCGGGGTCGCCGAGCAGCATCTGGGCGAAGGACACCACGTAGACCCCGAGGTCGAGCAGCGCGCCGCCGCCCAGCTCCTGGGCGAACAGCCGATCCTCCGGGTCGTACTCGCGGGCCACGCCGAGGTCGGCCTGCACGCTGCGGACCTCACCGACCGCCCCGTCGGCGATCAGCTCCCGCAGCCGGACGACGGCGGGCTGGAAGCGGGTCCACATCGCCTCCATCACGAACACCCCGGCGGCGCGGGCGGCGTCGACGACCTCCTGCGCACCGGCGACCGTGGCGGTGAAGGACTTCTCGACCAGCAGGTGCTTGCCGGCGGCGACCGCGTCGAGGGCGACCGCGTGGTGTTGGGGGTGCGGGGTGGCCAGGTACAGCACGTCGACGTCGGGGTCGGCGACCAGCTCGGCGTAGGAGCCGTGCGCGGTGCCGATGCCGTGCCTGGCGGCGAAGTCCTGCGCCCGGTCCAGGGACCGCGAGCCGACGGCGGTGACCTCCGCCCCGGGGACGTGCACGAAGTCCCGCACCACGTTCTCGGCGATGCGGCCCGGTCCGACGATGCCCCAGCGGGTCTGCCTGCTCACCCCGCGACGGTAGCGGGGGACACTGTCGACCGTGGCCGTGCTGATCGACACCCCCGTCTGGCCGTGGCGGGGGCGGCTGTGGTCGCACCTGGTCAGCGACGTCTCCTACGACGAGCTGCACGCCTTCGTCGCCGCCGAGCTGGGCATCCCGCGGCGGGCCTTCCAGGGCGACCACTACGACGTCCCCGAGGAGCTGCACGCGGTCGCGGTGGCCGCGGGGGCCGAGCCGGTGGGCTGCCGGGAGCTGCTGGCCCGGCTCCTGGGCGCCGGCCTACGGGCTCGCCGTCCCCGCGGTCAGTAGGTCTCCTCCGTGGTCGACCGCCGGACGGGACCGCCCTCGTAGCCGTCGGTGCGCACCACCCTGCGGCGGCGCGGCGCCCAGACGGCCAGCTCGACGACGATGCCGATCGCGCCGACGGCCATCAGGATCCAGCCGACCACGCGCAGGTCGATCCCCGACACCTGCGCGGTCACCGCGAAGGTCAGGATCGCTCCCACGGCCAGGAGCAGGATTCCGGTACCGAGCCTCATGGCATCTCCTCGTGTCGAGCCACCCGCAGGTGGAGCGGGGTGCGCCCGGTCACGGTCCCGCGCCGGCGGGTGCCCCGCCAGCCGGGACGTCACCCGGAGGGGTGGACCCGGGCGCGCAGGAGGGCGAGCTCCGCGGTGAGGTTGGCCCGCGCCGGGGCCTCCCACGGCTGCGCCGTTGGCGTCCGGTAGAGCCGGGGCAGGTCGAGCAAGGACTTCAGGACGCCGATCCGGCCGGCGGTGAAGGCGGCGTCGTCCAGGTGCCCGTACTCCTCCCGGACGGCGGAGGCGTAGGCCGCGTAGGCCGGCGCGGGGGCGGCGAGCACGGCGAGGTCGGCGTCGCAGAGCACCGCGCCGTCCGCGTCGTCGTCCGCGGGGTCATGGCCGGCGGTGAGCCGCACCAGCCGCACCACCTCGGCCAGCCGGTCGTCGGGCACCAGCCCGCGCAGGCCGGCCTGCGCCCGCTGTGCGCTGACCTCCTCGTTGTCGCCGGCGGTGGGGTCGTAGACCACGTCGTGGTACCAGGCGGCGAGCGCCACGGCGGTCGGGTCGGTGGCGTGGGCGGCGAGCTCGCCGGCCACCCCCAGGACGGCGGCCAGGTGGGCCAGGTCGTGGTACCGGCGGTGCGGTTCGCCCCAGGCGTCCACGACCGCGGCCCACTCGGTGCGGGCGGTGGGGGAGTCCTCGGTCAGGGCGGCGAAGTCCTCGAACTGGACGGTCATGCCTCCACCGTGCACTGCCGCAGCGCGGTCAGCGCGAGCACCCGGGCCACGTGCACGACGTCGTCCAGCGGGACCTGCTCGCGCGGGCCGTGCGCCAGGGCCAGGTCGCCCGGTCCGTAGTGCAGCGTGGGTACGCCCGCGGCGGCGTAGAGCCGCAGGTCGGTGCCGGCCGGCACGTACCGCTCGGCGGGGCGCGGCCGGCCGGCGTCCACGACGGCCCGTGCGACGGCGGGCAGCAGGGGCGAGCCCTGCGGCAACCGGCCGCTGGCGAAGCTGCCGCCCACCCACTCCACCCGCACCGGGTGCTGCGCCAGCCACGGGTGGCCGGCGCAGAACCCGGCGACGGCGGCCTCCAGCAGCTCGCGGGCGGTCTCCACCGGTTCGTCGACCTGCACCCCGTACCGTCCCTCGGCGACGAGCCGGTCGGGCACGGAGGACGACCAGTCGCCGGCCTGCACGGTGCCGATGGACAAGCCGTACGGCAGCGCGGTGCCGGTGAACCGCTCGACGTAGCATTGCCGGGTCGCCTCGAAGGCGCGCAGCGCGGTGTGCAGCTCGCCGAACAGCTCGACCGCGCTGACCCCCTGGTCCCGCATGGCGCCGTGCGCGGCGAGGCCGGTGACGGTGAGCCGGAAGGTCAGCGCGCCCGCGTTCGCCGTCATCACCGACCCGGCGGTCGGCTCGGGGACGACGCACGCGGCGCCGCGGTGGCCGCGCTGCAGGGTGGCCCAGGCGCCGAGACCGCCGTCCTCCTCGCCGACGACGCTGTGCACCGCCAGCGGCCGGGTCAGCGGCACCCCGGACGCGGCCACCGCTCGGGCGGCGGCGACCGCGGCGACCAGGCCGCCCTTCATGTCGCAGGTGCCGCGCCCGTGCAGCACGCCGTCGGCCAGCCGGGGCGTGAAGGGATCCCCGGGCCACAGCTGCCGGTCACCGGGCGGGACGACGTCGCTGTGCCCGCACAGCACGAGGCCGGGTTCGCCGTCCCCGCCGAGGGTGCCGACGACGCCCCACGCCTCCTCGCGCACGACCTCCTGGCCGGGGGCGTCGGCTGCGGTGGCCGCGGCGGCGAGGTCGATCGCCCAGACGTCGGTGTCGGCACCCAGGTCGGTCAGCCAGCCGGCGACCAGGTGCTGCGCCTCGGACTCCGCGGGGGTGCCGCCGACCGACGGGACGGCGACGAGCTCGCGCAGCCGGTCGAGCGCCCAGGCCTCGTCGACGGCGTCCAGGACGCGGGCCTCGGCGTCGGTCAGGTCGGCCACCGGCACAGTCTCGCGCACTACCGTGCCAGCCCATGACCGCTCCGCCGCCGCCCCCTGGCTGGTACCCCGACCCCGCCGGCAGCCCGGCCACCCGCTGGTGGGACGGCCAGGCCTGGACCGAGCACCTCCAGCAGCCGGTCGCGCAGCCGCAGCACCAGCAGGGCCGGTCGATCCTGCTTGAGCAGCCGGTCCTGGTGGTCAACCAGAAGACCAAGCTGATCGAGCTGACCAACGAGTACGCGGTGCGGGACGGCAGCGGCCAGCAGATCGGCGCGGTGGTCGAGGTGGGTCAGTCGGCGGCGAAGAAGGCGCTGCGCTTCGTCTCCTCGATCGACCAGTTCCTCACCCACACGCTCGAGGTCCGCGACGCCACCGGGGTGGTCCTGGTGCTCCACCGGCCGGCCAAGCTGGTGAAGTCCCGCGTCCAGGTCACCCGGCCCTGGGGCGAGCCGGTCGGGGAGGTCGTGCAGGCCAACGCCTTCGGCAAGATCCGCTTCGACCTGGTGGTGGGCGGCCGGCTGGCCGGGGCGATCCAGGCCGAGAACTGGCGGGCGTGGAACTTCGCGATCACCGACCACACCGGCACCGAGGTCGCCCGGATCACCAAGACCTGGGAGGGCCTGGCGCGGACGATGTTCACCACCGCCGACAACTACGCCGTGCAGGTGCACCGCCGGCTGGAGGACCCGCTCGCGTCGTTGGTGCTGGCCAGCGCGCTGACCGTCGACACGGCGCTCAAGCAGGACGACCGCGGCTTCGGGTGAGGCGTACGGTGGACGCCGTCCGGGCCGGGCGACCTGTGTCCCCGGGCTCCACTGGATAACTGCCGCCGGGGAAAACCGCTCTTTCGAGGCTGGAGCCCCGGATGCGCAACTCGCCGCGAGGCGACCAGCGTCCGGTCCGGACCCCGACCCACGGCGCACGGTGATCAGGGCCCCTGATCACCGTGCGGCCGTCCACACCGACGTCCGTGCGGTCGGCCGGACAGTGACCAGGTGCCCTGATCACCGTCCGGCCCGCGGCTCACTCCTCGGTCTGCCCCAGCAGCCAGCCGCAGGGGGCGGCCAGCTCGTTGGCCGCGGCCGGGCCCCAGGAGCCCTCGGCGTAGGGCTGCACCTCGGGCCGGTCGTCCAGCAGCGGCTCCACGGTGGCCCAGGCCTTCGCCAGCCCGGCGCTGGTGGTGAACAGCGACCGGTCGCCGGTGACCACGTCGTGGATCAGCGACACGTAGGGCGGCAGCGGCGTGCCGCCCTCGATGTCGGCCAGGCCCAGGGTGGTGCGGGTCTGGGTCAGCTCCAGCGTCGGGCCGGGCCGCTTGGCCACGAAGTCCAGGTCCAGCGCGCCGGCGCCCGACAGCGACAGCGTGATGACGTTGCCGTGCTCGGGCACGTGGGTGACCGGGCCGTCGGGCTTGCGCAGCAGCAGCGACACCTTCTGCTCGGAGGCGGCCAGCTTCTTGCCGGTGCGCAGCAGGAACGGGACGCCGTGCCAGCGGTCGGTGTCCACCCACAGCCGGGCGGCCACGAAGGTGTCGGTGGTCGAGTCGGCGGGGATGCCCTCGATGCCGGTGTAGCCCTCGAACTGGCCCAGGACGACGTCCTCCTTCGCCAGCGGCCGGAAGGCGGCGAGGACGGCCTCGCGGGCCTCCTGCAGGGACGCCGGCGACAGGTCGACCGGGGGCTCCATGGCGACCTCGGCGGCCACCTGGAACAGGTGGGTGACCAGCATGTCCAGGACGGCGCCGGTGGCGTCGTAGAACTCGGCGCGCTGGGCGACGTCCAGGGTCTCGGGGACGTCGATCTGCACCTGCTGCACGTGCTCGCGGTCCCACACGTGCTCGAACAGCCCGTTGGCGAACCGCAGCACGTGCAGGTCCTGGGTGCCCTCCTTGCCCAGGAAGTGGTCGATGCGGAAGACCTGCTCCTCGTCGAGCACCGAGAGCACCAGGTCGTCGAGCTCGCGGAAGGACTCCGGGCTGGTGCCGTAGGGCTTCTCGTAGACCACCCGGGAGCCCTCGACCAGGCCGTGCTCCTGCAGGCCCTTCGTCAGCTTCTCGAACGCCGAGGGCGGGACGGCGAGGTAGTGCACGTGCTGGGGCTCCCCGCCCATCTCGGCCTTGGTCTCCTCCAGCACGTCCAGCAGGCTCCCGGGGTCGGTCTCGTCGAACCCGCCGCCGGCGAAGCGCAGGTTCTTCACGAAGTCGTCCCACGGCCCGTCCTCGGGCTTGGGACCGAACTCGGTGAGCGCGTCGTGCACCCGGCCCTGGAAGTCCTCGTGCGACACGTCGCCGCGGCCGTTGCCCACCAGCCGCCACTCGCGGGGCAGCAGCCCGAACTGGGCGAGCTGGTAGAAGGCCGGCAGCACCATCCGCCGGGCGAGGTCACCGGTGGCCCCGTAGAGCACGAAGATCGTGGGGGGCAGGTCGGTGTCGGTGGTCCCGTTCTCGGGCACGGTCGTCCTCTCGTCGCGCGGTTCTCCGGCGCCACCATGCCCCCACCACCTCGACGTATGCCTGTGAACCCGGATGAGCCACGTCTCGTGCGCTGCGCCGAGGGTGCCTCAGGCCCGCCCGGCGCCCGGGTCGACGTGACCTCCCGATGCCCGGCGGGTCCCCTCAGGCCGAGCGTGGTCGTCGTCGCACACCGATGACGAGGAGGACACCGTGGACGCCGTCTGGGGACCGGGAGCCGAGGCCGAGCTGGCCTACCGCCGCGAGCAGCTGCAGCGGACCGCGCGCCGCCGTCGGGCGCGGGGCCGCTGGCCCTTCGGCCGCCGCTGAGCGGTCGTGTCGGAAGGTCGTGCCACGATCCCGGACGTGCCGCAGTGGGTGGAGGTCCCGCTCGTCGGCCGGGACGCGGAGCTCGCCCGGCTGACCGAGCACGTCGAGCGTGCGCGGGCCGGCCGGCCCTCGGCCGTGCTGGTCGCCGGGGACGCCGGGGTCGGGAAGAGCCGGTTGCTGGCCGCCACCGGCGACCTCGCCCGCGAGCGCGGGGTGCAGGTGCTCACCGGCCACTGCCTGGACATGGGGGACGTCGGGCTGCCCTACCTGCCCTTCGTCGACCTGCTCCGCCCGCTGCGCGACGAGCTGCCCGCCGGGCACCCTGCGCTGGTGCCCCTGCTGGGGGCCCCGGACGCCGGCCCGGCCGAGGGCGGCCGGTTGCCGCTGTTCGAGGCCGTCGCCGCGCTGCTCGGGGAGATCGCCGGCCGGCAGCCGCTGCTGGTGGTGCTGGAGGACCTGCACTGGGCCGACCGGTCCAGCCGCGACCTGCTGCGCTACCTGCTCACCCGGCTGGTCGCCGAGCCCGTGCTCGTCGTCGCCAGCTACCGCAGCGACGACCTGCACCGCCGGCACCCGCTGCGCCCGCTGCTGGCCGAGCTGGTCCGGCTGCCCGGGGTCGAGCGGCTGGACCTCCCGCCGCTGCCCGACCCCGACCTCGCCGCGCTGGTCCGGGCCGTCGCGGCCGGCGAGGGCGGGGTGCCCGAGCGGCTGGTCGACGACGTCGTCGCGCGGGCGGAGGGCAACGCCTTCTACGCCGAGGAGCTGCTGGCCGCCGGCAGCCGCGGCGGCGAGCTGCCGTGGGCGTTGTCGGAGGTGCTGCTGGCCCGCGTCGAGGAGCTCGGCCCCGACGCACAGCGGGTGCTGCGGGTGGCCGCCGTCGCCGGTCGGCGCGTGCGGCAGGACCTGCTCACCGCGGTCGCCGGGCTGGCCGAACCCGACCTCGACGCCGCGCTGGCCGAGGCGGTGCACCGGCACGTGCTGGTCGTCGACCCCGACGGCCGACTGCGGTTCCGGCACGCGCTGCTGCGCGAGGCGGTGCTCGCCGACCTGCTGCCCGGTGAGCGCACCCGGGTGCACGCCGCGGTCGCCGCCCGGCTGCGCGCGGACGGCACCGGCACCGCCGCGGAGCTGGCCCACCACGCACGGGAGAGCAACGACCTGTCCGGTGCCTTCACCGCCGCGCTCACCGCCGCCGACGAGGCCACCGCCGTC
Source organism: Klenkia sp. PcliD-1-E (assembly GCF_024124375.1). Classification (GTDB taxonomy): domain Bacteria; phylum Actinomycetota; class Actinomycetes; order Mycobacteriales; family Geodermatophilaceae; genus Klenkia. The sequence goes on from NZ_JAMXRZ010000104.1 coordinate 13,059, forward strand.
GGCGCCCCGGCCGAGGCGCTGCAGCAGCTGGAGGCCGCACTGACGCTGTGGCCCTCGGTGCCGCAGCTGCAGGACGGGGTGCCCGACGGCGAGGTGGGCCTGCTGCTGCGCGCGGCGGCGGCCGCCCGGGCTGCCGGGGAGCTGCACCGGGGCATCGCCCTGCTGCGCTCGGCCCGCGACCTCGCCCCGGCCGACCCCTACCTGGCCGGGCGGGTGGCGTACACGCTCGCCCAGGCGCTCATCCGCGTCGACGACCTGCCCGGTGCCGTCGACGCGAGCGCCGCAGCGCTGGACCTCATCCCGGCGCACCCCTTGACCGCCGACCGGGTGTGGGCCACCGCCGCCCGCGCCCGCACGGCCTGGTCGGTCAACACCGACCCCGCGGCCGCCCGGGCGGCCGCGCTCGAGGCCCTGGCCGGCGCCGAGCAGCTGGGCCTGGAGAGCGCGTGGTCGGACACGATGATCTCGCTGGCCCGCATGACGGGGGAGGGCGACCCGGGGGCGCGCACCGCCGACCTGGTCGAGGCGCTGCAGCGCGCCCGGCGGGCCGGTGACCTCGACGTCGAGCTCCGGGCGGCGTTCAACCTCGCCACCATCGCCTACGAGTCCGGCGACCTCGCCGCGGCCGTGGCGCACGCCCGCCCCGCTCTTGCCCGCGCCGCCGCGCTGGGCGCGGGCTGGAGCTTCTACGCCGCCGAGCTGCGCTACCTGCAGGTGCTGGCCCAGCTGCACGGCGGTGAGTGGGACGCGGCGCTGGCCGCGGCCGACGAGCTGGCCCGGGTGCCCGACACCGCCGCGCACGTCCGGGTGGCCGGCCTGCACGTGGCCATCGGCCGCGGGTCCGACGTCCGCGACCAGGTCGAGCAGGCCTGGACGGTCGGCGACCGGCTCGGCAACGCGGCGGTCGTGCTCACCGCGGCCAGCGCGGCCATCGAGCTGACGGCCTGGCGCGAGGACCCCACCGCCGCCGTGGCTGCCGCCGAGCGGAGCGTCCGCCGGCTGCGCGAGATCTGGCCCCTGGACTTCCTGGTCGCCGTGCGGTTGGCCGCGGTCGCCCTGGGCCCGGTCGCCGACGCCGCGGCCGCCGCGCGGGCGTCGGGCGACCCGGAGACGGCGCGGCGCTGGGTGGCGGCTGGCGAGCGTGTGGTCGGGCAGGCGCGGGAGGCGCAGGCGCTGTTCGCCGAGCACGTCGGCGAGGTCGACGGCGAGGGCCGGGCCTGGGCGCTGCGGCTGGACGCCGAGCTGGCGCGGCTGCACGGCTCGGACGACGC
>NZ_JAMXRZ010000105.1 GCF_024124375.1 Klenkia sp. PcliD-1-E
GGCCAGGTACATCAACCCGATCACCTTGTGATCCGTCGTCCGCAGCAGCATCGACAGCCGCGAACCCTTCTCGGCCACGTGAACCGGCGAAGGACGGCTCACGATCGGGGCAGGAGCGATCGTCACGCCCCGGAGCTTAGACGGTGTGCACGCCCCCGGTGGGGTGGTCCGGGGGGCGTTCTCCGACGGTGCGTCGCGGGGCCCGGCGCAGGGTGCTCGACCCCCTCGCCGACCTGCGCGGACGGGTCACCCGTCCGGGTGGCCGGGAGGGTTCCGAGACCAGGTCGTGATCGTCCCGGGGTTTGGCGGTGAGGCATCGGGGACACACAGCAGCCGCGCTGGAGAGACCGGCGCCGACGGCATCAGCCGTCACCCCTGGGAGGTCCCCGTGCTCTGGAACATCATCGTCCTGCTCGTCATCGGCGCCGTGGCCGGCTTCATCGCCCGCGCCGTCATCCCCGGCAAGCAGAGCATGTCCGTGGTCGCCACGATCGTGCTCGGCATCATCGGCTCCTTCGTCGGCAACCTGCTCGGCTCGCTGATCAGCGGCAACGGCTTCGAGCTCGGCACCGCGGGCTGGATCGGCTCCATCGTCGGCGCGATCATCGTCCTCGGCGTGTACGTGGCGGTCTCCGGCCGCAAGAGCGTCACCCGCTGACGGGCGCGGCCCCGCGCCGCGCTCCGCAGGACCTCCGACGGGGGCCCGGTCCCACAGGCCGGGCCCCCGTCCGCGTGTCCGGGATCAGTCCCGCCGGTAGGTGGTGACGTCGACCGCCACGGTCACGGCCACCGGGTCGGGCAGCCGGGCCAGCCGCTCCCCCAGCTCCGTACTGCCCAGGTGCCGGGCGTGCGGACCCATGCCCACCAGCACAGCGACGGCGTCCCGGTCCAGCCGCAGCTCCTCCCGGTGCACGCACGACGCGGTGCGCACCAGGTGCGGCTCCAGCGCACCGGCCAGCCGCTCGGCCTTGGCCGGGTCGACCGACAGCAGGCCCAGGGGGCCGACCAGCTCGCCGAGGTGGTCGGCGGCCGGCGTCACCACCACCAGCCGCCCGCCCGGGGCCAGCACCCGGGCGGTCTCCGGCCCGTTGCGCGGGGCGAAGACCACCAGCACCCGGTCGACGGCGCCGTCGCGGACCGGCAGCCCGGCCCAGGTGTCGGCCACCACCGCGATCGCCCGCGGGTGCGCCCGGGCCGCCCGCCGGGCGGCGTAGCGGGAGACGTCCAGGCAGACGCCGACCGCGCCGGGGGCGGCGTCCAGCACCCCGGCCAGGTGCGCACCGGTCCCCCCGCCCAGGTCCAGCACGCTGCCGGGCGGCCCGTCGGCCAGGACGGCGTCGGCCAGCGCTGCGGTGACCCCGGCGTAGTGGCCGGCGGCCAGGAAGGCAACCCGGTCGGCGACCATCGCCGCGGAGTCGCCGGAGTGCGGGCTGCCGCCCGGTGGCAGCAGCGTCAGGTGGCCCTGCCGCGCCCGGTCGAAGGCGTGCCCGGCCGGGCAGCGCACCCCGTGGTCGTCGGTGGCCAGGGCGGCGCCGCAGACCGGACAGGCCAGCAGGGCGACCGCGGCCGGGGGCAGGGGCGGGCTCACCGGCGGGGCGGGAGCCGGTGCAGCACGACGTCGCGCAGCGCCCCGGCGTCGGCGACCGCGGTCAGGTAGGTGCAGTGCGGCTGCCGTCGTCGGTCGGTCGGCGAGCCGGGGTTCAGCAGCCGGAGCCCCCCGGGTGCGGTGGTGTCCCAGGGGATGTGGCTGTGCCCGAACACGAGCAGGTCGACGTCCGGGAACGCGGCGGCGCAGCGGGCCTCCCGGCCGGCCGCGGCACCGGTCTCGTGCACGACGGCGGTGGCGACGCCGTCCAGGTCGACCCGGGCGACCTCCGGGAGCCGGTCGCGCAGCTCGCCGTGGTCGTTGTTGCCCACCACGCCGACGACCCGGCGCGACCGCCGCTCCAGTTCGTCGAGCAGCGCGACGTCGACCCAGTCGCCGGCGTGCAGCACGACGTCGGCGGACTCCACGGCGGCCCACACCTGCCCGGGCAGGTCCTTCGCCCGACGGGGCAGGTGGGTGTCGGCGAGCAGCGTGAGCGCGAGCGGCACCGCGGCCGTCAGGCCTGCCGGCCGGCGGCCATCGCGCGCAGCCGGGCGTTGTAGGCGTCCAGCTCGGCGTCGCCCACCCGGTCGATCGTGCGCTCGCGGGAGCGGTTGCGACGCTGCTCGGAGCCGGCCCACTGGAAGAACACGACGGCGAGCACCAGCACGGTGGGCAGCTCGCCGAAGGACCACGCGATGGCCCCGGCGGTGTTCTGGTCGGCCAGCGGGTCGACGCCCCAGCTCGCCGGCGGGTTCGCGAAGGTCTCCACCAGCAGGCTCCCGGCCATCATGATCGCGACGCCGAAGAAGGCGTGGAAGGGCATCGGCAGCAGCAGCTCGAGCATCCGGCCGGCGTGCCCGGTCGTCCGCGGCCAGGGGTCGGCGCCGAGGATCGGGCCGAAGAACAGCAGCCCGGTGACCAGGAAGTGGGCCAGCATGAACTGGTGGCCCAGCGGGTCGGCCATCAGGTCGTCGAAGACCGGGGTGAAGTAGACGCCGTAGAGGCTCACGACGAACAGCGGGATCGTGAAGCCGGGGTGCGAGACGAACCGGGCGACGCGGCTGTGCAGCGCCTCCAGCAGCAGCGCCCGCGGGACGCCGGCGGTGCCCCTCCCCCGGGGGAGGGTACGCAGCGCCATGGTCACCGGGGAGCCGAGCAGCAGCAGCAGCGGCGAGACCATCGACAGCACCATGTGCTGGGCCATGTGCACGCTGAACAACATCATCGAGTACCCGTGCAGCTCGGTGCCGGTCACCGCGAACAGCGAGAGCGCACCGGTGACGAAGGACAGCGTGCGCCACCAGGGCCAGCGGACCCCCGCACGCCGCAGCCGGGCCAGGCCGACCAGGTAGGCGACGACCGCGGCGACGGTCAGGTAGGCGACCCAGGACCAGCCGTCGAGGTGCGGGGTGAACAGCCGCGCCCACGTGGGCGGGTCGGTGGGCATCCACATGTCCGAGTGGTCGTGCACTCCCCCATGGTGCACCTGCGCACCCCGGACCAGTCGCGCACCGGGGTCAGTCGTGCACCGGGGCCTCGTGCGCCCGGTGGGAGGCCGACTCCAGCTGGAAGGTGCAGTGCTCGACGTCGAAGTGCCCACCCAGGCACGCGCAGAGCGCGTCGAGCACCCGGCCGCCGTGGCCGTCGGCGAGGACGTCCTCGGTGACCACCACGTGCGCCGACAGCACCGGCAGCCCCGAGGTGATCGTCCATGCGTGCAGGTCGTGCACGTCCAGGACGCCGTCCACGCCGAGGATGTGCGCGCGGACGTCGGCGAGGTCGACCCCGCGGGGCGCGGCCTCCAGCAGCACGTCGAGGGCGTCCCGCAGCAGCGACCAGGCGCGTGGCAGCACGAGTGCGCCGACCACGAAGGAGGCGACGACGTCGGCGCCGGTCCACCCGGTCGTGGCGATGACGACCGCGGCCACGATGACCGCCACCGACCCGAGCGCGTCACCGAGCACCTCGAGGTAGGCGCCGCGCATGTTCAGCGACTCGCCCTGGCCGCGGCGCAGCAGGGCCATGGACACCAGGTTGGCCACCAGGCCGAGGACGGCAACCGAGAGCATGAGGCCGGAGCGGATCTCCGGCGGGTCGCCGATCCGGCGCACCGCCTCGACCACCACGTAGGCGCCGACGCCGACGAGCAGCAGGCCGTTGCCGACGGCGGCCAGCACCTCGACGCGCTGCCACCCGAAGGTCCGCCGGCCCGAGGCCGGTCGCTGGGCGAGGGTCACCGCGCCGAGGGCCAGGGCGATGCCGAGGGTGTCGGTGGCCATGTGCGCGGCGTCGGCGAGCAGCGCGAGCGACCCGGACAGCACCGCCCCGACGGCCTGCACCACCAGCACGGTGGCGGTGATGCCGAGGACCAGCGCCAGGCGGCGGCGGTACCCCGCCGAGGCGGTGCCGCCGGCCGGCACGTGGGCATGCGCGTGGTCGTGACCCATCAGGTCACCCTCTCGCATGCGACGCGCTGCATGCCAGGAGTGTGCCCCACCGCGGGGTCAGCCGATGACGACGCCCCGCTGCGCCATGTAGGGGATCGGGTCCACCTTCTCGCCGTCGATGCCGCCCACGTGCACCTCGAAGTGCAGGTGGGGCCCGGTGGACTGGCCACGGTTGCCCAGCAGCGCGATGGTGTCGCCGGCCTGCACCGCCTGGCCCTCGGAGACCAGGATCTCCTCCATGTGGCCGTAGACGGTGACGTCGCCGTTCTCGTGCTGGATGTAGACGGCCAGACCGAAGCCGCTGGCCGGGCCGGCCTTGACGACGACGCCGTCCATGGCCGCGTACTCCGGCGTGCCGATCGGGGCGGCGAGGTCGATGCCGGCGTGCAGGGTGCCCCAGCGGTAGCCGAAGGTGCTCGACAGCCGGGCGCCGTCGACCGGGAGGACGGCCTTGGGGCGGGCGGCCTCCTCGGCAGCGGCGATCGCGGCCTGGTCGGCGGCGGCCTGGGTCTGCTGGGCGGCGGCCTGGGCGTCCTCGCGCTGCGCGCGGCTGGCGGCCATCTGCTGCAGCTGGGCCACCGCGTCGCTCTCGACGACGGCCGGGTCGGGGGCCTGCAGACCGAGCGCGTCGGCCACGCTGGTCGCCTGCGCGGCCGAGGCCTCCGCGGCGGTGACGGCGGGGTCGGCCTGCGCCTCGGGACCACCGGCGGTGAGCAGCCCGACGCCGGTCGCGCCGGCCAGCGCGGCGGCCAGGTAGAGGGTGGGCTTGCGCATCCGCGCCGGGCCGGCCAGCGACCGGGTCCGGGCGGGCTTGGCCGGGCGGTGCCGCCCGCGGGGCACGCGGCCCTCGGCGATGGCGGCGATGATCTCGGCGGCGGACACCTCCACGTCCTCGCGCGGCTCGTCGGCGAGGACGACGTCGCCGTCGGCGGCCGTGGCGTGCGGGACCGGGCGGGTGTCCTCGGCGTCGCCGGTGACGTGGTCGAGGAGGTCGCGGGCGGTGATGGCACGCAGCGCGGCCTCGGTCGCCGGACCCTGCACCACGACGGGGTGGGCGTCGAACTCGTCGGCCCAGACGCCGACGATGGCGTTCCACTCACCGGTCGAGGGGTTGCGGACGTCGTCCGACACCACCGTGCCGACCTGCCGATCCCTGCCCGTCGCCAGGAGGTGTTCCGGGTGTTGCGGGTTCATGCACCTGGCTTTCGTCAGTGGGTCTCGGGGGGAGGGCGGGACCCACTTAAACATGCCGTGATCTAGCTGTGACCAGATCGGGACCAGGATCACTGGGGTTTCGTGATCCAGATCACCACCACATCTGCCAATCAGCGACCGTCCGTGACGTCGTGGGTGCACAGGGGCCATGTACTGCGGGCCGAATGACGCCGCGTGACGAAACGTCCACGGTGGGGAGCGACACCTCGGCCGCGCGTGTCCATGCCGTTCCGTCACCGTCCGGTTCCGACAACCGCGCCGGGACGGCGGTGGTCACGTGACCGGGGTCATCGGGGATCGTGGATGGCTAGGACGCGATCGGGCCTTGGCCCCAGCAGACGTCCCGACCACCTGCCCCGTGAGGACCCTGCTGTGCCCCGCGCCCTGCTCGCCCTGTCCATCGGTGCCTTCGGCATCGGCACGACCGAGTTCGTCGTCATGGGCATGCTGCCCCAGATCGCCGACGGCCTGGACGTGTCGGTCTCCGCGGTCGGCCTGCTGATCAGCGCGTACGCCGTGGGCGTGGTGGTCGGCGCCCCGACGCTGACCGCGCTCGGCGTCCGGTTCACCCCCAAGCAGACCCTCGTCGGGTTGATGGCGGTCTTCGTGGTGGGCAACGTGCTGTCCGCGCTGGCCCCCACCTACGGCCTGCTCGTCGTCGCCCGCGTGGTCACGGCGCTGGCGCACGGGTCCTTCTTCGGCGTCGGCGCGGTGGCCGCCCGCCGGCTCGTCCCCCGCGAGAAGGCCACCCAGGCCATCTCCCTGATGTTCGCCGGGCTGACCGTGGCCAACGTCGTCGGCGTCCCGCTCGGCACGTTCGTCGCCCAGCAGGCCAGCTGGCGGCTGGTGCCCGCGGCGTGCGCGGCGATCGGGCTGGTGACCATCGCCGGCCTTCTGGCCTGGATGCCGGCCGTGGCGGGCGAGGCCACCGACCTGCGCAGCGAGCTGCGCGCCTTCCGCCGCCGGCAGGTCTGGATGGTGCTGGGCGTGACCATGATCGGGTTCGCCGCGCTGTTCGCCGTGTACTCCTACGTCTCGCCGATCCTCACCGAGCTCGGCGGTCTGCCCGAGGCTTGGGTGACCCCGGTGCTGGCGTTGTTCGGCATCGGCACCACGGTCGGCATGCTGGCCGGCGGCCGGTTCGGGGACCGGTTCGGCCTGCGCGCGGTGCTGGGGAGCCTCGTGGTCAGTGCCGTGCTGCTGGCCGCGTTCGCGCTCACCGCGCGCACGCAGGTCGCGGCCGTCGTCCTGCTGGTGCTGTTCGGCGCGGTGTCCTTCGCCGCCGGCCCGGTGGTGCAGAACAAGGTCATCGAGGCGGCCCGGGTGCGCGGCGGATCGCTGGTGTCGGCGGCCAACCAGGGCGCGTTCAACGTGGCCAACGCCCTGGGGGCGGCGCTGGGCGCCGCCGTGCTGACCGCCGGCCAGGGGTACACCGCGCCGATCTGGGTGGGAGCGGTGCTCGCGTTGGCCGGGGCCGCGCTGTGCTCGGTCGCGCTCCGCACCGAGCGGGCCGACGCCGCCAGCCCCGACCCGGTGGTCGCCGACGTCGACGTGTGGGAGCGCGAGACCGCCTGCGTCACCGCGCGCTGACCGTCCTGCGGGGGTAGACCGGACCCATGACGACGAGGGCAGACCACGCCGGGTCCTACCGGCTCGGCGACCGCACCGTGCAGCGGATGGGCTACGGCGCGATGCAGCTGGCCGGTCCGCACGTGATGGGTCCACCGGCCGACCGGGACGCGGCGGTGGCGGTGCTGCGCCGGGCGGTGGAGCTGGGCATCGACCACGTCGACACCAGCGACTACTACGGCCCGCACGTGACCAACGAGATCATCCGCGAGGCGCTGCACCCCTACCCCGATCAGCTCACCATCACGACCAAGATCGGCGCCCGGCGCACGCCGGAGGGTGAGTGGCCCGAGGCGCTGGGCGCCGACGAGCTGCGGCAGGCCGTGCACGACAACCTCGACCACCTGGGCCTGGACTCCCTGCACGTGGTCAACCTGCGGATGCCCGGGTTCGCCGAGCCGGTCGAGCGCTCGGTGGCCGAGCCGATGGAGACGATGGCCGCGCTGCAGGCCGAGGGCCTGGTGCAGCACATCGGCATCAGCAACGTCAGCACCACGATGCTGGCCGAGGCCCGCTCGATCGCGCCGGTGGTGTGCGTGCAGAACCACTACAACCTGGTGCACCGGGACGACGACGCGATGGTCGACGCGCTGGCCCGCGAGGGCATCGCGTACGTGCCGTTCTTCCCCCTCGGCGGGTTCACGCCGCTGCAGTCGCACGCGCTGGAGTCGGTGGCCGGCCGGCTGGGGACCACCCCGATGCAGGTGGCGCTGGCCTGGTTGCTGGCCCGCTCCCCCAACGTGCTGCTCATCCCCGGCACCTCGTCGGTGGCGCACCTGGAGCAGAACCTGGAGGCCGCCGCGCGGGTGCTGGGCCCGGCCGAGCTCGACGAGCTGGCCGCCATCGGCGGTCCCTGACCTCAGCGCGGCCCGGCCGGCGCGCCCAGCACGCGCTCGAGGTAGGCGTTGGACAGCGTCCCGGCGGGGTCCAGCCGGTCGCGCACGGCGACGAACTCGCCGAACCGGGGGTAGCGCTGCGCCAGGACGGCGGCGTCCAGGCCGTGCTCCTTGCCCCAGTGCGGCCGGCCGCCGACCTCCCCGGCGAGCCCCTCGAACGTCGCGAAGACGTCGGTGGGGTCGCTGCGGGCCGGCACGTGCACCGCGACGTAGGCGGTGTCCCGGCCCTGCGCGGTGGACAGCGGGACGTCGTCGGCCGCGGCGTAACGGACCTCGGTGGGGATCGGCAGCCGCCACCCGCGCAGCTCGGTCAACCGGCCCAGCTCCCGCAGCAGGTCGGGGACGGCATCGCGGGGGACCGCGTACTCGCACTCCCGGAAGCGGAACCGGCGGGTGGAGACGAAGACCCGGTGCGACAGGTCGGTCGCGCTCCGGGGGCTGAGCGCGGTGGAGGCGAACCGGGCCAGCGGCGGCACCAGCGCGGGCACCGCCCGGCCGGCGGCGATGACCCCGGCGTAGGCGGCGTTGGCGAGCACCTCGTCCTCCCACAGCGCCTGCCACCGCGGCAGCGGGGTCAGGCCCTCGGACAGCGGCACCCGGGTGTTGCGCTTGGTCAGACAGGTGGTCGTGTGGCCGAACCAGTGGAACTCGACGTGGTCGGCCGACGTCATGAACCCGTCGAGGTCGGCCAGCACCTCCGCCAGCGGCATCGGTTGCTCGACCATGGCGAGCGCGAACGCCGGCACCGCCTGCAGGGTCACCGTGCTGAGCACGCCGAGGGCGCCCAGGCCCAGCCGGGCGGCGGAGAACACGTCGGGGTGCTGGTCGGCCGAGCAGTCGAGCACGGTGCCGTCGGCGGTGACCAGCTGCAGCGCCCGCACCTGGGTGGCCAGGCCGCCGAAGGCCGCACCGGTGCCGTGCGTGCCGGTGGACAGCGCCCCGGCGACGGTCTGCCGGTCGATGTCGCCCAGGTTGGTCAGCGCCCAGCCCTCGCGGGCGAGGACCCCGTTCAACCGGTGCAGGGTCATGCCGGCCTGCACCGTGACCAGGCCGTCGGGGGTGATGTCGACCAGGTCGGCGTGCCGGTCGAGCACCAGCTGCACCTGCTCCGGCCGGCCGATGCCGGAGAAGGAGTGGCCGCTGCCGATCGGGCGCACCCGGCGGCCGGCGACGGTGGCCTCGTGCAGCACCGTGGCGATCTCGCCGGTGCCCCGCGGACGGCGGACCTCGATGCCCGCGGCCCGCTGGTTGCCGGCCCAGTTGCGCCACCTCACCGGGCGCGCTCCACCCGGGCCTCGTCGAACACCGGCTCGGTCGCCTCCCGGACCCGCCCGTCGGAGCCGAAGACCAGGAAACGGTCGAAGGACCGGGCGAACCAGCGGTCGTGGGTGACCGCGACGACGGTGCCGTCGAAGGCGGCCAGCGCCTGCTCCAGGGACTCGGCCGACAGCACGTCGAGGTTGTCGGTGGGCTCGTCGAGCAGCAGCAGGGTGGCGCCGGAGAGCTCCAGCAGCAGCACCTGGAAGCGGGCCTGCTGGCCACCGGACAGCGACCGGAACAGCGAGTCACCCGCGGCGGCCAGGCCGTAGCGGCGCAGCACGGCCATCGCCCTCCCCCGGTCGATGCCCGGCCGACCGGGCTCGCCGTGCCAGAGCAGGTCGGTGAGGGTGCGGTCCATCCACTCCGGGTGGGCGTGGGTCTGGGCGAAGAACCCGGGGACGACGCGGGCGCCGAGCTTCCACGTGCCGGTGTGGTCGACGTCCTGACCGGCGAGCAACCGCAGGAAGTGCGACTTGCCGGCCCCGTTGGAGCCCAGGACGGCGACCCGGTCGCCGTAGTCGAGCTCGACGTCGAAGGGCTGCATCAACCCGGTCAGCTCCAGGTCGGCGGCGACCAGCACCCGCACGCCGGTGCGCCCGCCCCGCAGCCGCATCGAGACCTCCTGCTGCGGCGGGCGCTCGGGCGGTGGGCCGGCGGCCTCGAACTTGGCCAGCCGGGTCTGCATGGCGTGGTAGCGGTTGGCCATGTCCGGGGAGTTCGCGGCCTGCTGCTGCATGGTGCGGGTGAGGTCGACCAGGCGCTGGTGCTCCTCCTCCCAGCGCAGCCGCAGCTCGGCCATCCGCTCGTGCCGGGCCTCGCGGGCTGCGGGGTAGTCGGCCCAGCGCCCGCCGTGCACCCACGCCGTCCCGCCCTCGACGGTGACCACCCGGGTGGCGACGGTGGCCAGCAGCTCGCGGTCGTGGCTGACGAACAGCACGGTCTTGCGGGTCTCGGCCAGCCGCGCCTCCAGCCACCGCTTGCCGGGGACGTCGAGGTAGTTGTCCGGCTCGTCCAGCAGCAGCACCTGGTCGGGGCCGCGCAGCAGGCACTCCAGGGCCAGCCGCTTCTGCTCCCCGCCCGACAGGGTCCGCAGCTCGCGGTACGTGCACCGCTCGTAGGGCACGCCGAGGGCGGCGACGGTGACGGTGTCCCAGGTGACCTCGACGTCGTAGCCGCCGACGTCGCCCCAGTGCGCGAGCGCGTTCGCGTAGGCCATCTGGGTGGGCTCGTCGTCGCGCTCCATCATCACCAGCTCGGCGGCCTCGACGGCGTGCCAGGCCTCGCGGACGGCGGGCGGGGCGAGGTCGACGAGGAACTGCTGCACGGTGGTGGCGTCGCGCACCGAGCCGATGAACTGACGCATGACGCCCAGGCCGCCGACCACCGCGACCGACCCGGCGTCGGGGACCAGGTCGCCGGTGATGATCCGCAGCAGCGTGGTCTTGCCGGCGCCGTTCTCCCCCACCAGCGCGGCGACCGCGCCGTCACCGACCCGGAAGGAGACGTCGTCGAGCAGCACCCGCCCGTCGGGCAGGGTGAACCGGATCCCGGTGACGTCGACGTAACCCACGGCGACCAGTGTCGCCGACGACGATCCGGCCCATCACCGGCACATGTGCTCACCGGCCTGCAGTCCGGTCACCGGGCAGCGATCCGGTCACGGCACACGCTGACCGAATGGCTCCGGGATGACCGGGTCCGGGCACGTCGTCTGTTTCCGCGGAAACGCCTACCGACGACCGCTGGTCCCGAGATCAGGGATCGCCGGCGTCGAGGACGTCGAGGATCACGTCCGTCGTGGCAGCGGTGTACGCGATCATGTCGTCACGCCAGACCCGGGCCGCCTCCTCCTTCGCCGCCGCGTACCGCCGCCGAGCGTCGGGGTCGGACCTCAGACGGTCGCGGAACTCGAGGTGGACGCGCTCCCACTCCGACCCGGCCCGGCACACGTGCACATGGACGTGGCGAGGCAGGTCTGCGCGGGGCCGGAAGTAGCGGTGCTGGTCGTCGCGACTGCGCAGCTGGAGGCCGAGCCCCTCGAGCTGCGGAACGTACCCCGCCTCGAGGCGAAGGTCGGCCACGCTGACCTGGATGTCCACGACCGGCTTGGACACCAGGCCGGGGACCGCGTCGAACCCACGTGCTCGATGCGCAGGGCCGTGCCCCCGAGCGCGCCCCGGAGATCGGCGGCCCAGCTCTCGAAACGGGTCGCCCACCCCGGGGCGGGGTCGGCCAACCGCCCCGGCTCAGGTGCTCGGCCGCTGCCGGGCGCGAGCTGGAAACCGGCCCACTGGTCGGCGACCGCGGCCCGCCCGAGCGCGAGCCGTTCCTCCGCTGGCAGGTCCTCGGGCCTGACGCCTCGGGCGTCGGCGACGAGGCGGTAGAGGTCGACCGCGGTCGCGCGCTCGCCGCCCTCGGCACGCAGCCCTGCCCATGCCTCGCGGACGCCCTCGGGCAGGGCGGGCACGTCAGCCGAGCAGCATCGAGAAGAGCACCGCGCCGGCGGCCAGCACCATCGCCAGCACGATGATCCCGGCGACGAGCCGCTGCCGTCGTCGTCCGTCCTGGCCGTTGGTCCCGCCCATGCCGAGCATGGGCGGGACCGTACCCGGGATCAGGCCGGGACGGCGGGCTGGAACTGCGTCGGGGCGATCCCGGCCGCGGCCTCCATCTCGCGGACCAGCGGCAGCACCTTCGCGCCGAAGGTCTCGACCTCCTCCTGGAAGTGGAGGAACCCGCAGAGGATGAGGTCCACGCCGTGCGTGCGGAACTCCACGATGCGCTCGGCGATCTGCTCCGGCGTCCCGATCAGGTTGGTGCGGAAGCCGTCGTTGTACTGGACCAGGTCCTCGAAGGTGGAGTCGGCCCACATGCCGCGCTTGTCCCCGGTGGAGCTGCCGGCCTGCTGCACCGCGTCGCGGAACCCCTGGACGGCGGGCTTGTTCGCCTTGGCGACGATCTCGCGCAGGGTCTCGCGGGCCTCGGCCTCGGTGTCCCGGGCGATGACGAACCCGTTGAGCCCGAACCGCACCCGGCGGCCCAGCGGGTCGGCGACGGCGCGGACGTCGCGGATCTGCTCGTCGATGCCGGCCAGGTCCTTGCCGTTGGAGAAGTACCAGTCGCTGACCCGGCCGGCCATGGCCCGGGCGGCGGTGGAGTTGCCGCCCTGGAAGATCTCCGGGTGCGGCCGGCCCTCGCTGGCCAGCGGCTTGGGCTTGAGGTCGAAGTCGCGGAAGCGGTAGAAGTCGCCGCCGAGGGTGTAGCCCTCCTCGGTCCAGATGCCGCGCAGCGCGGAGATGAACTCCTCGGCCCGGCGGTAGCGCTCGTCGTGCTCCAGCCACGGCTCGCCCATGGCGGTGAACTCGCCCTTGAACCAGCCGGAGACGACGTTGACGGCGAACCGGCCGCCGCTCATGTGGTCGGCGGTGGCGCCCAGCTTGGCCAGCACGCCGGGCTGCCAGAGGCCGGGGTGGACGGCGGCGATGACCTTCAGCCGCTCGGTGGCCAGCAGCAGGCCCAGGGAGAACGACGTCGACTCGTGCTGGAACTCGGCGCCGTAGCTGGCCATGTAGCGGACCTGGGAGAGGGCGTACTCGAAGCCGACGGCCTCGGCGGTCTGCGCCAGCTTCTTGTTGTAGTCGAAGCCCCAGTCGGTGCGCTGCTCGATGGTCGAGGTGACCAGGCCGCCGCTGACGTTGGGGACCCAGTAGGCGAACTTCGTGGCTGCGGGCTGCTCGGGGGTGCTCGTGGGCATGGGTGTCCTCGGGACGGAGACGGGCGTGCAGGGAGGACCGCCGGGATCGCCGGCGGGGGCGTGCTGCGGGCGCGGTCAGCCGGGACAGCGGGTGGTGCAGACCAGGGCGAAGTCGACGACGCGGCGTCGGGTCAGCTCCTGGCGGTGCACGGCACGAGAGAACCACACCTGCCCGGTGCACTTCACCTCGAGCCCGGGCGGCGCCCCCAGAGCAGGGTGTCCAGCGCGGTGCCGGCGGGGGTCTCGCGGGGCAGCTGCTCCAGCCGGTCCACGTCCAGCAGCGCCGCGACGGGGGCCAGCCGCTGCACCGAGTGCAGGATCGCGGTGTCCTGCGGCCCGCCGACGCCGTGCGCGACGTTGTCCACGTCGTGGCCGAGCACCAGCAGCCGGCCACCGGGGCGCAGCCAGCCGACCGCGCGGGTGAGCAGGTGGGTCGTCTGCGGCTCGGGCAGGTGCAGGTAGGCCACGAGCACCAGGTCCAGCGACGCCGGGGCCGCCGTCCAGGTGGTGACGTCGGCGACCGACCACAGGACGTCGGGGCCGTGCCAGGTCGCCCGGCCGCGGTCCAGGCCGACCGCGGAGAAGTCCACGGCGGTCACCCGCCAGCCGCGGGCGGCCAGCCACAGCGCGTGCCGGCCCTCCCCGGCGGCGAGGTCGACGGCGGTGCCCGGTGGCAGGTCGGCGCACAGCTGCGCGACGACCGGGTTGGGGTCGGCCGACCACTGCTGCTTCTCGGCGTAGCGGGCGTCCCAGTCGGTGGCGTGCACGGCGGCACCGTAGTCGCCGGATCTGCGCCGAGGCTGTGCGTGCTGCGCGCCCGATCGGGTGGTCGGCGTGAAGCCGGTCGCACTTCCCGTCCACCGGGAGCGGCCGCTCGGCGGCCCGGCGCGGTGCGCCGACCATGACGGGGTGCCGATCGCCGTCCACCACGTGCTGGGCCACCGCCCGCCCGCGGTCCGCGCCCTGTGGACGGCGGCCGGCCGGCGGGCGCTGTCGGCGGCGCTGTGCGTGGCGGTGCCGCTGGGCGCGGGGGTCGCCGCCGGGCACGCCGACCTCGGGTCGGCCGCGGCGCTGGGCGGGCTGACCGCGGTCTACGGCCACCAGCTGTCCTACCGTCGGCGGGCCGGCGTGGTCGCCGGGTGCGGGGCGGTGCTGGTCCTCGCCGTCGCGCTGTGCGGGCTGACCGGCGGGTCGCCGGTGCTGCTGCCGGTGGTGCTGGGCCTGCTCGCGGGTGGGGCCACCTGGGCCACGGCCGTGCTGCGCGTCGGCCCGCCCGGTCCGCTGGGCGTCGTCCTGGTCGGGGGCAGCGCCAGCGCCCTCGGTGCCGCGCCCGCGGCGCTG
>NZ_JAMXRZ010000106.1 GCF_024124375.1 Klenkia sp. PcliD-1-E
GGCTCGCACTTCTCAGGCAGGCCCTCGAAGAGCTCGGTCAGCATGGCGATGCACCGACGGCACCGGGGTGCCACGACAGGCTGTCAACCAACCTCCCGCGCCACCAGGGTCAACCAGTGAGGGTCAGCCCCGGCTGGTCTTGGCCGGGTCGCGCTCGACGACGTCGCCGAGCACCTCGTCGATGCGGGTCAGCACGTCCGACGACAGCTCCACGCCTGCCGCCTCCACGTTGTCGTGCACCTGCTCGGGCCGGGTGGCGCCGATGATGGCCGCGGCGACGTTCCCGTTCTGCAGCACCCACGCCAGCGCGAGCTGGGCCATGGACAGCCCGAGGTCGTCGGCGATCGGCTTGAGCCCCTGCACCCGGGTCAGGATGTCGTCGGTCAGGTAGCCCTTCATCGAGCCGCCGGCGCTGGCGTGCCCACCCCGGCTGTCGGCCGGCGGCGCCTGGCCGGGCAGGTACTTGCCGGTGAGCACGCCCTGCGCCAGTGGCGACCACACGATCTGCGAGACGCCCTCGGCCTCGGACGTCGGGACGACCTCGGCCTCGATGACACGCCACAGCATGGAGTACTGCGGCTGGTTGCTGATGAGCTGGATCCCGAGGTCGCGGGCGAGCGCGGCGCCGGCGGCGATCTCCTCGGCCCGCCACTCGGACACCCCGACGTAGAGCACCTTGCCCGACCGGACGAGGTCGGCGAAGGCGGTCATCGTCTCCTCGAGGGGGACGGTGGAGTCGTAGCGGTGCGCCTGGTACAGGTCCACGTAGTCGGTCTGCAGCCGCCGCAGCGAGGCGTGGCAGCTCTCGATGACGTGCTTGCGGCCCAGTCCGCGGTCGTTGGCACCCTCGCCGGTCGGCCAGTAGACCTTGGTGGCGATCTCCAGGGACTCGCGCCGCTGCCCGGCGAGCGCCCGGCCGAGCACGGACTCGGCCTTGGTCCCGGCGTAGACGTCGGCGGTGTCGAAGGTGGTGATGCCGGCGTCGAGGGCGGCGTGCACGCACGCGTGCGCGGCGTCCTCCTCGACCTGGCTGCCGTGGGTCAGCCAGTTGCCGTAGGCGAGTTCGGTGATGTTCAGGCCGGAGCGGCCCAGTCGGCGTGTCTGCACACCCTCGAACGTAGGCCGGGGTCGGCCGGGCTACACCTCGGCGCCGAGGCCGACCTGGGGCTTGGGGAAGCGCCAGCGGCGGACCATGGTGGCGCGGCTGATGCCGTACCAGACCAGGCCCTTGGTGCGGGCGTCCGGGAACCGCTCGGCCACCTTCTTCTTGATCCGCCGTCCCAGCACGAAGGAGTCGCCGATGATGACGAGGAAGAAGGCGAACCAGAGGAACACGGTGTAGCTCTGCACGGCCTGGTTGGGGATGAAGTAGCCGACCAGCACGAGCGCGGCGACGACGAGGAAGAGGCTGCCGGCGTTGCGGCGGGAATCCACGACATCGCGCACCAGGCGCTTCTCCGGACCGCGGTCGCGGGCGGGCAGGGCGCTGTCGTCCCCGCGCGCGGCGGCCTCGCGGGCGCTGCCGCGGTTGGCCGCCTGCTGCTCCCGCATCCGCTTGTAGGCCTCCTTGCGCGTGGTGGGCGGCGGGGGAGGGGGACCCTGCCGGCGACCCTGGGCCTCGCTGCGCTTGGGCGTGGGGCGGCCCTTGCCGACGGTGGTCAGCTGCTGGGCGGTCAGGTCGGAGGCCGGGTCCGGGGTGGTCTCGGCGGGCCGGCGGCCGGGCAGGCGGAACTTCACAGCTGGGCAGTCTACGTGGCCGGGCGGGACCCGAGACCTGCACGACAGCCGCTGCGGGGAGATCGCGCCGTACAGTGGGAAGCAGCTCCGCCACGGCGGTGTTGGTCTGATCAGATGCACCAGACCTCGATGTGGGAGGACAGAACATGACCGTGCAGGACACCGAGTCGACCCCGATGGCCGCCACCGGCGTCATCCTGAGCGACCCGGCCGCGGCCAAGGTCAAGGCGCTGCTGGACCAGGAGGGTCGCGACGACCTGCGTCTGCGCATCGCCGTGCAGCCGGGTGGCTGCTCCGGCCTCCGCTACCAGCTCTTCTTCGACGAGCGCTTCCTCGACGGCGACCAGACCCACGAGTTCGGTGGCGTCGAGGTCATCGTCGACCGGATGAGCTCCCCCTACCTCGGCGGTGCCACCATCGACTTCGTCGACACCATCGAGAAGCAGGGCTTCACGATCGACAACCCCAACGCGGGCAGCTCCTGCGCCTGCGGCGACAGCTTCAGCTGAGGAAGGACCCCTCCGCCCCCCCACGACGTGCTCCGCACGCCGCGGGTCCCTGCGGAGGGGTCGTTCCAGCACCGTCACGATGCCCGGTCCCGTCAGGGGACCGGGCATCGTCGTCCCTACAGCGTCACGGGGTAGACGGTCTCGGGGACGTCGACGACGATGCGCTCCTCGACGAAGATGCCGTGCCAGACCATGAACACGAGCACCTCCCAGAGCTGACGAGCCGTCCGCTTGTGCGGGGCCGCGCCCTGGGCCGCCGCGACGCGCAGCCGCTCGAGCAGGCCGAGGACGACGTCGCGGTCCAGCCACTGCTGCGTCTGGCTGGACGTGACGATCTCCCGCGCCCAGTCGTGTAGCGGGCCGGCGAGGAAGTCCGCCGTCGGCACCGGGAAGCCCAGCTTGCGGCGGTCCATGATCCGCGGCGGCACGATCTGGCGCATGGCCTGCCGGAGGGCGTACTTCGTCGTCCCCGCCCGGGCGTGGCCACGACCGCGCGGCGTGCGCATCCCCAGCGGCAGGGTCGCGGCGAGCGCGAAGACCTCGGGGTCGAGGAAGGGCACCCGCAGCTCGAGGGAGTTGGCCATGGTCATCTTGTCGGCCTTGACCAGGATGTCCCCGCGCAGCCAGGTGAACAGGTCCACGTACTGCATGGCCGTGACGTCGTCGTGGCCGGCGGTCCGGGCCTGGTCGTAGAGCGCCTCGGTGACCTGCACGTGGGACAGGTCGCGGTCGCGGCCGGGCATGAGCGCTGCCAGCTCGTCGTCGCGCAGGTTCCGGGCGTTGCCGTAGTAGCGCTGCTCCAGCGGGGTGGCGGCGCGCCGGAGCAGGTCCTGGCCGCGGACGCCCTCGGGCAGCAGGCCGGCCAGCCGGGTCAGCGCCCGGCGTCCCGGCGCCGGCAGGTCCTTGGCCCAGGCCAGGCTCAGCGGCTCCCGGTAGATCGTGTAGCCACCGAACAGCTCGTCGGCCCCCTCGCCCGACAGCACGACCTTGACGTGCTTGCGCGCCTCGCGGGCGACGAAGTACAGCGGCACGAGCGCGGGGTCGGCGACCGGGTCGTCGAGGTACCAGACGACCTCGGGGATCGCGTCGGCGAACTGCTGCGCGGTGATCTCGACCGGGATGTGCCGCACGCCCAGGATCGCCGCGGACTCCGCGGCGATCTCGACCTCGGAGGTCGACTCCCGGGCGAACCCGACGGTGAAGGTCAGCAGGTCGGGGTTGTACCGGTGGGCCAGTGCGGCGATGGCGGTCGAGTCGATGCCGCTGGACAGGAACGACCCGACCGTGACGTCGGCGCGCATGTGCTTGGCGACCGAGTCGTCGAGGACGGCCGCGATCCGGTCGTAGAGCTCCTGCTCGCCGCCGGCCGGCACCGGTCGCGGGGTGAACCGCGGGTGGAACCACCGCTCGGTGGTGAGCTCGCCGCCGGACACGGTGAACCGGGTGCCGCTCTCCACCTTGCGGATCCCGCGGTGCAGGGTGGCGGGCTCGGGCACGTACTGCAGGGTCAGGTAGTGCTGCAGGGACGCGGGGTCGACCCCACCCGCGGCGTCGGACCCGCCGAGCAGCTCCAGCAGGGCCTTCTTCTCGCTGCTGAAGACCAGCCCGCCGTCGGCCAGGCGCGCGGTGAACAGCGGCTTGATGCCGAACGGGTCGCGGGCGCCGAACGCCGTCCCGGTCTCGGTGTCCCAGATGACGAAGGCGAACATGCCGCGCAGGCGGGTGACGACGTCGGGACCCCAGTGGTGGAAGCCGGCGACGATGGTCTCGGTGTCGCCCTCGGTGGCGAACTCCGCGCCCAGCCCGCGTAGCTCCTCGCGCAGCTCGACGTAGTTGTAGACCTCGCCGTTGAACAGGATCCGGTAGCGGTCACCGGCGTACGGGAGCGGCTGGGGGCTGCCCTCGACGTCGATGATCGACAACCGGTTGAACCCCAGGACGGCGTTCCCGTCCGACCACACCGCGGTGTCGTCGGGGCCGCGGTGGTGCAGGCAGTGCAGGGCGTGGCGGACGCCGTCGACCCGGGCCTGGTCGACCCGCTCGGCATCGGTGGACAGGTACGCGAGCAGGCCGCACATCGGGCAAGGGTCTCCGGGAGGTCGGGGGAGCGGAGCGGGTCAGAGCGGCTGGCCGGCCAGGACCCGGCGGCTGACGCGCCGCTCGGCCCAGAACGACACGAAGGGGACGACGCCGGCCAGCAGCACCAGCAGCGTGCCCTTGGCGGTGAACTTCGCCTTGAGGGCGAGGTCGAAGGCGGTCACGAGGTAGACGATGTAGAGGAAGCCGTGGATCGGCGAGACGACCTTGGACACTTCGGGCACGCCGAAGCCGTACCGCAGGGGGATGGCGACGAAGACCAGCACCAGCAGCATCACGCCGACCACGTAGGCCATGACCTGGTATCGCTTCAGCGCGGCCGCGGTGCGCGGCGGGACGGTGGTGTCAGTTGCCATCTCGACCTCGCAACGCCTTCTCGTTCAGCTCGGCCAGGTACCGGTTGTAGGCGGCCAGCTCGGGGTCGCCGGTGGTGTCGATGCGCGGACGCTGGTACAGCACGACCTCCTGGCCGGGCTCGTCCTCGTCGGGGTCGCGGTTGAGCTCGACCTTGACCATCTTCCCGTAGAAGAACAGCCCCATGAACCCGTACAGCGGCCACTGCAGCGCGTAGCTCCAGTTGACCGCGCCGCCGCCGTTCTCCGCCTTGGTGAGCTGCCAGTAGCCCAGGAAGAAGGTGGCCACGAACAGCACGGCCACCAGCAGGTGCAGGAGCACCCAGCGGGGGGTCAGCAACCGGGGGAGCACGCCCCCGACTGTAACCGCCCGCCCGTTGCCGACCGGCGCTCCGGAGCCAGGTCACACCCGCTCCGACACCCCCGTCGCGGCGGCCCTGGCCAGGGGTCGCCGTCCCGGTGCAGTCGGCTACGCTCGCCCTGACTGTGGTCGTAGTGGGCAGGACCTGTCGGGACACCGTGCAGGCCGCCACCAGCCGGACCGTGCGGGATCCCCTGCGCGGAGGAACAAGGAGGCAGCGGGCAGTGGCTCGACGGAGCAAGCTCGCGCGGACCGCCGCGCTCGGCGCCCTGGCCGTGCTCACCCTCTCCGGGTGCGACCTGAACAACGCCTTCTGGCGGTTCGGCTGGCCCGAGGGCGTCACCGACCAGGCCGAGCAGATGCGTCACCTGTGGACCGGGTCGGTCATCGCCGCGCTCGTCGTCGGCTTCGCCGTCTGGGGCCTGATCTTCTGGTCGATGGTCCGCCACCGGAAGCGCGGCGACGAGCTGCCCAAGCAGACGGCGTACAACCTGCCGCTGGAGATCGTCTACACGATCATCCCGTTCGTCATGATCGCGGTGCTGTTCTTCTACACCGTCGTCGTGCAGAACCGGGTGCAGGAGCGCAGCAACAACCCCGACGTGACGATCGCGGTCAACGCGTTCAAGTGGAACTGGCAGTTCGTCTACCCGGAGACCACCGAGTCCAACGGCGGCACCCCGGTCAGCACGACCGGCTCGAGCACCGAGATCCCGATCCTCGTGGTCCCGGTCGACCAGTCCATCCGCTTCGAGGTGGCCTCCGCCGACGTCATCCACTCGTTCTGGGTCCCCGAGTTCCTCTTCAAGCTCGACGTGATCCCGGGCAACGAGAACGGCCGCGACAACGTCTTCCAGGTGACCGTCCGCGAGGAGGGCGCCTTCGTGGGCCGCTGCGCCGAGCTGTGCGGCACCTACCACGCGAACATGAACTTCGAGGTCCGTGCGGTGTCCGGGGACGACTACCAGGCCTACCTCGCCGCCCGCGAGGAGGGCCTGTCGACCTTCGACGCCCTGGAGCGGATCGGTCAGCCGGGTGCGGCCACCACGACGCAGCCGTTCGACCAGCTCACCGAGAACCAGCAGCTCGACGCGGCCGGCAACTGACGTGACCCGTACCCGGACCCACCAGCGGGAGGACCGACCGTGAAGGTCGAAGCACTCATCTTCAACCTGATCGCGCTGTTCGCGTTCGTCGCGGCCGTGGTCTACGGCCTGTGGTCGCTCGAGCCGATCGGGACGACGGCCCTGGCGCTGTCCGGCGGCCTGCTGGGCCTGATCGGTGGCTTCTTCTGGTTCGTCTCCCGGCGCATCGACTCGCGGCCCGAGGACCTCAAGGACGCCGAGATCGCCGACGGCGCCGGTGAGCTGGGCTTCTTCTCGCCCGGCAGCTACTGGCCGTTCGGCCTGGCGCTGTCCGCCGCCCTCATGGGCCTGGCGCTGGCGTTCTTCTACCCCTGGCTGATCATCATGGCCGGTGCCGCGCTGATCATCACGATCGGTGGGCTGCTCTTCGAGTACTACACGGGGCAGAACGCGCACAGCTGACCTGCACCGCCCCCGCCGGGCCCCGTCCACGCCGTGGACGGGGCCCGGCGGCGTTCCACGGGGCGGGCGGGCCCCTGGTCTGCTGGGGGTGGGGGGGACGACGACCCTGCGTCAGCTCGGGGACGCTCCTCGCGTCCACGTGGTGGGCGCCCCACCCAGGACGGTGCACCGGGTCGACGGTCGACGGGGACCGGCGACGTCGTCGCGTCGGCACGCCGCCCGGTACCGCACCTGCCCGCGCAGCCCTGCCGCGTCATGGCCAGGCCCGCCCAGGCCCGCCCAGGCCCGTCCAGGTCGTCCGGCACCGACCTCCGTGGCGTGGTTTGCCGGCCGCGTCTCGCGCCTGTCCAGCAGCGGACGGGCTCGATGGACCTGGCCGGCCCGATGGCCGCCTCGGGGAGTGGGCGACCTGACCGGGCTCGGCGGGTCGGACCGTGGGCTGGACGCGCATGCGACTCGCTCGGTAGGAGCCCTGCTCCGCTACCGGGCGGGCGATCCGTCGACCTTGCAGAACCGCAACGTCGACACGGCCCTGGCGGGCGCGTCAGCGTTGCCGATCTGCAAGGTCACCACCTGTGGGCGCCCCGCACTTGGAGCCGCCGGCCGGGTGGGGAGCAGGGAACGCAACAGGGCCCCGGCGGAATCCGCCGGGGCCCTGCTGGGACGTGCTGCCGCGTCAGTCGCGCGGGTCCTGCGGTCGACCACCCTCGGAGGGACGCCCCCCCTCGGACGGGCGGCCGGAGGTGACCTCGCGGTCGGCCTCCGCAGCGGCCAGACCGCGCCGCTCCCGCTGGGCCTCGAGCTCGACGTCGCGCGGCTGCTCGATCGGCTTGAAGAAGCCCTTCACCGCGCGGCGGGCGCCACCGACCTGGTTCATCCGCTTGGGCACCGGAGCGCCGGCGTAGGTGAGCTGGCCGTGGCCGTGCTCGTCGACCGGGCCGAGCGGCTGGTGGACCTCGATGAACTCACCGCTCGGCAGCCGGCGGATGACACCGGTCTCGATGCCGTGCTCGAGCACCTCGCGGTCGTGCCGCTGCAGACCCAGGCAGATGCGGTAGGTGAGCATGTACGCGATCGGGGGCAGCACGATGCAGCCGATGCGACCGAACCACGTCATCGCGTTCAGGCTGATGTCGAACTTGTCCGCGATCAGGTCGTTGCCGCCGGAGATCCACAGCACGCCGTAGAAGGTCAGTGCCATGACACCCAGCGACGTGCGCACCGGGACGTCGCGCGGACGCTGCAGCAGGTGGTGCGACGCGGTGTCGCCGGTGAGCTTGCGCTCGATCTGCGGGTACAGCGCCAGGATCGTGAACATCGCACCTGCGATGACGACGGTCGGCCAGAACAGCGCCGGGATCGTGTAGTCACCGGGCAGGTTGATGTCCCAGGCAGGGAACAGACGCGTCGACCCGTCGAGGAACCCGATGTACCAGTCCGGCTGTGAACCGGCCGACACCTGCGCCGGGTTGTACGGGCCCCACAGCCAGAACGGGTTGATCTGCACCAGACCGCCGAGGGCCGCGCACAGACCGAACACGATGAAGAACAGCGCGGTGGCCTTGCCGGCGAAGGCGGGGAACAAGCGGTTGCCGACCACGTTGTGCTCGGTGCGCCCGGGGCCGGGGAACTGCGTGTGCTTCTGCTTGATCAGCAGCAGCAGGTGCAACGCGATCAACGCCAGGATGATCGCCGGCAGGATCAGCACGTGGACGATGTAGAGCCGGCCGAGGATGACCTCGCCGACGTAGTCGCCGTCGAACACGGCCCAGTGCACCCAGGTACCGACCACCGGGATGCTGAGGATGATCGCCGAGACGATCCGCAGACCCGTGCCCGAGAGCAGGTCGTCGGGGAGGGTGTAGCCGGTGAAGCCCATCGCCAGGGCCAGGATCAGCAGCACCACGCCGATGCCCCAGTTGGTCTCGCGGGGCTTGCGGAACGCACCGGTGAAGAAGATGCGCAGCAGGTGCACCACGATCGCCGCGACGAACAGCAGCGCGGCCCAGTGGTGGATCTGCCGGATGAGCAGACCGCCGCGGACGTCGAAGCTGATGCCCAGCGAGCTCTCGTAGGCCCGCGACATCTCGACGCCGCGCAGCGGTGCGTAGATGCCTTGGTACTCGGTCTCCGACAGCGACGGGTCGTAGTAGAACGTGAGGAACGTGCCCGACAGCAGCAGGATCACGAACGAGTAGAGGGCGATCTCCCCGAGCAGGAACGACCAGTGGTCGGGGAAGACCTTGTTCAGCGTGCGCCGCAGAGGCCCCGCCACGACCAGGCGCTCGTCGACCTCCGACGCGGCCTTGCTGATCCTGGGCGCCGGCTGGTTCGGCGTGATCGTTGTAGCCATCAGATCCGCTCTCGGTTCCAGTAGGTGGGTCCGACTGCCTCAATGTAGTCGCTGCGCGCGACGAAGTATCCCTCGTCGTCCAGCGTAATCGGCAGTTCCGGCAGCGGGCGGGTGGCCGGGCCGAAGACCGGCTTGCCCCCGGTGATCACGTCGAACTGCGACTGGTGGCAGGGGCACAGGATGCGGCTGGTCTCCTGCTCGTACAGCGAGACCGGGCACCCGGCGTGCGTGCAGATCTTGGAGTACGCGACGTAGTCGCCGTAGCCGAAGTCGGCCTGGCCCTCACGGGGCTGCAGCTGCGACATCTGCTCGGGCCGCAGTCGGATGAGCATGGTGGCGGCGTCGGCGGCCAGGTTGCCCCCGGGGACGGCCGGGAAGACGGTCTCCAGCGAGCCGGGCTCCTGGTCGCCCGGGCGGATCGGGGAGCCGTCCTGGCGGACCAGCCGGACGCCGTCGGCCCACTCGGTGGTGCCCAGCGGGTTGCCCTTGTTCGGGTTCTTGATGAGGCCACCGATGGGGGCGATGAGCACCAGGCCCAGCGCGCCGCCGGCGAACCCGAGGCTGCGGCCGATCATCTTCCGGCGCGGGAAGCCGACCCGGTCGACACCGCCCATCAGGGTGGCGGCGGTCGTGGTGCGGTCGAAGTGCGAGCCGTCGTGCTTGTCCTGCACGGCGGTCTCGTGCGGCAGCAGCTTCTTGACGAAGAGCACCATGCCGACGCCGAGGAAGATCAGCGCACCGCCCATGCAGACACCGAGGAACGGTGTGTAGAAGGCGCTCCAGCCGTTGTCGTCCGAGGCCCACTGCCAGTCCGGCAGGAACCAGCCCGACCCGAAGTAGACGACGGCGAAGGCGAGGGCGAACAGGCCGGCGATGCCGAAGGCCATCGAGACCTGGCGCTCGGCCTGCTTCTCCAGGGCCGACCCGGGGGCTGGCGGCGGGTCGACGTGCAGGACCTCGACGCCGTCGTACCGGGCCCCGAGGCGGTTGAGCTCCTCGCGGTCCATCCCGGCGAGCTGGGCCGGGGTGTAGTCGTCGTCGGGCCCGCCGTGGGTCGGACCCGCCTCGTCGTCGGGCCGGGAGCCGGCCCGCTCGTCCTTGCTCACGCCTTGGTCCCCATCCAGAAGATCCCGAACAGCAGGGCGCCGATGCCGACGACCCAGATCACCAGGCCCTCGGAGACCGGCCCGGCGCGGCCGATGCCGGCGCCACCGGGGTCGGCCTGCTCCTTGAGGGTCTGCACGTAGTCGATGATCGAGCGCTTCTCCTCGGGGGTCAGCTGGTTGTCCCCGAACACCGGCATGTTCTCCGGGCCGCTGAGCATGGCGGCGTAGATCTCCAGGTCGTTCGCGTCCTGCAGGCTCGGCGCCGCCTTGCCCGAGGAGAGCGCGCCGCCCTCGCCGACGAAGTTGTGGCAGCTGGCGCAGTTGAGGCGGAACAGCTCGCCGCCCTCGGCCAGGTCACCGTCGCGCAGGTCGCCCGACGGCAGGGTCGGGCCACCGCCGTTGGCCTGCACGTAGGCCATCAGCTGCTCGATCTCGGCGTCGCTGAACACGGGGGGCTTGCGGGCCGCGTCGGCCTCCTGGCGGACCAGCGGCATGCGGCCGGTGTGCACCTGGAAGTAGACCGAGGCCTCGCCGACCCCGATGAGGGACGGGCCGCGGTCCTGCACGCCCTGCAGGTTCGAGCCGTGGCAGCTGATGCAGCTGCGCTCGTACAGCGCCTGACCCGCGGCCTCGGCGGTGGACTGCCCGCCGCTGGCCTCGTCGGCGGCGTTGGCCGGGGCGATGGCCGAGTAGCCCACCCCGGTCAGCACCAGGGCGGCCATCAGGCCGGCCACGTTGGCCATCCGCCGCCGCTGCTTGGAGCGGCGGCGGGCCCGGGCGGCCGAGGCGGGGGACCCGGCCGACCGGCCGCCGAGGCGGGCACGCAGACCGGCGAAGCGGCCCTCGGTCGTCGGGGCGTCGGAGGAGGGGTTCGTGGTGGACACCGGTTCCCTAGCGGATCAGGTAGATCGTGGCGAACAGCCCGATCCACACGACGTCGACGAAGTGCCAGTAGTAGGAGACCACGATCGCGGAGGTCGCCTGCGCCGGCGTGAAACGGCCCATCGTGGACCGCATGAGCACGAACACGAAGGCGATGAGGCCACCGATGACGTGCAGGCCGTGGAAGCCGGTCGTGAGGAAGAAGACCGACCCGTAGGTGGAGGAGGAGATCGAGGTGCCGTGCTCGGTCACCAGGACCCGGTACTCGTTCGCCTGGCCCAGGACGAAGACCAGGCCCATGACGAAGGTGATGGTGAACCAGCGCCGCAGGCCGTAGACGTTGCCCTGCTCCGCGGCGAACACGCCGAGCTGGCAGGTGACCGAGGACGCCACGAGGATGGTCGTGAAGACCACCGCGTAGGGCAGGTCGAGCTCGGTGGGCGGCGGGGGCCACGGTTCGCCCGCCCGTGCCCGGGCGGTGAAGTACATGGCGAACAGCCCGGCGAAGAACATCAGCTCGCTGGCGAGCCAGATGATCGTGCCGACGCTGACCATGTTCGGTCGGGTCAGGGAGTGCACCCGCGAGGTGTCGAAGGTGCTGCTCGCCACGGGGGCCGTTGTCACAGCGCCATCATGGCATCGGTGCAGGCGCTGGACGAGCGCGGGTGCACCTGCGTGGCGAACCCGGGAGACCGCTGGGAGCCGGGGCCCCGGCATCGGCCCGGACGGGCGCGGTTCCGGGCCGATCGATGCCCGGTGCGGGGGTCGGAGGACGGTCCGGCCGCGGCAACGGCGCGCGACCGTCGTGACCTGACCGTGATCTTCGCGGCCCGCTGCGGGGCGGCCCGCGGGAGCGGCCGGGGCACTAGGGTCGCTGCCGTGAGCGACGCTGCTGCACCGGCCGGGACGGGACCGCGGACCGTGGTGGTCTTCAGCCACCGGGCCGAGGTGCGCGAGGCGGTGCGCACCGCGGTCGGCACCCACCCCGCCGGCGACGTGGGCCCCCTGCGCTGGGTGGAGTGCGCCACGGGCGCCGAGGTGGTCTCCGCCGTGGACGGCGGGGAGGTGGACCTCTGCATCCTCGACGGCGAGGCCCAGCCCACCGGGGGCATGGGGATCGGCCGCCAGCTCAAGCACGAGGTCGAGGACTGCCCGCCAGTGCTGGTGCTCATCGCCCGGCAGGCCGACCGTTGGCTCGCGCACTGGTCGATGGCCGAGGCGACGCTGACCCACCCGGTCGACCCGCTGGTGGCCCCCCGGACGGTGGCGGGTCTGCTGCGGGGACGGACCACGCGGCCCGCCGTGCGCGGCCGCGCCGGATGAGCGCGCCCACGCCGACCACGGCCGCCGAGCCCACCGTGCCCAGGTGGCGGGACCTGCTGTCCCGGTTGATCGCCCGGCACGACCTGTCCGAGGCCGACACCGCGTGGGCGATGCGCGAGATCATGACCGGGGAGGCGACCCCGGCCCAGGTGGCGGCGTTCGCGGTCGCGCTGCGGGCCAAGGGCGAGGCGCCGGCCGAGGTGGCCGGGTTGGCCGCCACGATGCTCGAGCAGGCCACCCCGGTCCGGCTGCCGCAGGACTGCGTCGACGTCGTCGGCACCGGTGGCGACGGCGCGCACACCGTCAACATCTCCACGATGGCCGCCCTGGTCACGGCGGCAGCCGGTGCGCCGGTGGCCAAGCACGGCAACCGGGCCGCGTCGTCCTCCTCCGGTTCGGCCGACGTGCTCGAGGCGCTGGGCGTGGTCATCGACCTGCCGGCGGCGGGTGTCGTGCGCTGCGTCGCCGAGGCCGGCATCGGCTTCTTCTTCGCCCCCGTCTTCCACCCCGGCTACCGGCACACGGCGGCTCCCCGGCGGGAGATGGGCATCGGCACCGTCTTCAACTTCCTCGGCCCGCTGGTCAACCCCGCCCGGCCCGTCGCGGTGGCGATCGGGTGCGCCGACACCCGGATGGCCCCGGTGCTGGCCGCGGTGCTGGCCCGCCGCGGCAGCCGCGGCCTGGTCTTCCGGGGCGACGACGGCCTCGACGAACTGACCACCGCGACGACGTCGGCGGTCTGGGTGGTCCGCGGTGGCGAGGTGGTGCCCGACCGGGTCGACCCGGCTGCACTGGGTCTGGCCCGACCCGGACCGGACGCGCTGCGCGGCGGGGATGCCCGCGCCAACGCCGAGGTGGTGCGCCGTCTGGTGGCGGGGGAGCGCGGTCCGGTGCGCGACGCCGTGCTGCTCAACGCCGCCGCGGCGCTCACCGCCTTCGACGAGCGCGACGGCCGGCTGCACGACCAGCTCGCGGCCGGGCTGCAGCGCGCGGCCGCCGCCGTGGACGACGGCCGGGCCGCGGCCCTGCTCGACCGGTGGGCGCAGGTGAGCCAGGAGGCCCGCTGAGGCCCTACTCCTCCAGCCCGATGGAGAACGCGGACTCCAGGTCGTGCTGGGAGTAGGCGCGGAAGGCGATGTGCGTGCGGGTGTCGAGCACCCCGGGCACCTTGTTGATCCGCCCGGCGATCACGTCGGCCACGTCGTCGAACTCCCGGACCCGCACCAGGGCGATGAGGTCGGTGCCGCCACCGGCGACGGAGTACACCTCGCTGACGCCGTCGAGGTCGGCCAGGGTGGTGGCCACCTCGCCGATGGAGTCGGTCGAGGCGTCGATGAGGACGATGGCGGTGATCACACCGGCGAGGCTAGCGCCGCGCGGCGGGCCCGACCTCCTGCGCCGCGCACCCGGTCGGGCCGGGCCCGGGTGCTGCCGCCGCCGTCTCGCTCGCCGAACGGGTCACGGGCCGACCGGCCCGCGTCGACCCGCTCCAGGAACCCCCGCAGGCCGCCGGTGCCGGGCACGGGGCAGGCCAGCGTGCCGGTGACCTCGACCAGCCGGGTGCCCGGCTTCTCCATCCAGCGCAGCACCAGCTCGGTCTCCTCGACCGAGGCCGCCAGCTCACCGGGCGGGGCGGTGACCGTCTCGGCGGTGGCCTTGATCAGCTGCAGGTGGGCGCGCACGGGCGTGCCCCGCACCGCCACCCCGGCGGCGACCAGCCGCCCCCG
>NZ_JAMXRZ010000107.1 GCF_024124375.1 Klenkia sp. PcliD-1-E
GCGCTGCGCGGGGCGGTCCGCCGCGCCGACCTCGAGGCCGCGCTGCGCACCGCCACCCGGCTCGTGGGGCTGGGCCCGGGCCTGACCCCGGCCGGGGACGACGTCCTGGCCGGCACCGTCGCGGGGCTCGTGCTCATGGGCCACCCGGCCGCCGAGCGGTTCGGCGCCGGGGTGCACGCCCTGGCGGCCGGGCGCACGACCGAGCTGTCGCGCGCACTGCTCAAGCACGCGGCGGCCGGCCGGGTCAGCGGCGAGTTCGCCGCGCTGGTCCGGGCGCTCATCGGGCAGGGCGACCTGGACACGGCGCTGGCCACCCTGCTGGCCACCGGCTCCACCAGCGGGCGGGCCATGGCGCTGGGCCTGTCGACCGCGATCGACCTCGCCGACCGGACCACCCGCACCCGCTGAGGCGGGGCGGGCGGCCCGGGCGGGTTCAGCCCAGCTCGGCGAAGGTGTCCGCGACCCAGTCGGCGACGAACACGCTGACGTGCGGCAGGTGGTCCAGGCCGATGTGCTCGGTGGCGCCCTCCTCGGGGGTGAACACCCGCAGCTCGCGCTTGGGCGAGTTGACCGCCTGGTCGTAGGAGCGGTGCGCGTACTCCAGCGGGATCTGCCGGTCGTTGGCCCCGTGGGCGACCAGGAACGGCACGGTGATCCTCTCCACGACGCCCTCCAGGTTGACCCGGTCGGCGAAGTCGAGGAACGCGTCGAGGTGGTGCTCGTCGCCCTCGATGCCCCACACCCACAGCACGTGCGACCAGTAGTGCGGGACCGGTCGCTCACCCTCGCGCTGGGCCCGGCGCCGCTGCACCGCGCCCCAGTCGTGGTTGGCCCCCCACGCCACGCAGAGGGCGAACCGCTTCTCGAAGGCCGCGGCGCGCGGGGAGAAGTAGCCGCCCAGCGACCAGCCCACGATGCCGATCCTCGCGGTGTCGACGTCGGCGCGGGTCTCCAGCCAGTCCACCGCGGCGCCGGCCCAGGCCTCGGTGTCGATGCGGGCGGTGAGGCCCTGCAGCCGCAGTGCCTCGCCGGTGCCGGGCTGGTCCAGCATCAGGCAGGAGATGCCGCGGGCGGCGAGCTCCTCCCAGTGGTTGGACGTGTACATGTGCTCCTTGGTGGAGTCCAGCCCGTTGACCAGCACGACGACCGGCGCCGGGCCGTCGTCGGTGGCCGGGGCGCCGCTGAAGTAGGCCGGCAGCGTCGTCCCCTCGTAGGGGATCTCGACCCGCGTGACCCGCGGGCTGTGCGTGGCGAAGGCCCGCTCGGCGATGTCGAGCACCCGACGGTAGGTGGGCACCCGGTCCGGGCTGCGGTGGGACAGCATCCGCTCGGCCTGGCACAGGTAGTTGGTGGCGCGGAACCACAGCTGCCCGGCGGTGCGGGTGTGCCCGGCCTTCTCGGCGGCCTCGGCCTGCTCGACCAGCTGGTCGGTCAGCGCCGTCCAGGCCCGCAGGAAGTCCTGGGTGCCGGCGTCCTCGCCCTGCTGGGCGGCCTCCTTGATCGGCCGGCAGGCGCGGTCGACCTCGTCGACCAGCCCGCCGGAGTTCAGCGTCGCGACGACGCCCAGGTTCCAGACGTAGTTGCCCGGGAAGTACTCGAACACGGTCGTTCCTCTCAGCTGCGGGTGCGGGCACGCGTGCGCGTGCGGGCGGGGGCGACGGGCGGCAGGTCGGCACCGGCCACGACGCGGTTGCGGAGGGTGCCGATGCCCTCGACGGTCATCTCCACGACGTCGCCGGGCTGCAGGGGTGGCGGCGTCCGTGAGCCGTTGCGGCCCCACAGCTCGCCCAGGCACCCGCCGTTGCCGCAGGTGCCCGACCCGAGGACGTCCCCGGCCCGGACGACGGTTCCGCGGCTGGCGTAGGCGACCAGCTCCTCGAACGGCCAGCCCATGTTGGACAGCAGGTCGGCACCGACCGGCTCGCCGTTGACCGACACCGTCATCTCCAGGGCCAGGAAGCCCTCGGCGTCGCGGTAGGGCTCCAGCTCGTCGGCGGTGACCAGCCACGGGCCCAGGGTGGTGGCGAAGTCCTTGCCCTTGGCCGGCCCGAGGCTGACCTTCATCTCCCGCGCCTGCAGGTCGCGGGCGGACCAGTCGTTGAACACGGTGTAGCCGAAGACGTGGTCGCGGGCGTCCTCCGGCGAGAGCGAGCCGCCGTCGCGGCCGATGACCGCGGCGACCTCGAGCTCGAAGTCCAGCACCGAGCACCCCGGCGGGACGGCGACGTCGTCGTGCGCGCCCACCATCGCGTAGGGGTTGGTGAAGTAGAAGGTGGGCGCCTGGTACCACTCGGGCACCACCCCGCCGTCCCCGCCGGAGACGCCCTTCACCACCCCTTCGACGTGCTCCTCGAAGGCGACGAAGTCGCGCACGGTGGGCGGCTGCAGCGGCGGCAGCAGCCGGACGTCGGCCAGCGGGACCGCCGGGGCCTCCAGCGCCTGCTCCCCCGCTGCGACCGCGGTGGCCAGGCCCGAGCGCACGAGCTCGAGCACGGTGGTCCCGGGGATGCCGTGCACGCCGGCGTCGGAGACGACACCGGCGGACACCTCGCCCTGGTGCTCCCAGGTGGCGAACCGCATCAGACCGGGGGCGCGACGAACAGACCCTTGTCGGGGTCGTTGAACGACTTCGCCGCGACGAACTCGTTCATCGCGTTCGCGGTGCCCCACTGGTCGCTGACCTCGGGGACGGTGAAGTCGTAGAGCGAGGGGTGCCAGGTGTCCTCGTCGACCAGGTCGAGCTCGGTCGTGTACTCGACGGTGTTGCCGTGCGGGTCGAGGAAGTAGGAGAAGGTGTTGTTGCCGGCCATGTGCCGGCCCGGGCCCCAGATCTTCTCCACGCCGGCGCGCAGCGCCCGGCCGGTGCCGCGCATGTACTCGTCGATGCCGCGCAGCTCGAAGGAGGCGTGGTGCAGGGAGGGGTGGGGCCCCCGGGCGACGGCCATGCTGTGGTGCCAGGCGTTGGTGCGCAGGAAGTACATCATGTTGCCCATCCGGGGGTGCATGAGCGTGTCCGACAGCGCGAACCCGAAGTGGCGCTCGTAGAAGGCCACCGTGCCATCGGGGTCGCTGGAGTTGATCACCACGTGCGACAGGCGCACGGGGATCGACTCGCCCTCCTCGATGCGGCGGTGCTCGCGCACGGCGACGTCGGCGGACACCTCGACGGTGCGGCCCTCGTTGTCGAAGAACCGGAAGCCGTAGCCGCCGCCGGGGGTCTGCAGGTCGGTGGGCTCGTGCACCAGCTGGACACCGGCCGACGCCATCCGGGCGGCCAGGGTGTCGACGTCGGCGGCGGTCGCCGCGCCGAACGAGATCAGGTCGATCCGCTTGTCGGTGGCCTCGCGCAGCCGGACGACGTACTGCTCGGGGCTGCCCTCGGCGGCCAGGAAGGACAGGCCGCTGTCGGTGGTCTCCTCCTTCAGCCCCCAGGTGCCGGTGAAAAAGTCCCGCTGCTTCGCGAGGTCGGGCACGGCCAGGTCGACGTGCCGCAGGTGGGTGATGAGTCGTTCGGTCATGGTCTTCTTCCTCAGGCGGGCTGGCTGACGACGGTGGCGACCGAGCGCATGAGCGAGGCGACGTCGCCCTGCACGTGGTCGAGCTGCCACTGGGCGAGCTGGTTCGAGGCGTCGACGACGGTGCGGGCGCGGTCGACGCGGCGGGCGTGGAAGGCGTCCCAGAGGTCGGCGTCCAGGACGTCGCGCTCGACGAGCAGGGAACCGAGGACGGCGGCGTCCTCCAGCGCCTGCGCGCCGCCCTGGGCGACGGTGGGCGGGCAGGTGTGCGCGGCGTCGCCGATGAGCACCACCCGGCCGCGGTTCCACGGCGCGGGCAGCAGGTGGGTCTCGAACCAGGTGTAGTTGACCCGCGACGGGTCGGTGAGGGACTCCCGGATCTCGTCCCACGGGCCGTGGTAGGCCTCCGAGAGCTGCCGCATGGCGGCCAGCTGCTCCTCGGGCGTCAGGGTGGAGCGGTCCTGGGCGTCCTCGACGACGTAGGCGTAGATGCTGTCCTCGCCGGTCGGGCAGTACCCGGCGATGTAGCAGGGGCCGCCGTAGTAGAGGTCGGTGCGGGTGACGCTGGCCGGCCGGGGGCCGAAGGCACGCCAGATGCCCATGCCGGTGGACCTGGTCTCGAGCTCGATGCCGATCATCCGGCGGGTCCACGACCGGACGCCGTCCGCACCGACCACCAGGTCGTAGCGGCCGGACGAGCCGTCGGAGAAGGTGACGTCGACGCCCCCGTCGTCCTGGGCCAGGTCGGTCGTCGTGGTGGCGTAGCGCAGCTTCACCCCCACCTCCGCCGCCTTGTCGTGCAGCAGGCCGGCCAGATCGGGCCGGGTCATGCCCATGGCAGCCGGGTAGTCCGGGCCGCCGGTCTTGGCGTCGGGGACGGCGAACAGCTCGGTGCCCTGCGGGTCCGGTGCCCGGAACCCGGTGACGTCGAAGGCGTAGCCGCGCTCGCGGGCGGCCTCCCAGACGCCGAGGCCGTCGAGCTCGCGCAGGGCGTTGCCCTGCAGGGTGATGCCCGAGCCGAGGGCGTGGACGTCGGGCTTGACCTCGACCAGGTCGACGGCGACGCCGGCGCGGGCCAGCCGGATCGCCACGCCGGCGCCGGCCAGGCCACCGCCGACCACGAGGACGTCCTGCACTGCGCTCATCGGGGCTCCTACTTCACGGCGATCGGGGCGACCGGCGCGCCGACGGCGCCGGTGACGGGCAGGGGCGGGGCGGCGAGCAGGAACTCGTGGACGCCGTCGGCCGCGCAGTCGAAGGCCAGGGCCTCGAGGTCCCACATCTCGCCCAGGAACAGGCCCAGGTGCGGGATGGCGACCTGGTGGAAGGGCTGGAAGGTGGGCACGGTGAACTCGCTGGGCCGCACCTCCACGCCCCAGGTGTCGGTGGCGACGGCGGCGACGTCGTGGCTGCGCAGCCAGTCCAGGCTGGTGAAGGACAGGCCCGGGGACTCCCCGCCGGCGTAGTCGCCCCACCCACGACCCTCGGTGATGCCACGCCGAGCACGGCTCAGGCGGCCGGTGCGGACCAGGAGGAGGTCGCCGGCGCCGACCTCGACCCCGGCGGCCGCGGCGCAGGCGTCCAGGTGCGCGGGGGTGATGGCGAAGCCGTCGGGCAGCTCGCCGTCGGTGCCGTGCGAGCGGCCGACGTCGAGCAGCACGCCGCGGCCGACGAACCGGCCGGCGGTGGTCTCGATGCCGGTGGTGTTGTCGCCCTCGCTGGTCACGATCGCGCCGGCCCGGCGGCCGTTGTAGGCCTTCCCGTGGTCGAAGATGTGGCCCAGGCCGTCCCACTGCGTGGAGGCCTGCAGCGGCATGGTGATCATGTCGTCGGCGCCACCGATGCCGTGCGGGAAGGCGGGGATGCCGGCCTCGGCGTCCAGGCCGGTGCCGAGCATGGCGTGCACCGGGTTGACCCGGCGCAGCCAGCCCTTCTGCGGGCCGTCGGTGTTGAAGTGCTGGGTCAGGTCGAAGGACCGGCCGGTGCGCACGAGGGCGGCCGCGGCGACCCGGTGCTCCGGGGTCAGCAGGTTGAGCGTGCCGAGCACGTCGTCGTCCCCCCAGCGGCCCCAGTTGGAGAGGCGGCCCGCCGCGGCGGCGACGGTGGCTTCGGGGTCCTGCGGGTCGAACACGGGTGCTCCTGTCGTCGGTGACGCGGACCACTGTCGACCCCGGCGGGGCATCAGGGAAGACCGGATCCTTGATGCCGGGCATCACCGGCGTGGATGATGCGCCGCGTGAACGTGGCCAACCTCGACCTCAACCTGCTGGTCTCGTTGGACGCGCTGCTCGGCCAGCGCAGCGTGACCAGGGCGGCCCGGCAGCTGGGGCTCTCCCAGCCGGCGCTGTCGGCGTCGCTGGCCCGGCTGCGCCGGCACTTCGGCGACGACCTGCTCACCCGGGTCGGCAACGAGTACCGGCTCACCCCGCTGGCCGGCCAGCTGCAGCTGCAGGCCCGGCTGGCGCTGGAGTCGGTGCACCGGGTGTTCACCGCGCAGGCGAGCTTCGACCCCGCCGAGTCGACCCGGGAGTTCAGCCTGCTGCTCTCGGACTACGGCGTCACCGTCCTCGGGGACACCCTGGCCGCGCTGCTGGACGAAGTGGCCCCGCACGCCCGGCTGCGGTTGGCCCCGCACACCCCCGACCTGGTGGACCGGGCCGACCAGACGCTGCTGGCCGTCGACCTCATGCTGCTGCCGATGGGGTTCCTGACCGACCTGCCGCACGCCGAGCTGTACGCCGACGAGTGGGTCGTCGTCCTGTCCGCCGACCACCCCGACGTCGGGGACGAGGTCAGCGTCGAGCACCTGCGCACCCTGCCCTGGGTGGCGGTCTACCACGGCCCCACGTCCTCGACCCCGGCCGCGCGGGTGCTGCGCCAGCGCGGCATCGAGCCGCAGGTGCAGGTCGTCACCGAGAACTTCCTGACCGTGCCTGGCCTGGTCGCCGGGTCCCGGCGGATCTCGCTGCTGCAGCGCCGGCTGGTCGACCTGCTGCCGCTGGACAGCGGGGTGCGCACGCTGCCCTGCCCGCTGGACGTCGGCGGCCTGGTGGAGGCCATGTGGTGGCACCCGGTCTACGAGCGCGACCCCGACCACGTGTTCCTGCGCGACCTGGTGCTGCGTGCGGCGAAGCAGGCGACCACACCGCTCAGCTGAGGCATCCACCGCGCTGATGGGGGCGGTCCTGCGGATCTATTGGCCTGGGGACGTCCCCGTTCCGCACACTCCCCGGTCAGTGATGCCGGTCACCGAGGTCCGGCACCCGAACCCAGGAGCACCCGTGTCCCAGACCATCGACGGCCCCGTCCCCGGGGAGGCCGCGGTCGGCGCCGACGCCGGGGCGCTGCACCCGGTCACCGGGCGCCCCGCCGGACGCGCGGCCATCGCCGTCCTCATGGCGGCCAGCTGCATGCCCATCCTCGGCGCGGTGCTGCTGTCCCCCGTGCTGCCCACGCTGCAGCGCGCCTTCGCCGGCACCCCCGGCGTCGACGCCCTGGCCCCGCTGGTGCTCACCGCCCCCGCGCTGATGATCGCCCTGCTGGCCCCGGTCGCCGGCCGGATCGTCGACGCGGTCGGCCGCAAGCGGCTGCTGGTCGGCGCGCTGGCCGTCTACGCGGTGCTCGGGACCGCTCCGGTGCTGCTGGACTCGCTGCCCGCGGTGCTCGCCACCCGGGTCGGCGTCGGCATCACCGAGGCCGCGATCATGACCTGCTGCACCACGCTCATCGCCGACTACTCCGCCGGCGCCCGCCGGGCCAAGCTCTTCGGCCTGCAGACCATCGTCACCACGCTCGCCGCCACCGTCTTCTTCGGCCTGGGCGGGGCACTGGGCAGCAGCGACTGGCGCACCCCGTTCTGGCTGTACCTGGTCGGCCTGCCGCTGGCCGTCCTCGCCGCCGTCCTGGTCTGGACGCCGACCGTCCCGCCCCGGTCGACCACCGCGCTGCCCCCGCTGCCCTGGCGCCGGATGCTGGTCCCGCTGGCGGTCAGCCTGGTCGGCGGCGTGGTGTTCTACACCCCGATCGTGGAGCTCGCCTACGTGCTCGACGGCCTGGGCGTGACGGCGACCGCGGCCATCGGCGGCATCGCCGCGATCGCGTCGCTGGCCACCGCCGCCGGCGCGGCGTCCTTCCCGCGGATCGCCCGCCGCGGGCCGGCGTTCCTGCTGCCGCTGGCCTTCGGCCTGGCCGGCCTGGGTCTGCTGGTGATGGGCCTGGCGCCCGCCGTCCCGGTCGCCGTCGTCGGCGCCGTGGTGGCCAGCGCGGGCACCGGGATCATGCTGCCCAGCCTGCTGACCTGGGTCGTCTCGGGGCTGGCGCTGGAGGAGCGCGGCCGCGGCACCGGCCGCTGGACCGCCGCGCTGTTCCTCGGCGAGTTCCTCTGCCCGCTGCTGGTCATCGCCATCTCGGGTGCGCTGTCCGGCATCGCGGCGGCGGTCGCCGTCGTCGGTGGCATCTCGGTGCTGGTGGCCGTCGTCGTCAAGCAGCTGCGCCCGGCCTGACCGCCCCCCGTGGGCCCCGGCTGCCCCGGGTCAGCCGCGGGGCAGCAGGCGGTGCAGCTGGGTGACGTGCCGGGGCTCGAGCTCGGCGACCGAGCTGACGCCGAGCAGCCGCATGGTGCGCACGATCTCGGTCGTCAGGATGGCGATGGTCGTGTCCACGCCCTCGCGGCCGCCGGCCATCAGGCCGTACAGGTAGGCCCGGCCGATCATCGTGAACGAGGCGCCCAGCGCCATCGCCGCGACGACGTCGGCGCCGTGCATGATGCCGGTGTCGACCATGACGCAGGCGTCCGGGCCGACCTCCTTGCGCACCTCCGGCAGCAGGTGGAAGGGCACCGGCGCGCGGTCCAGCTGCCGGCCGCCGTGGTTGGACAGCACGATCCCGTCGACCCCGGCATCCAGCAGCCGGACCGCGTCGGCGACCGACTGCACGCCCTTGACCACGAGCTTGCCCGGCCACATGCCGCGGATGACGTCCAGGTCGTCGTAGCTGATGGTGGGGTCCATCGCCATGTCCAGCAGGTCCCCCACCGTGCCACCGGTCGAGGAGAGGGACGCGAACTCCAGCTTCGGGGTGGTCAGGAAGTCCCACCACCACCAGGGCCGCAGCGCCGCGTCGGCCACGGTGGAGAGCGTCAGCTGCGGCGGGATGGAGAACCCGTTGCGCCTGTCCCGCAACCGCGCCCCGGCGATCGGGGTGTCCACCGTGAACTGCAGCGTGTCGAACCCCGCCGCCGCGGCCCGCTCGACCAGGCCGTAGGAGATCGACCGGTCGCGCATCACGTACAGCTGGAACCAGTTCCGGCCGTGCGGGTTGGCCGCCTGCACCCCCTCGATCGTGGTGGTGCCCAGCGTGGAGAGGGTGAACGGGATGCCCGCCGCGCCCGCTGCCCCGGCGCCGGCGGTCTCGCCCTCGGTCTGCATCAGCCGGGTGAACCCGGTCGGCGCGATGCCGAAGGGCAGCGCACTGGGCCCACCCAGCACCTGCACCGAGGTGTCCACCTCCACCGCCGGGCGCAGCACGTCGGGGTGGAACTCCACGTCGGCGAACGCCTGCCGGGCCCGGGCCAGCGACACCTCGCCCTCCGCGGCCCCGTCGGTGTAGTCGAACGCCGCCCGCGGGGTGCGCCGCTTCGCGATCGTGCGCAGGTCGGCGATCGTCTGCGCTGCCCCCAGCCGTCGCTCCTTCCCGTCCAGCTGGGGCTTCTTGAACCGGACGAGCTCCAGCAGCTCGGCGGGACGGGGCGCCTGGCGGCGGGTGCGGGACATGGGCGGACCTCGGTCTCCTCGGACGGCGGTCGGTCGCCCGTCAGATGCGGCAGGCGTGGATCGACGTCACCAGGATGGCGCGGGCGCCGAGTTCCCACAGCTCGTCCATCAACCGGTTGGTGTCGGTCTGCGGCACCATCGCCCGCACCGCGGACCAGCCCGGGGTCTGCAACCGGCTCACCGTCGGGCCCTCCAGGCCCGGGGTGATGGCGGTGGCCTTCTCCAGCAGCTCGTGGGGGCAGTCGTAGTCGAGCATCACGTACTGCCGGGCCACCAGGACCCCGCGCAGCCGGCGCTGCAGCTGGGCCACCGCCGGGTTCTCCTCGGCACCGGACCGGCGGACCAGGATGGCCTCGCTGGTGAGCACCGGGTCGCCGATGACGTGCAGGCCGGCCTGGCGCAGCGTCGTCCCGGTCTCGACCACGTCGCAGACGGCGTCGGCCACGCCCAGACGGCAGGCGGTCTCCACCGCGCCGTCGAGCTTGACCACCGAGGCGTCGATGCCGGAGTCGGCGAGGAACTTCTCCAGCAGCACCGGGTAGGCCGTGGCGATGCGCCGTCCGGCCAGGTCGGTGACGGACTCGATGCCCGAGCCGGTGGGGCTGGCGAACCGGAAGGAGGACCGGCCGAAACCCAGCGCCATGACCTCCTCGGCGGGGTCCTCGGTGTCCGGCGGGGTGGTCTCCTGCAGCATGTCGCGGCCGGTGATGCCGACGTCGAGGGTGCCCGCGGCGACGTAGACGGCGATGTCGCGGGGCCGCAGGTAGAAGAACTCGGTGTCGGAGTCGGGGTCGTAGACCGCGAGGTCCTTGGTGCTGCGGCGCTGCCGGTACCCGCTCTCGGACAGCATCTCGGCGGCCGGCTCGGACAGGACGCCCTTGTTGGGGACGGCGACGCGCAGCACGGGGTGGCTCCTGGTCATCGGTTCTCGGTCACAGGTGGGAGTACACGTCCTCGAGGGTGAGGCCCTTGGCCAGCATCAGGACCTGGGTCCAGTAGAGGAGCTGGCTGATCTCCTCGGCGGCCCGGTCGCCGTCCTCGTGCTCGGCGGCCATCCAGCTCTCCGCAGCTTCCTCGACGACCTTCTTGCCGACCCCGTGCACCCCGCCCGCCAGCGCGGCGACGGTGCCCGAGGCGGGGTCACCGGCGGCGGCCTTGGCCTGCAGCTGCGCGAACAGGTCGTCGAAGCTGGTGCTCACGAGCTGCCGATCCCGAACCCGGTGTCCCGCTTGGGGGTGCGCAGCCCGCGCAGGGTGACCGCGGTGTCCAGGGCGGCGATCGTGGCCTCCCAGCCCTTGTCCTCCGCGGAGTCCTCCAGGCCGGCGCGGTCGCGGGCCTGGCCCTCGCCCTCGGTGGTCAGCACGCCGTTGCCGATGGGCACGCCGGTGTCCAGGGACACCCGGGTGAGCCCGGCGGTGAAGGAGTCGCAGACGTAGTCGAAGTGCGGGGTGCCGCCGCGGATGACGACGCCGAGGGCCACGACGGCGTCGTGGTCGACGGCCAGCGCCTGGGCCACCACCGGCAGCTCCAGGGCGCCGCTGACCCGCACCACCGTGGGCTCGACGACACCCATCTCCGCCGCGCAGGCCAGTGCCCGCTCCAGCAGGGAGTCGCAGATGACGTGGTGCCAGCGGGCGGCGACGATGCCCAGCCGAACCCCCGCCGCGTCGACCGTCTGCTTGCCCGGCGCTCCGCTGCCGCTCATGACTGCCTCCCCTGTGCGCTGCTCACTGGTCCTGCTCGGGTGCCCGGATGGGCGTGCGGGTGCCGACCGGGACGGGGATGTCCTCCCCGGGGTCGACGATGTCGAGGATGTGGCCCATGCGGTCGCGCTTGGTCCGCAGGTAGCCGATGTTCTCCGGCGTCACGTGGGTGGGCAGCCCGACCCGGCCGGTGATCCGCAGGCCGTAGCCCTCCAGGCCCGCCCGCTTGGCCGGGTTGTTGGTCAGCAGCCGCATCGACCGCACGCCCAGGTCGACCAGGATCTGTGCACCGGTGCCGTAGTCGCGGGCGTCGGCGGGCAGGCCGAGGTCCAGGTTGGCGTCGACGGTGTCCACCCCGGCGTCCTGCAGCTGGTAGGCCTGCAGCTTGTGCAGCAGGCCGATGCCCCGGCCCTCGTGCCCGCGGATGTAGAGCACCACGCCGCGGCCCTCCTGGGCGACGGCGGCCAGCGCGGCGTTCAGCTGGGGCCCGCAGTCGCAGCGCAGCGACCCGAACACGTCGCCGGTCAGGCACTCCGAGTGCACCCGGACCAGCACGTCCTCGCCGTCGCCGATGTCGCCGTAGACGAAGGCGACGTGCTCGCGGTCGTCGTAGGAGCTGGAGTAGCCGACCGCGGTGAACAGGCCCGGCGCCAGCGGCACCTGGGCCTCCGCGACCCGCTCGACCAGCTTGTCGAACCGCTTGCGGTAGGCGATGAGGTCCGCGATCGAGCACATCACCAGGTCGTGCTCGTCGGCGAAGACGCGCAGCTCGTCGGTGCGGGCCATCCCGATCGGGTCCTTCTCGCTGACCAGCTCG
Organism: Klenkia sp. PcliD-1-E; assembly: GCF_024124375.1. Classification (GTDB taxonomy): domain Bacteria; phylum Actinomycetota; class Actinomycetes; order Mycobacteriales; family Geodermatophilaceae; genus Klenkia. The sequence continues at coordinate 11,807 of NZ_JAMXRZ010000107.1, forward strand.
CACAGCACGCCCGAGGGCCGCAGCCCGGCGAGCACCGCCAGGTCGACCGCGGCCTCGGTGTGGCCCGGCCGGCGCAGCACGCCGCCGTCGCGGGCCCGCAGCGGGACGACGTGGCCCGGGCGCGACAGGTCCGCGCTGGTGGTCCCGGCGTCGGCCAGCAGCCGGATGGTGTGCGCCCGGTCGGTGGCCGAGATACCGGTGCCGATGCCCTCGCGGGCGTCGACGGTGACGGTGTAGGCGGTGCCCCGCCGGTCCTGGTTCACCCGGAACATCGGCGGCAGGTCCAGCCGGTCGGCGTCCTCCTCGGTGACCGCGACGCAGATGTAGCCCGAGGTGTAGCGGACCATGAAGGCCACCAGCTCGGGGGTGGCGAGCTCGGCGGCGAAGATCAGGTCACCCTCGTTCTCGCGGTCCTCGTCGTCGATGACCACGACCGGCCGGCCGGCCTTGACCGCGGCGATCGCGTCCTCGACGGAGTCCAGCCGCTGCCCGCTCACGAGCGCGCCCCCATCAGCCGCTCGACGTACTTGGCGATGACGTCCACCTCCAGGTTGACCGGGTCACCGGCGGCGCGGGTGCCCAGCGTGGTCTCGCGCAGCGTGGTGGGGATGAGGGAGACCTCGAGCCACGGCTTCGGGTCATCGGCGGACGAGCAGGCGCTCACGGTCAGGGAGACGCCGTCGACGGTGATCGAGCCCTTCTCCACGACGTAGCGGGCGATGCCCTCGGGCAGGCCCACCCGCACCACGGTCCAGTGCTCGCTCGGGCTCACCGACACCACGGTGCCCACGCCGTCGACGTGGCCCTGCACGATGTGGCCGCCCAGCCGGGTGCCGGCGGTCACCGCGCGCTCCAGGTTCACCGGGTCGCCCTCGGTCAGCGCGCCGAGGCTGCTGCGGCGCAGCGTCTCGGCCATGACGTCGGTGGACCACACGCCGTCGGAGACGGCCGTGACGGTCAGGCAGACGCCGTTGACCGCGATGGAGTCGCCGAGGGCGACGCCCTCCAGGGTCGTGGTGCCCCGCAGCTGCAGGCGGGCGGAGTCGCCCTGGTCGTCGCGGACGACGAGGGTGCCGACCTCCTCCACGATGCCGGTGAACATCAGTCGGTCGTCTCCTCGGGTGTCATGACGCCACCAGTGTGCCGGGTGGGACGGAAGCGGAGCTGCACGTCCCTCCCCAGCGGGGTGACGTCCACGGGTACGAGCTGCAGCGCGGCGGCCATCGTGCTGATTCCCAGGTCGCCCACGAGCGAGGGCCCGGCGCCGAGCAGCTGCGGGGCCACGTGCACCACGACCTCGTCGACCAGCCCCGCGGTGAGGAACGCCGCGGCCAGGGTGGGCCCGCCCTCCAGCAGCACCCGGCGGACGTCGAGGTCCCACAGCTCCGCCAGCAGCGCCGCGGGGTCGGCCGCCGTGGAGAGGTGGGTGGGCGCGGCGCCGTCGTGCACCCGGGCGGTCGCCGGCACCCGGCCGCGGCGGTCCAGCACCGCCCGCAGCGGCTGCCGGTCGGCGTCGAACCCGTCGGCGTCCCGGACGGTCAGCTGCGGGTCGTCGGCGAGCACCGTGCCCGAGCCCACGAGGACGGCGTCGCAGGTGGCGCGCAGCCGGTGCACCTGCGCGCGGGCCTCGGGGCCGGTGATCCAGCGGCTGGTGCCGTCGGCGGCGGCGACCCGCCCGTCCAGGGTGGTGGCGACCTTCCACACCACCTGCGGCCGGTGCTCCCGCTCGCCCAGCAACCACGGCGCGAGTGCGCCGTCCTCGGCGGCAGCCTGCTCGACACCGGTGACGACGTCCACCCCGGCGTCCCGCAGGCGCTGCGCGCCGCCGCCGGCCAGGCCGGTGGGCTCGGGGACGGCGACGACGACCCGCGCGACCCCGGCGGCCAGCAGCGCCTCGCTGCACGGGCCGGTGCGGCCGGTGTGGTTGCACGGCTCCAGGGTGACGACGGCGGTGCCGCCGCGGGCGCGCTCCCCCGCCTGGGCCAGCGCGGTGACCTCCGCGTGCGGGCCACC
>NZ_JAMXRZ010000108.1 GCF_024124375.1 Klenkia sp. PcliD-1-E
CCACGGTCTGCGGCACGGGCCGCTGCACCGGGCCCGGCGGCAGCTGCGGGACGACGACCTCGGTGCGGGCAGGCCCGGCGCGCAGCGCGGCGCGGGCCTGCGCGGCCAGCTCCCCGGCGCTGCCCTGCCGGGCGGTGGGGTCCTTTGCCATGCCCTGCGCGACGACGGCGTCCAGCCCTGCGGGCAGGCCGGGGACCACCGTGGAGGGCCGGTCGACCTCGGTGTTGACGTGGGCGAACATCTGCGCGGCCAGGCCCTCGCGGGGGAAGGGCCGCCGTCCGGTCAGGCACTCGAAGAGCACGCAGGCCAGCGCGTAGACGTCGGCCCGCCGGTCGACCGGCCGTTCCAGGAACCGCTCGGGAGCCATGTAGTCGAAGGACCCCAGCGCGGCGCCGGTCACGGTGAGCGAGGGGCCCTGCGAGTCGGTGGTCGAGCGGGCGATGCCGAAGTCGACGAGGTAGGCGAACTCGTCGTCCCCGCTGCCGGTGAGCAGCACGTTGGAGGGCTTGACGTCGCGGTGCACCAGGCCGTCGGCGTGCGCGGCGTCCAGCGCCTGGGCGACCTGGCTGACCAGCGAGACGGCCCGCTCCGGGGTCATCCGGCCCTCGCGGTGCAGCACGGTGGCGACGTCCTCGCCCTGCACCAGCCGCATGTCCAGGAACAGTCGGCCGTCGATCTCGCCGTAGCGGTGGATGGGGACCACGTGCGGCTCGTGGAGCCGGGCAGCGGCGTGCGCCTCGCGGCGGAACCGCTCCCGGTAGCCCCGGTCGGCGGCCAGGTGCTCCGAGAGCACCTTCAGCGCGACGGTCCGCTCGTGCTCGGTGTCCCAGGCGCGGTAGACCTCGCCCATCCCGCCGCGGCCGATGAGGGCGTCGATGCGGTAGCTGCCGAACTGCCCGGACTCCACCGCCCGCCCCTCCGGTCCCTCGGGGCCCCGCGCGACCTCCGGCCCGCGAGTCTAGGGAGACGCTCAGCCGGTGACCAAGGGCTCAGCCCGGGGTGACCCCGGTGTCGCGGCAGGCCGCGCAGGTGCCGAAGATCTCCAGGGTGTGGCTCACGTCGGCGAAGCCGTGCTCGGCCGCGACCCGGTCGGCCCAGCGCTCGACCGCGGGGCCCTCGACCTCGACCGTGCGCCCGCAGTCCCGGCAGACCAGGTGGTGGTGGTGCCGGGTGCTGCAGCGGCGGTACAGCGCCTCGCCGGTGTCGGTGCGGATGGAGTCCAGCTCGCCGTCGTCGGCCAGCGCCTGCACGGCCCGGTAGACGGTGGACAGGCCGACCGTGTCGCCGTCGGCGCGCAGCCGGGCGTGCACCTCCTGGGCGGAGTGGAAGCCGTCGAGCTGGTCGAAGATGGCCGCGACCGCGGTGCGCTGGCGGGTGGTGCGGACCATCAGCCGATCGTCGCAGCCGTGACGTCGCCGTGCCCGGCGTGCTCCAGCGCGTCGCGCACGATGTGCCCGACGTGGGCGTCGACGAGGCGGTAGTGCACCTCGCGGTGCCGGCGGTCACCGGCCACCAGCCGGGCGCCGCGCAGCACCCGCAGGTGCTGGGAGACCAGGGGCTGGGGGACGCCGAGCGCCTCGACCAGCTCGTGCACGCACAGGGTGCCGTGCTCGTCGAGCAGCGCCACGATGGACAGGCGCAGCGGCGCGGCCAGCGCCGACAGCAGCTCGCTGGCGGCGGCGACGTCCTCGGGGAGCCGCCGGGGGACCGGGAGCGGTGCGGCCGTCATGGCACCATCGTCGGCGCATGTGAGAACGATTGTCAACGTCGAGGAGCGGCCGTGTTCGCGCTGACCAGGTTCCGCACCGACGACCCGGCCGCGCTGCGCGCCGACGCGGTACTCCTGCTCGCCGCCCTCCGGCAGCGGCCCGGTTTCCGCACCGGCGAGTTCGGCACCGCCGCCGACGACCCGGGCCTGGCGGCGCTGCTGACCACCTGGGACGGCGTCGGCTCCTACCGCCGGGCGCTGTCCTGGCACGAGGTCAAGATCGCCGGCGCACCGGTCTGGGTGCACGCCGTCGACGAACCGGGCGTCTTCGTGCCCGGGGTGGACGTCTAGCGTTGTGGGGTCACCCCGCCGACCGCCAGCCGGATGGAGATCCTCCGTTGAGCACCGCCCGCACCGCCGACCCCGCCCGCCTGGACAAGGTGGTCAACCTCTGCAAGCGACGGGGCTTCGTCTTCCCGTCCGGTGAGATCTACGGCGGCACCCGCTCCGCCTGGGACTACGGCCCGCTCGGCGTCGAGCTCAAGGAGAACATCAAGAAGCAGTGGTGGCGCACCGTCGTGCAGGGCCGCGACGACGTCGTCGGCCTGGACTCCTCGGTCATCCTGCCCCGCCAGGTGTGGGTGGCCTCGGGTCACGTCGGGGTCTTCACCGACCCGCTGACCGAGTGCCTGGTCTGCCACAAGCGGTTCCGCGCCGACCACCTCGAGGAGGCGTTCGAGGCGAAGAAGGGCCGGTTGCCCGAGGGCCTGACCGAGATCACCTGCCCGAACTGCGGCACCACCGGCTCCTGGACCGAGCCGCGCGACTTCAACATGATGCTCAAGACCTACCTCGGCCCGGTCGAGGACGAGTCCGGGCTGCACTACCTGCGCCCGGAGACCGCGCAGGGCATCTTCGTCAACTTCGCCAACGTCATGGGCGCCGCCCGCCGCAAGCCGCCCTTCGGCATCGGCCAGATCGGCAAGAGCTTCCGCAACGAGATCACCCCGGGCAACTTCATCTTCCGCACGCGTGAGTTCGAGCAGATGGAGATGGAGTTCTTCGTCAAGCCCGGGGAGGACGAGACCTGGCACCAGTACTGGATCGACGAGCGCACCCGCTGGTACACCGACCTGGGCATCGACCCCGAGAACCTGCGGCACTTCGAGCACCCGGCCGAGAAGCTGTCGCACTACTCCAAGCGCACCGTCGACATCGAGTACCGCTTCGGCTTCCAGGGCTCGGAGTGGGGCGAGCTCGAGGGCATCGCCAACCGCACGGACTTCGACCTGTCCACGCACTCGGAGCACTCGGGCACCGACCTGTCCTACTTCGACCAGGCGGCGAACGAGCGCTGGACCCCCTACGTCATCGAGCCCGCAGCCGGGCTGACCCGCTCGCTGATGGCCTTCCTGGTGGAGGCCTACCGCGAGGACGAGGCCCCCAACGCCAAGGGCGGGGTCGACACCCGCACCCTGCTGGCGCTGGACCCGCGGCTGGCGCCGGTCAAGGCCGCCGTCCTGCCGCTGTCGCGCAACGCCGACCTCTCGCCCAAGGCCCGCGACCTCGCCGCGGAGCTGCGGAAGAACTGGAACGTCGAGTTCGACGACGCCGGTGCCATCGGCCGCCGGTACCGCCGCCAGGACGAGATCGGCACCCCGTTCTGCATCACGGTCGACTTCGACACCCTCGAGGACCAGGCCGTCACCATCCGCTCGCGCGACACGATGACCCAGGAGCGCGTGGCCCTCGACCAGGTCGTCGGCTACCTGGGCGCCCGCCTCGTCGGCTGCTGAGCTGTGGGTCCCGCCGGGCGTGGATCAGGTGGGACGACGGATGTGCATCCTCCCTCGCCGACGTCGGTGGCGGAGGATGCACGCGGCCCGTCGCAGCTGATCCACGCCGCACAGGGGATGCGCCCCCTCGCCGACCAGAACGGCCGGCCCGGCGCCCCGCCTACCCTGGACCGGTGACCGCCGTCCTCGACACCCGCCTGCCGCCGCTGCGGCTCGGTGCGCTGACCGTCGACCCGGCCGTCGTCCTCGCACCGATGGCCGGCATCACCGGCCCCGCGTTCCGCACCGTGTGCCGGGAGTTCGGCGCCGGGCTCTACGTCTGCGAGATGATCACCACCCGGGCGCTGGTGGAGCGCAACGAGAAGACCCTGCGCATGGTCCGGGCGACCACCGAGGAGCACGACGCGTTCTCCGTGCAGCTCTACGGCACCGACCCGGCCACCGTCGGGCGGGCGGTGGAGATGCTGGTCGACGAGTGCGTCGCCGGCACCCGGCCCGCGCACGTCGACCTGAACTTCGGCTGCCCGGTCCCCAAGGTGACCCGCAAGGGCGGCGGGTCGGCACTGCCGTGGCGCCGCCGGCTGTTCGCCGACATCGTGACCGCGGCCGTCCGGGCCGCCCGCGACGTCCCGGTGACCGTGAAGACCCGCATCGGCATCGACGCCGACCACCACACCTACCTCGACGCGGGCCGGATCGCGCAGGACGCCGGCGCCGCGGCGATCACCCTGCACGGCCGCACCGCCGACCAGCTCTACAGCGGCACGGCCGACTGGAGCTACATCTCCCGCCTCGTCGAGGCCGTCGACATCCCGGTGCTGGGCAACGGGGACGTCTGGGAGGCCGACGACGCGCTGCGGATGGTCGCCGAGACCGGCTGCGCCGGCGTCGTCGTCGGCCGCGGCTGCCTGGGCCGTCCGTGGCTGTTCGGCGACCTGGCCGCTGCCTTCGCCGGGTCCCCGCGGCGGGCGCTGCCCACGTTCCGCGAGGTCGCCGCGGTCATGCACCGGCACGCGACGCTGCTGGCCGGAGAGCACGGCGAGGCGCACGGCTGCGCGGACTTCCGCAAGCACGTCGCCTGGTACACGAAGGGCTTCTCCGTCGGCTCCGAGGTGCGCCGGGCGCTGGCCATGGTGGGCTCGCTGGACGAGCTCGCCGAGCTGCTGGACCGGGTCGAGGACCAGCCCTACCCGGCCGCCGTCCTCGGTGCCCCCCGCGGACGCACGTCGTCCCCCCGGCCGGTGGCGCTGCCCGAGGGCTGGCTCGACGACCGCGACGACCCCCGGCCGCCGGCCGGGGCCGAGCTGGAGGTCAGCGGCGGGTGAGCAGCGCCCCGGAGTACCTCTACGACGACGACCCGCAGCCGCTGCACGCCGGGGTGGGCCGCTCCCGCAAGGGTCTGCTGCTGGCCGTCGGGGGCGGCACGGTAGCCGTCGCGGTCGCCGCCGTCGTCGCGCTGCCGCTGCTGCAGGGCACCGCCGGTGAGCAGGCGAGCCAGGTGGCCGACGTGTTCAGCCGGGCGCTGGCGGCCGGGGACACCGAGACCGCGTGGGGCCTGCTCTGCCAGGACGAGCAGGACCGGCTGCGACCCGACCAGGTCGCGGGTACCTACCTCCGTCCGGGGACGCCGACGGTCGGCACACCCGAGCGCGGGACCGGCGAGGAGCGCACCGAGCAGGTCCCGGTGAGCTGGGACGACGAGGGCACCGTGACCACCGTCGAGCTGACCGTGGTGCCCGAGGACGGCGCCCGGGTGTGCGGTCTGGGCTGAGCGGTGCCCTGGGTCGTGGTACCCATGTCGGCATGCTCGGAGGCTTCGTCGCACGCGCCGTCGGCGCCGCCGTGCTGGCCGTCGGCCTCGTGGTGGTCTCCACGGCCGCCGCGATCTGGTGGACGGCCCGGCAGGACTCCGAGCCCCGTTCCGACGCGATCGTGGTGCTGGGGTCCGCGCAGTACAACGGCGTCCCCAGCTCGATCTTCGAGGCCCGCCTGGAGCACGCGCTGCAGCTGTGGCGTGACGGCGTCGCCCCGGTCGTGGTGACCGTCGGCGGCAAGCGCGGCGGCGACGAGTTCACCGAGGCCGAGGCCGGCCGGGACTACCTGGAGCAGGCCGGCATCCCGGACGGGGACCTGGTGCCGGTCACCGACGGCGTCGACACCTTGGAGAGCATGCGGCTGGTGGCCGCCGAGTTCGCCCAGCGCGGCTGGAGCACCGCGGTGCTGGTCACCGACCCGTGGCACGCGATGCGCGCCGAGCGGATGGCGGAGGACTCCGGCATCGACGCCGCCAGCTCGCCCACCCGGCAGGGCCCGGCCGTGCAGACCCGCAGCACCCAGTTCCGCTACATCCTGCGCGAGACCGCGGCCTACCTGCTCTACCGCGTCACCGGGGAGAGCGTCGCCGGCGCCCCGGGCATCGGGTGAGCCCTGTCCACACCGGGGCCCGCGCCGGGCGGCCCGCTGGGATGATGGTCGCGGGAGCAGGAGGGGGAGCGGTGCTGGCGCTGGGGGAGACGATGACCGACGGGCTGCGCGACAAGCTCACCCCGGTCCTCGCCGACGGCGCCGTCGTGGCCTCCCTGCGGTCCCGGGGCTGGCAGGAGACCGTCGCGGTGACCGTCGGCGACCGGTCCTGGACCTTCCACGGGGAGCGCGAGGCGCTCACCGGCCGCCGGGAGGACGACGCCGCGGGTGCCGTCCGCTTCCGTGCCCGGCGGACCGGGTACGCCTCCCAGCTGTGGGACCTGGAGCTGCACGAGGTCCCGGTGCGGATGGAGCTCGTCTCGGCCGCGCACGGCACGCACCGGTTCCGCAGCGGCGACCGCCTGCTGGCCACCACCGACTCCACGGCCTGGTCCGCGGCGCTGTCCCTCGACGCCGAGCCCGGGCTGCCTCTGGACCAGCAGGTCTTCCTGCTCTGGGTCGCGATGCTCACCCGTCGCCGCAACCGCCCGGCGGCCTCCTGATGCCCGGCCGCGGGCGGATCCGGGCCGCCGACATCGCCACCGTGCGCGAGCGCGCCAAGATCGACGAGGTCGTCGGCGAGCACCTGCAGCTCAAGCGGGCCGGCGGCGGGTCGCTCAAGGGGCTGTGCCCCTTCCACGACGAGAAGTCACCGTCGTTCCACGTCACGCCCTCGCGCGCACTCTTCTACTGCTTCGGCTGCGGCGCGGGCGGTGACGTCATCAAGTTCGTGCAGGACATCGACCACCTGAGCTTCAGCGAGGCCGTCGAGCTGCTGGCCGGCCGGGCCGGCATCCAGCTGCAGTACGAGGACGACGGCGGCCGGCCCACCGGTGCGCCCGACCGCGCCGCCGCGGGTCAGCGGGCCCGGCTGGTGGCCGCCAACACCGCCGCTGCGGAGTTCTACCGCGCGCAGCTGGCCACCCCCGACGCCGCCATCGCCCGCACCTTCCTCGCCCAGCGCGGTTTCACCCGCGAGATGGCCGCCGAGTTCGACTGCGGGTTCGCCCCGGCCGGCTGGGACACCCTGACCAAGCACCTGCGGCAGGCGGGGTTCAGCCAGCAGGAGCTGGAGACCGCAGGGCTGTCCAAGCAGTCCTCCCGCGGCACCTCCATCGACCGGTTCCACCGCCGGCTGCTGTGGCCGATCCGGGACATCACCGGCGACGTCATCGGCTTCGGCGCCCGCAAGCTCGCCGACGACGACCCCGGGCCCAAGTACCTGAACACCCCCGAGACCCCGCTCTACAAGAAGTCCACCGTGCTCTACGGCGTCGAGCGGGCCAAGCGGGACATCGCCCGCCAGCACCGCGCCGTCGTGGTGGAGGGCTACACCGACGTGATGGCCTGCCACATCGCCGGCGTCACCACCGCCGTCGCCTCCTGCGGCACGGCGTTCGGCGCCGAGCACATCAACGTGCTGCGCCGGTTGCTCATGGACCAGGACGAATTCCGCGGCGAGGTCGTCTACTGCTTCGACGGCGACAAGGCCGGCCAGGCCGCCGCGATGAAGACCTTCGCCGAGGACCAGCGCTTCGTCGGCCAGACCTTCGTCGCCGTCGAGCCCGACGGCCGCGACCCCTGCGAGCTGCGCCAGGCGCACGGCGACGCCGCCGTCCGCGACCTGGTCGCCCGCCGGGTCCCGTTGATCGACTTCGTGCTGCGGACGACGCTGGCCGACTACGACCTGGACACCGTCGAAGGCCGGGTGCACGCCCTGGACAAGGCCGCACCGATGGTCGCCCAGATCAAGGACCACGCGCTGCGGCCGGCCTACGCCCGGCGGTTGGCCGGCCTGCTCGGGAACACCGAGGAGGCCGAGGTGCTGGAGCGGGTGCGCGCGCTCACCGGCGAGGGGACGGCGGCCGGCCGGTCCCGGCCCCGGCCGAGGACCCCGGCCCGCTCCGCCGACGACGCCGCGGCCGAGATCGAGCGCGAGGCGGTGAAGACCGCGCTGCAGTGCCCGGAGCTCGCCGGCCCGGCCTTCGACGCGGTCGTGCCCGAGTCGTGGACGCACCCGGAGTACGCCGCGGTGGCGGCCGCGGTGGCAGCCGCGGGCGGGGCCGCGTCGGCCACGGTCACCGGCGCCGCCTGGGTGGACGAGGTGGGGCAGCACGCCGGCAGCGACGACGTCCGGCGGCTGCTGCCGGCGCTGGCCGTGGAGCCGCTGAAGTCCCCGGCCGACGAGCCCGACAGCGGGTACGTGCACGCGGTGCTCGCCCGCCTGCAGGAGATGGCCGCCGTCCGCCGGGTGGCTGCGCTGAAGGGGCGGCTGCAGCGGATGAACCCGGTCGAGTCCGCCGAGGAGTACACCAAGGTCTTCGGCCAGCTGGTGGCACTGGAGCAGGAGGCGCGGGCGCTGCGGGAGCGGGCGATCGGAGGGCTCTCGGCGTGAACCCGTTCCGCCGGCTGGTGCAGCGCTTCGGCCGACCGCCCGCCGGGGTGAGCGCCGCGGCCGGCGGCGCCGAGGTGCTGGCCTGGGGTGCCCGCCGGGACGGCGGCTGGCTGGTCGCCAGCTCGGTCGGGCTGCAGGCGGTCCCGGACGGCGAGGTGCTGCCCTGGCACCTGGTCGGGCACGCCCGCTGGAGCGCGGCGGAGGCCGGTGGCAGCTTCGCCGTCACCCCGCTGGTGGAGGTCGAGCCCGGGGTGCAGGCCCGCGGACCGGTGACCCGGCACGTGCTCGTCGACGCGGGCGAGCTGCCGGCGGTCGTGCGGCGGCGGGTCGACCAGACCGTGGTGGCCAGCAAGCGGCACCCGTTGCCGGCCGGCGGCGGGGTGCTGCTGGTGGCCCGCCGGGTGCCCGGTCAGGCGGCCCGGGAGTGGACCGTGGTCTTCGACGACGACGCCGACCGCGACGACCCCGCCGCCCGGGAGGTGGCCCGGGCCCGCCTGGCCGAGGCCGTGGACGGCGAGGACGCCACCCGCTGACCGCGCGGGGTCAGCGGCCGCGCAGCTGCGTGCGGAGGTCGGCGACGGCGTGGTCGGCCTGGGCGCGCAGGGTGCCGGCGGCCGACTGCAGGCGCGGGTCGTCCTTGGCGTGCTCGTAGGCGCGGCGGATCTGCTCGTAGCGCTCGCGGCCGGCGCGGGCGCCCAGCACGTAGCCGGCGCCGAAGCCGGCGAGGAAGGACAACTTGGCCACGGGGGAGACCTCCAGGGGAGTGGCTGCGGACGACCGACGCTACCGGCCCGACACGCCCGGGGGCCGCCCCCGGGGGGCCCGCCCGCGTGGGGTAACCTCGTCCACCGCAGCACACGGTCCCCCGTAGCTCAATTGGCAGAGCATTCGACTGTTAATCGAACGGTTTCTGGTTCGAGTCCAGACGGGGGAGCTTGACCTGCAGGTATTCCCTTCAGGGCCCGCACCAGACATCATCAATGCACCGGAAACGATGCGGAGATGATGTCTGGTGGGCGCAGGTCGGCCGCCGTTGCCCGTCGGCACCTACGGGAAGATCACGTTCGTGCCCACCGAGGGCGGAGCGGTCACCGCCCGCGCCCGGTTCCGTGACCTCGACGGCCGCACCCGGCAGGTGTCCAAGACCCGCGCCAGCAAGGCAGCCGCCGAGCGCGCGCTGAAGGTCGAGCTCAGCCAGCGCACGGGGCCTGACGGCGAGGGCATGCTGTCCGGCAGCAGCCGGGTGTCCGCCCTCGTCGACGCCTGGCTGGCCGCAGACCACGGCTGGTCGGTCGGCACCGAGCGCACCTACCGGTCCACGATCAAGAACTCCGTCCTGCCCGCGCTGGGTGAGCTCCGGCTGCGCGAGGTCACCCCCGGCCGGCTAGCCCGGGCGCTGACCGCGATCGGGGAGAGCTCCGGTCCCGGGTCGGCCAAGACCGCCCGGGCGTGCCTGTCGAGCATGTTCGCGATGGCTATCGTCGACGGCGCGGTCAGCTCCAACCCGGTCCGGGACGCCGGGGTACGAGTCATCCGGACGACGAAGAAGGCTCCCCGCGCGCTGACCGTCGCCGAGACCGGCCGGCTGGTCGACTACCTGGCGACCAGTGAGCGGGGAATCGCCCTGGACCTGCCCGACGTCGTGGACTGGATGCTCGCCACCGGCGCCCGGATCGGGGAGGCCCTCGCCCTGCGCGCCGGCCCGGTCGACGGGCGGGCGCTGCTGGACCTGGACGCCGGCACCTGGGAGGTCGCCGGCACCGTGGTCCGGGTGCCCAAGCAGGGCCTCGTCGTGCAGCCGCGGACCAAGACCGCAGCGGGCTGGCGGGTGGTCGCGGTGCCGACGTTCGCGGTGGAGATGGTGCGCCGGCGACTGTCTGGCCTGCGTCACCCCGAGACCGGGGTCGTGTTCGCCGCACCCCTGGCCGGGACGCTGCGCGACCCGAGCAACGTGTCGGGCGACCTACGGGAGCTGCTGGACGGGTTCGAGTGCGAGGTCTGCGGCGGCACGGGCCTGTTGCCGCCGAGGATCAAGCGGGGTCGGCCGGTGCGCTGCACGGAGGGGCCGTGGTCCTGGGTCACCTCGCACACATTCCGCAAGACCGTCGCCACCCGGCTCGAGGAGGCCGGGTTTACCCCGCGCCAGGTCGCCGACCAGCTCGGGCACGCCAACCCCTCGATGACCCTGGACGTCTACTTCGGCCGAAAGGTCGTCAGCGCCGAGGCCGCCACCGTGCTGGGCAGGTGAGCGGCCCCGGAGCTGCGGGCTGTTACGGGAAGGCGGCGAGAGCTGTGGCGAGGGCGGCGGCGCGCTTGGCCTCCCACCACCGGTCGCACTCGGCCTCCTCGTACAGCACGCGGCGGCCCACCTTCACCCCCGCCGGCCCGACTCCGGCGTGACGCCAGTACCGGACCGTGGCCGGGCTCGTGCGGAAGCGGGCGGCGACGTCGTCGGTGGTCAGCAGTCGGCTGTGCATGGCACTCCTCGTGGGGGAGACAGTGGGACAGCTGTGCAGGCGTTGGCCGTTGCGGTTCACTGCCGGTTGTCCCGGGGTGACATCAGTGGCGGCCCCGTGCGCCGAGGTCACCCCGGTCCGGTGGCTTGGTTCGGGCCGGTCGAGGTGTCTCGGGGCGCCCGCAGTCGGGTACCGGGCCGGCGTGGCATTCAGCGACGGGGTGCGGTTCGGGCGGGGGTGCGCTCGGCCGACAGGCGTCGGCCGTGATGCTGCGCTGCTGGCACCGTGCGTCCGGTCGCGGGCGGAGGTTCGGGGTGTCGCCTGCCGGGCCGGGCGGCGCTGTACGCGGCATCGAGAACGACGGGGCCCGCGAGGGTCGGCGCGGGGTGCGCTACGGCGGGAAGGTTCCGATTCTCGGCACCCGGCTCACCACCTGGGGTGCGGACGGGCAGCTGCTCGGCGAGACGCCACCAGAGGGCGGCCGCCGGTAGTTCGTCGGGTAGCGGCCTCGCGGTTGCTGCAGCCACCACGGAGGCTCGTGCCGGGTCGTCCAGCCGATGCTCTAGGAGCCTGTCGATCAGGACGGGCAGCCAGGGGTCGGCGGTGATGGCGGGGGCCAGGTCGCTGAGCCGTGTGGCCCACCCCCGGGCGTCCGCGGTGGTGCTGCCCATGCAGCGCCGCACGCGGTCGTCGAGCCGTCCCTGGTGCTCTGCATCGGTGGCGGCGATCGCGCTCGGCGCGCCGCTGGGCCTGAGGTCCGACGGCTCGACGCCCACGGCTGCCCGCCACACCGCTAGGTCGCGGACCAGGTCCGGATCAGCGGACAGGGGCCGAGCCCAGGCCGGTGTCGTCATCGCGTTCCACTCAGCCGCAACGTCGCCGACAGCTTGTGCCAGGTCCTGCACCCGCTCCGCGCGGCGGGCGAGGTAGCTGCCCCAGACCGGGTTGTCGGTGAGCGGGCGGGGAACCGCGGGCAGCCAGGTAAGCGGGGCGGGTTGGTCGGGTGCGGGACACCCGATGCGCCAGTCCAGAACGGCGGCGGCATCACGGGCGCTATCGAGGCCACGCGGGTCGTCAGCGGCCACCTGCAGGAGCTGAGCGGGGTCGTACCCGGAAGCAGCGTGCAGGACAAGGTTCGCCCGCAGAGCCGGGTAGGCCGGTTCGTCGGTCAGACCCGGGGCGGTCGCCGCGGCTGCGCGGTCGATCCCGGCTACGCCATCGGTCCCGATCTGCTCTTCGGCCGCGGTGGTCAGGGAGTGGACGTAGCGACCGACCTCGGTCGTGAGCTGCAGCGCCGGGTCGTGCTGGTTGGCAGCGATCCGGGTGGCCGACGTCGGTGCTTCGTCGCGGGCCAGGATGCGTTGAAGAACCTCCACGGCGGTGCGAGGGAGGACTCCGTCCCGGGTCAAGACAATGTGCGGGTCGCCGTCCCCGGTGACGGCGACGAAGGCGTGGTTGGTGTGCCGGCCGCGGGTGAGTGCGACGTAGAGCTGCTGACGTGACTCGGTGCCGGCCACGACCACGTAGCTGGTGTCCGCGGTGACGCCCTGAGCCCCGTGGACGGTGGTTGCGTAGCCGAGCACGAGATGACTGCGCACGTAGTCGGGCGGCAGGGTCACCAGGGCAGCGGTGCCGGTGTTCACGACGTCCACGGCACCGGACGGGCGCACGTCGGCGACGGTCCAGCGGTCGCCGTTGGTGACCCAGCCATGGGTGCCGTGGGCCAGGGTGCGGTCGTTGCGGCGCGTGATGACGACGTCCCCAGCGGACGCCGTCGTCCCGTCGGCGAGGTCGATGCCGCGCCGGCCCGGTGCCTCGCGGGTGAGGCGGTCGGCGCGGGCACGCAGGTTGAGCTGGCGTACCAGGTCTCGGGTGGGGGCGAGCATGAGGGCGTCGCGGCCGAGGGCACGGTCGGCGGCCCAAGCGGTGAAGGCCTGGTCGACGCAGGAGGACAGGTCGCCTACGTGGAGGCGGCCACGGTCGGCGTAGTAGCCGAGGGCGGTGGAGTCCCCTTCGCGCAGGGCGAGAGAAGCTGCGCCCTCGAGGTGGTTGCGGGCGCCGGTGTCGGGGTGGACGAAGCGGACGACCTCGTCCAGCCGGGCGGCGCCGTGCGCGGCGACCAGGTCGCGGAGGAGACCTCCGGCGCCGACGGGGCCCAGCTGCTGGTCGTCACCGACGAGCCGAATGGACCCGCCGGCGGCCAGGACGGTGGTCACGACGCAGCCCAGGTCCTGGGTGGAGGTGGCCCCGGCCTCGTCGACGACGACCAGGGAGCGGGGGCCCAGGGTGCTCAGCGACGCGGGCACGTCCACCCCGGTCTGGGCCGCATGCACGAACTTGGCCACGGTGTCGGTGCTGCCGGTCAGTTGCTCACGCAGGACCGAAGTGGCGGCGGCAGATGGTGCGAGCCCGACGACGGTGCCGCCGCCGGCTCGCCAGGCGGCTGCGAGGACGCCCAGGGCGGTGGTCTTGCCGGTGCCGGCGGGCGCGAGGGCGACCTGCACCCGCGCCCCCGACGTCGCGAGCTCCCGGACGAAGTCGGCCTGTCCGGTGTTCAGCGCCGGACCTCCATGGTCGGCGGGTTCGAGGGCGTCAGCCACGGCGGACGGTGGGGTGACGTGCCCGTCGAACCGGCCGGCCGCCTCGAGGACGTCGTGCTCGGCCGCCAGCACCACGGCGGAGGTGTAGCGAGCTGAACCTGCGATCTGGAAAACCGAAGTCCCGTCGAGGCGGCGCAGGGCAGCAGGAGCTGCGTTGTCCGTACTGGTCGTGAGAAGCCGAGATGTGGGGGAGGACAAAGTGTCAATGGCCAAGCTCAGGTCCCCGTTGGTGGCCAGGTGAAAGTCCCCGCCCCTCGCGGTGATTAGCGGGTGGGGCGGTCACCTCCTCGGGTGCGGGCTTGGCGCATCCGGTAGGACTCGCCGTC
>NZ_JAMXRZ010000109.1 GCF_024124375.1 Klenkia sp. PcliD-1-E
ACCGGCCGGTTGCCCGACCTCGCGGGGCCGGCCGGGGCCGACGTGCGGGCGGTCGGCGGCTACGCGCCCGGCGACCGGCTCGACGGCTGGTACGACGCCCTGCTGGCCACGGTCAGCGCCGCCGGGCCCGACCTGCCCGGCGCCGCCGGACGTGCGGCCGACGTGCTCACCGGCCTGCCCGAGACCGGGGTGCCGCACGACGGCGCGGCGGTCTGCGAGGTCCTGCACCGCCTCGCGACCGGCTGACCCCCGTCCGCCCCAGGTGGTTGGATGACCACGGTCATCCGTTCAGCAGGAGGAGGAGCGCCGGTGGCGGTCGAGGAGATCCACGCCGAGATGGTCTCCAGCGTCTGGAAGGTCCTGGTGGCCCCGGGCGCCGAGGTGGCCGCCGGTGACACGCTGGTCATCCTGGAGTCGATGAAGATGGAGATCCCGGTGCTCACCGAGCGGGCGGGCACCGTCGCCGAGCTGCACGTCGTGGAGGGCGAGGTCCTCCAGGAGGGCGACCTCATCGCCACCGTCACCAGCTGACCCCGGGGGACCCAGCCCGTGACGCAGCCGCGCGCCAGCCTGTCCGACCGGCTCTCCCGGGCCCCGGCGGTCAGCCCCTCGCAGGCCGACCACGCCCGCCGGCTGGTGGCCGACTGGCAGCTGCTGGCCGACCTGTCCTTCGCCGACCTCACCCTCTGGGTCCCGCTGGCCGGGGGAGCCTGGTGGTGCGTGGCGCAGGTCCGGCCCCTCACCGCGCCCACCACCCAGCCCGAGGACCTCGTCGGGGTCGAGCTGTCCGGCGACGACGCCGCCTCCTTCGTGCAGGTGCACCAGGGCGGGGAACCGGTCACCGAGGAGCCCGACGGCACCGGGGCGGCCCCGCGCACCCGCGAGGTGCTCCCCGTCCGGCACGAGGGCGCCGTCGTCGCCGTCCTGGCGCGCGACCGCCGGCTGTCGGCCACCCGGCCGCCGTCCCAGCTGGAGCTGACCTACCTCGACATCGCCGCGGAGCTGGTCGGCATGGTCTCCGCGGGCACCTTCCCGCCGCGGATGCTCGAGGACGCCGAGATGAGCCCTCGCGTGGGCGACGGGCTGGTCCGCCTGGACGGCGCCGGCCGGGCGGTCTACGCCAGCCCGAACGCGCTGTCGGCCTACCGCCGGATGGGCCTCACCGGCGACGTCGTCGGTGCCGACCTGGCCGAGCTGACCCGGCGCGCAGCCACCGACCGGGTCACCGGCGAGGTGGTGGCCGCGCACATCTCCGCCGCCGTCGCCGGCCGGTTCCCCGACCCGCTGGACGTCGAGGGCGAGGCGGCGACCTTGCTGGTGCGGGCGCTGCCGCTGCAGGCACCCGGCGGCGAGCACGGCGCCCTGGTGCTGGTCCGCGACGTCACCGACGTGCGCCGCCGCGACCGGGCGCTGATGACGAAGGACGCCACCATCCGGGAGATCCACCACCGGGTGAAGAACAACCTGCAGACGGTGGCCGCGCTGCTGCGGCTGCAGGCCCGGCGGGTGTCCGAGCCCGCGGCCCGCGAGGCGCTGCTTGAGTCGGTGCGGCGGGTCGCCTCCATCGCGGTCGTGCACGACACCCTGGCCGGCAGCCGGGAGGACGTGGTCGACGTCGACGACGTCCTGGACCAGGTGCTGCCCATGCTCGGCGACGTCGCGTCGGTCGGGCCAGCGGCCCGGATCAGCCGGGTGGGCCGCTTCGGCGAGCTGCCGGCGGCCAGCGCCACCCCGCTGGTCATGGCGGTGACCGAGCTGCTGCACAACGCCGTCGAGCACGCCTTCCCCGAGGGCGTGCCCGGCCGGGTGGAGCTCGTCGCCGAGCGCGACGGCCACGACCTGCGGGTGACCATCGCCGACGACGGCAGCGGTCTGCCGCCGGGCTTCGACGTGGCGGCCAGCAAGGGTCTGGGTCTGCAGATCGTGCGCACGCTGGTCACCAGCGAGCTGCACGGGCGGCTGGAGATCAGCGCGCCCACCGAGGGGCCGGGGACCGTCGCCGTCCTCTCCCTGCCCGGCGCCGGCCGCGCCCGCCGCTGAACCCCCGGGCGCGGGCCCACCGACGACAGGAGCCGGTCACCTCGGGTGAGGTGACCGGCTCCCGGTGGTCGTCTGCGTCAGGCGGTGCGGACGCGGGCGCGCTGCGTGCGGCGCTTGAGCGCGCGGCGCTCGTCCTCGCTCAGCCCGCCCCAGACACCGGAGTCCTGACCGGAGGTCAGCGCCCACTCGAGGCAGGACTGCACGACCGGGCAGCGCTGGCACACGGCCTTGGCCTGCTCGATCTGGGTGACCGCGGGCCCGGTGGTCCCGATGGGGAAGAAGAGCTCGGGGTCTTCGTCCCGGCAGAGGGCGCGGTGGCGCCAGTCCATGTCGGTGTGCTCCTCGGTGTCGTCTACGGTGTGCCTGCGCCCGTGGTCCGGTCGGTGACCGGGCCGGGCCTGCCGACGTCGTCCTTGTCCGGTGCCGGCGGCACCCCGCATCGCTGGTGTTACCAGCGGGTTGCGTTCGTGGTCGATCGTTTCACGCGCTGGGGGTCTGTCAAGCGGTTCACCCGCCTGCCGCTCCCCCGTATGAGCAACCTCACCACGCTCCTAGCAGAACCGCCACCGATGCGGGTGACCGGGTCCGCGGGCCACCGTTGCGGGCGCACCTGCCAGGGACCTGGCGGGTGCGTGCGGGAACGCTCAGACCACGACCTCGAGGGCGGCGGGCACGCTGCGCAGCCGGAGCCCGGTCGCCGGGCCGAGGTGGTCACCGTCCAGCTGCCACTCCAGCGGCCGGGTCGAGGTGATCTCCAGCTCGGCGAGGTCGTGGAGCCGGTGCACGCCGCGGCCCCGCACGTCCGGCCGGTCGGACATCGTGGTGCGCAGGTGGCGCAGCATCGCCAGCGGGCCGAGCCGGCCCATCGCGAACACCGCCAGGTCGTCCTCGAAGCCTGCCTCCGGGCTGGGCACGATCGGCCGGTCGCCGAGGTAGGTCCAGGGGTTGACGTTGGACACCAGGCACAGGAACAGCCGCTCCAGGGGCTGCTCGCCGGGCACCCGGAGCGTCATCGACGGGTGCCGCCGGTCGTGGCCGAGCAGGAAGGCCCGGGTGCCCGCCCGCACGTACAGCCGCCCGCTGGACCGCCGGCCACGGGCACGCTGCTCCTCGACCTGGCGGATGACCTCGGCGTCGAAGCCCAGCCCGGCGGAGAAGACGAACCACCGCGGCGGGGTCCAGCCCGCGCCCCAGTCGATGTCGGTGCCGGCGTCCACGAGGGCGCTGGCGGTGCCCAGCGAGACGCGCCGGGTGCGGCCGGCGCGCAGGGAGTCCAGGATCTCCGCGGTCGCCTCGACCGGGTCCCGGGACCGGCCCAGCGCCCGGGAGAAGACGTTGGTCGACCCGCCGGGGACGACGGCCAGCGCCGGCACGTGCGCCCCGGGCCCGTCGGCCAGCATCCCGTCGACGGTCTCGTTGACCGTGCCGTCCCCGCCCAGGGTGACCACGACGTCCACGCCGTCGACCGCGGCCTGCCGGCCCAGCTCGCGCGCGTGGCCGCGGTGCGTGGTCTCGGCGACCTCGACCTTCAGGTCGGTGGACAGCGCGCGGACGAGCACCTCGCGCACCTTGGCGGTGGTGGTCGTCGCCGCCGGGTTGGTCACCAGGAGTGCGCGCACGTCCTCGACAGTAGCCAGCGGCGACCGCCGTCCGGCCCGGCACGTAGCCTCGGCCCCGTGGCAGCAGGACCCGAGCACCCCGGCCGGCGCGGCTGGGCCGAGCGGCTGCTCGGCGGCGCCGCCTCCCGCACGGCCCCCGCTGCGCCCCGGCCCACCACCGAGGCCCCGCGGTCGGTGCGGCTGGCCGCGCTGCTGGTCGGCCTGGAGGCCCTGGCCCTGGTCGGGGTGGCCGGCACGGTGCTCTGGCTGGCCCTCACCGGTTCCCCCGACAGCACCGGCCGGGCGCTGGCCGAGGTGGTCTACGTGCTGCTCGGGGCGGCAGCGCTGGCCGCGGGCGCGGTCGGGCTGTGGCGGGTGGCCGGCTGGGCGCGCGGCCCGGTCGTCGTGCTCCAGCTGCTGCTGGGTCTGCTCGGCTACGTCACCGCCTTCGACGGCGGCCGCCCGCTGCTGGGCGTGCCGTTGCTGGCCTGCGTGGCCGGGGTGCTGTGGTTCCTGGCCACCCCCGAGGCGCGGCTGGCCTACAGCGAGCGGTGACTACACCAGGTCGATGACCTGGGCGATGGAGTCCACCACCCGGCCGGGCCGGAAGGGGAACCGGGTGACGTCCTCGGACCGGGTGGACCCGGTGAGCACCAGCACGGTGTCCAGACCGGCCTCGATGCCGGCGACGATGTCGGTGTCCATGCGGTCACCGACCATCGTGGTGGACTCCGAGTGCCCGTCGATCCGGTTGAGCGCGGAGCGGAACATCATCGGGTTGGGCTTGCCGACGAAGTAGGGCTCGGCGCCGGTGGCCTTGGTGATCAGTGCCGCGACCGAGCCGGTGGCCGGCAGCGACCCCTCGGCCGAGGGCCCGGTGGCGTCGGGGTTGGTGGCGATGAAGCGGGCGCCGTCCTCGACCAGCCGGATGGCCCGGGTGATGGCCTCGAAGCTGTAGGTCCGGGTCTCGCCCAGCACCACGTAGTCGGGCTCGGTGTCGGTGATCGTGTAGCCGGCCTCGTGCAGGGCGGTGGTCAGCCCGGCCTCGCCGATGACGTAGGCCGACCCGCCGGGCAGCTGCGCGGCCAGGAAGTCCGCGGTGGCCAGGGCGGAGGTCCAGATGGCCTCCTCGGGGACGTGCAGGCCCGAGCGCTGCAGCCGGGCCGCCAGGTCGCGCGGGGTGAAGATCGAGTTGTTGGTCAGCACCAGGAAACGTCGCTCCCGGTCGACCAGCCGCTGCAGGAAGTCCGCCGCGCCGGGCAGCGCCTGGCCCTCGTGCACCAGCACGCCGTCCATGTCGGTCAGCCAGCACTCGCTGGGTGCGCGGTCGGTCATCTCGTCCTCTCCCGGGCGAAGTCGGCCAGTGCGTCGTCGGTCAGCCGGTACACCGACCAGCCCTCCTGCGGTCGGGCGCCGGCCGCCCGGTAGAACTCGATGGAGGGGGTGTTCCAGTCCAGCACCGACCACTCCAGCCGGGCGTACCCCCGCTCGGTGCAGATCGCGGCCAGGGTGCGCAGCAGCTCGCGGCCCAGGCCGGTGCCGCGGTGCGCGGGGGAGACGTAGAGGTCCTCCAGGTACACCCCGTGCGTGCCGCGCCAGGTGGAGAAGTTCAGGAACCACAGCGCGAACCCGACCACGGCCCCGTCGTCGTCGCAGGCCACGTGGCCGAACAGCGCCGGCGCCTCGCCGAACAGCGCGTCGTGCAGCTGCCCCGCGGTCATCCGCGCCTCGTCCAGGCTCTTCTCGTAGTCGGCCAGCTCGCGGACCAGCGCGACGACGGCGTCGACGTCGCCGGGGGTGACCGGGCGGATCACGACAGCAGCTCCTTGACCCGGGCCGGCACCAGCCGGCCCAGCGGGGAGACCACCGGCACCAGGAGCGGGGAGAACAGGTAGCCGTAGGCCACCACGCAGAAGGTCAGCACCGGCACAGTGGCCAGCCCCACGACGACCAGCACGGCGGCGGTGACCAGGCCGTAGGGACGGCGGCTCTTCGGGCTGACCAGCGAGCGGAAGGACCGCCAGCGGATGTTGGTGACCATCAGCAGCCCCGGGACGACGACGACCAGCAGCACCCACAGCCGGTCCCGGCCCTCCAGGACGTCGGAGAAGGCGAACACGCTGGCCATCACCACGCCCGCCGCACCCGGGGAGGGCAGGCCGATGAAGAAGCGCTTGTCGGCGGTCGGGTCGATGGTGACGTTGAACCGGGCCAGGCGGATGGCCGCGCAGGCCACCCACACGAAGCAGGCGATCCAGCCCAGCGGGTCGAACCCGTCGCGGCCGTCGGAGAACAGCGCGAAGGTCAGCAGCGAGGGCGCCAGGCCGAAGGAGACCAGGTCGGCGAGGGAGTCGAACTGCAGGCCGAACGGCGAGACCGCGCCGACCAGCCGGGCGACCGCGCCGTCGGCGATGTCCAGGACCACCGAGGCGCCGATGAGCACGCAGGCCAGGCCGTACTGGCCGCGGAAGGAGACCAGGATCGCGGCGAAGCCGCACAGCATGTTGCCCAGGGTGAACAGGCTGGGCAGCCACGACCGGGCCCGGCTGCGCCCGCGGCGGGAGGAGGCGCGCACGAACTCCACGGTCTGGCTGCGCCGGTTCGCCGGTCGGGTCACGGCCGTCCGCCCGACCCGAAGCGCGCGATGACGCTCTCGCCGCCGCGGACGCGCTGGCGCTCACGGACGACGACGGTGGCGTCGGCGGGCAGGAAGACGTCCATCCGGGAGCCGAACTTCATCAGGCCCATCCGCTCGCCGGTGGCCAGCTGCGCGCCGGTGGTGGTGCGGGTGACGATGCGGCGGGCCAGCACGCCGACCAGCTGTCGGAAGACCACCGTGCGGTCGCCGTCGGCCAGCCAGATCTCGCTGCGCTCGTTGCGGTGCGCGCTCTCGGCGCGGTAGGCGGCCAGGAAGCTGCCGGGGGTGTAGCTGGTGCGGGTCACCGTGCCGCGGTAGGGCGAGCGGTTGACGTGCACGTCGACGACGGACAGGAAGATGCTCACCTGCTGCCAGCCACCCTCGGGCGCGGGCTCCGGGCCGACCCCCTCCTGGGCGGGGCCGGCGACCATCACCACGCCGTCGGCGGGGGACAGGACGTCGTCCGGGCCGGGCGGTGCGGTGTCGCAGCTGCGCTGCGGGTCGCGGAAGAACAGCGCCATGTAGGCCGACAGGCCCAGCAGCTGCCAGACCGCGGCGCGGGGAGCCCGCCGTCCGGTCAGGCGCGCGAGGAGGCCGAGCGCCACGGCGGGGGCCAGGGGGCCGGTGATGAAGGGCCAGCCGGCCCGGTCGATGCGCATCGTGGCCCGAGGCTACCGGGCACCAGGACGCCGGGCCGCCCCGAAGGGGCGACCCGGCGTGACGCGACGTGCTGGAACGGCCCCCGTGCGGGGAGCACGGAGGTCCTTCCTCAGGAAGCGGCCTTGGTCTCCCAGAAGATCTTGTCGATCTCGGCGATGTAGTCGAGCAGCTTCTGGCCCTCGGCCGGGTCGACCGACTGCTTGGTGCCCGAGGCTCCGGCCTGCTTGGTGGCCTTGTTGAACAGCTCGTGCAGCTGCGGGTACTTCTCGAAGTGCGGGGGCTTGAAGTAGTCGGTCCACAGCACCCACAGGTGGTGCTTGACCAGCTCGGCCCGCTGCTCCTTGATGATCAGCGCACGGGTCTTGAACACCTCGTCGTCGCTGCCCTGGTACTTCTCCTGCAGGGCCTTGACCGACTCGGCCTCGATGCGGGCCTGGGCGGGGTCGTACACGCCGCAGGGGAGGTCGCAGTGCGCGGTGGCCTCCACGGCGGAGAACAGGCGGGTGAGCCGCATGGGTTGTCCTCGCAAAGATCGTGGGAGATGGGTCGTCTGGGACCCTACTCGCGGTGATCAGGGGCGACATGTCGAGACGGGGGCCGGTGGACGGGGTGCGCACGCTGCCGTCGCGCTGGGCGCTGGCGCGGGTCAGCGGACCCTCGATGGCGCCCACCGTGAAGCACGGTGACCGCCTCCTGGTGGCCCGGGCCGACCGTGCGCGACCCGGGGACGTGGTGCTCGCCCGCTTCCCCTCCCGCCCGGAGCTGCTGGTGGTCAAGCGCCTGGTGCGCGCCGTCGAGGGCGGCTGGTGGGTCGAGGGCGACAACCCGCTGGTGACCGACGACAGCCGGGCGTTCGGCCCCGCCGTCGTGGTCGGGCGGGTGCTGCTGCGGCTGGCACCGCGGCCGGGCAGGTTGCCCAGATCACGTCCCTGAGCCGGGCCCCGCCGGCCCGGGCTGCCCTACGCTCCGGTGTCCATGAGCTCAACGGAGAGTGTCATGACCGGCTCGACGGACCGCTTCGCCGACGACCCCGCCTTCGCGGTGCACGAGGGCGGCAAGCTCTCGGTGCGCACCAAGGGCGCGATCACGTCCATCGCGGACCTCGCCCTCACCTACACCCCGGGTGTAGCCCGCGTCTCCAGCGCCATCGCCGCCGAGCCCGAGCTCGCCCGCCGGTTCACCTGGGCCCCGCGCGTGGTCGCGGTGGTCTCCGACGGCACCGCCGTCCTGGGCCTGGGTGACATCGGCCCGGCCGCCGCGCTGCCGGTCATGGAGGGCAAGGCCTGCCTGTTCCGGGAGTTCGCCGAGCTGGACTCCGTGCCGGTCGTGCTCTCCACCACCGACGTGGACGAGATCGTGGCCGCGGTGCGGGCGATCGCACCCTCCTTCGGCGGGATCAACCTCGAGGACATCAGCGCGCCGCGCTGCTTCGAGGTCGAGGCCCGGCTGAAGGAGGCGCTGCACATCCCGGTCATGCACGACGACCAGCACGGGACGGCGATCGTGGTGCTCGCCGCGCTGCGCAACGCCGCCCGGGTGACCGGCCGGTCGCTGGGTGACCTGCGCGTGGTGGTGTCCGGGGCCGGTGCGGCCGGGGTCGCGTGCACGAAGATCCTGCTGGAGGCCGGCATCGGCGAGATCGCCGTGGCGGACTCGAAGGGTCTGCTGCACGCCGGGCGGGAGGGGCTGACCGGCACCAAGCAGTGGCTGGTCGAGCACACCAACCCCACCGGGCGGACCGGGACCATGGCCGACGCGCTGGTCGGTGCCGACGTCTACCTGGGCCTGTCCGGCGGGTCGGTGCCCGAGGAGGTCATCGCCGCGATGGCCCCGGGGTGCATCGTGTTCTCCCTGGCCAACCCGACGCCGGAGGTGGACCCGCAGATGGCCGCGAGGTACGCCGCCGTCGTGGCCACCGGGCGCAGCGACCTGCCCAACCAGATCAACAACGTGCTGGCCTTCCCCGGGGTGTTCCGCGGGGCCATCGACGCCGGCGCGACCGCGATCACCGAGGGCATGAAGCTGGCCGCGGCCACCGCCATCGCCGGCGTGGTCGGCGACGAGGTGCGCACCGACTACGTCGTGCCCTCGCCGCTGGACCGCCGGGTCGCCGAGGCCGTCGCCGCCGCGGTGGCCGACGCCGCGCGGGCCGAGGGGGTCGTGCGCGGCTGACCTACCCGGCGGCGGTGAGCTCCGCGAGGACCGCCGCCGCCGGCAGGTTCACCCACAGCAGGACCAGGGTGGCCAGCACGAAGGCGGGCACCAGCAGCACCTTCTCGGTGAACCCGCCGGTCTGCATGGGCGAGAACGCGACCGTCGCCCGCGGGCGGGCCAGCCACACCAGCGGCACCGGCACCCCGCCGCAGGTCAGGAAGTCCCCGGCGACGTGCACCAGCACCCCGAGGCCGACCGCCCACGGCAGCCAGGTCGGGCTGGGGCTGTGCGCGAGCAGCAGCCAGGCCCCGCCCCAGGACAGCACCAGGTTGCCGACCACCGTCTCCTCGAACCGCCCCGGCACGACGACGTGCAGCGCGCGCAGCGCGAGCCCGATGGCCAGGGCCAGCAGCAGCAGCGAGGACCAGGTCGCCTGGGCGGCGGCCAGCGCGAGGCCGCCGAAGGCCAGCGGGGCGAGGACGGCGTCGTGCGTGCCGTGCCGGTGGCCGCCGGTGAGCGTGCCGACCAGCCCGGAGGGCACCTCGGTCAGCGGCCCCCACATCCGGGAGATGGTGGAGCCGCGCTGGTCGAGGTCGGGCAGCATCGCCATGCCGCCGACGGCCGCGACCCAGCCCAGCTGCGCGACGGCCCCGGTGACCGGTGCGACCGGCAGCGTGCCCGCCCCGACGGCGAGACCGGAGAGGGCGTGGGAGTGACCGAGCACCTACCCATGGTCAGCGCACCACCCGGTGATCATGGGGTTGTGGTCCGGTGACACGCCGTCGCCCGGCGCGCCGGAGGGCAGAACCCCATGATCACCGGGGTGTCGGGGGCTCGAGCAACCTGGCCTGCGCCGGCGCTAGTCGTCCTCGTCGTCGTCGCCCGTGCCGCCGCGGGCCAGCCACGTCGCCAGCCGCTCGACGGGCACCTCGAAGTCGGGGAACTCGTCGACGAAGGCCTGCAGCTGGTCACCCAGCCAGGCGAGGGAGACCTCCTCCTCGCCCCGGCGGGTGACCAGCTCCTCGATGCCGCGGTCGGTGAAGTACACCGGACTACTGCGCGAACGCGCGGGCGACCAGGTCCTTCTGCTCGGCTTCGTGGACCTTGGCCGAGCCGACGGCCGGGCTGGCCGAGGCCTTGCGGCTGACCACGGTGAGCGTCGTGCCGGCCGGCAGGTCGGCGGGCAGGTTGACCGCCATGAACTGCCAGGCGCCCATGTTCGCCGGCTCCTCCTGCACCCAGACCACCTCGGCGGCGTTCGGGTAGCGCCCCAGCGCCTGCACGATCTCCGAGGTCGGCAGCGGGTAGAGCTGCTCGACCCGCAGGACCGCGACGTCGTCGGTGCCCTCGGCCTCGCGGGCGGCGAGCAGGTCGTAGGCGACCTTGCCGCTGCACAGCAGCACCCGGCGCACCGCGACGTCGTCCAGCGGCTCGCCGCCGACACCCGGGTCACCGAGCACGGGCCGGAACCGCTCGTCGGTGAAGTCCTCGACCGGGCTGACCGCGGCCTTGGCGCGCAGCAGCGACTTCGGGGTGAAGACCACCAGGGGCCGGTGGGTCTCCGACAGCGCCTGGCGGCGCAGCAGGTGGAAGTAGTTCGCCGGGGTCGAGCAGTTGGCGACGGTCATGTTGTTCTCGGCGCACAGCTGCAGGAACCGCTCGGGCCGGCCGCTGGAGTGGTCGGGGCCCTGGCCCTCCAGGCCGTGCGGCAGCAGCAGCACCACGCCCGAGCGCTGGCCCCACTTGGCCTCGCCGGAGGAGATGAACTCGTCGATGATCAGCTGCGCGCCGTCGACGAAGTCGCCGAACTGCGCCTCCCACAGCACCAGGGCGTCGGGGCGGGCCACCGAGTAGCCGTACTCGAAGCCCACCGCCGCGTACTCGGACAGCAGCGAGTCGTAGACGAAGAACCGGGCCTGGTCCTCGGACAGGTTGGCGATCGGGGTGTACTCCGAGCCGTTCTCCCGGTCGATGAGCACCGAGTGCCGCTGCACGAACGTGCCACGGCGGGAGTCCTGGCCGGCCAGCCGCACCGGGACGCCCTGCATGAGCAGCGACCCGAAGGCCAGCAGCTCGCCCATCGCCCAGTCGATGCCGCCTTCGCTGACCATCGCCGCGCGCCGCTCGAGCATCTTCTGCAGCTTCGGGTGGACGGTGAAGTCCTGCGGCAGGGACACGTGCGCGTCGCCGACGGCCTTGAGCACCTCGGGGGTGATCGCCGTGGTGGTCGACTCGGAGGGGCGCTGGTCGACCGGGCGCACCTGCTTGGAGGAGTCCTGCGCGTCGTGGGTCTCGGCGAAGGCGCGCTCCAGCTGCCCGCGGTAGTCCTTCAGCGCCTCCTCGGCCTCGGCCAGGGTGATGTCGCCACGGCCGACGAGGGCCTCGGTGTAGAGCTTCCGGACCGAGCGCTTGCGGTCGATGATGTCGTACATCAGCGGCTGGGTCATCGAGGGGTCGTCGCCCTCGTTGTGGCCCCGGCGGCGGTAGCAGACCATGTCGACCACGACGTCCTTGCGGAATGCCTGGCGGTAGTCCACGGCCAGCCGGGCGACCCGGACGCAGGCCTCCGGGTCGTCGCCGTTGACGTGGAAGACCGGGGCACCGATCATCCGCGCGACGTCGGTGGAGTACAGGCTCGAGCGCGCCGCGGCCGGGCTGGTGGTGAAGCCGACCTGGTTGTTCACGACGACGTGCACGGTGCCGCCGGTGCGGTAGCCGCGCAGCTGCGAGAGGTTCAACGTCTCGGCGACCACGCCCTGGCCCGCGAAGGCGCTGTCGCCGTGCAGCAGGACCGGCAGCACCGTGAAGCCCTGCTCGCCCTTGTCCAGCACGTCCTGCTTGGCCCGCACGATGCCCTCGAGGACGGGGTTGACCGCCTCCAGGTGGCTGGGGTTGGAGGTCAGCGACACGGTGATGCCGGCGTCGCGGGAGGGGTGCTGGAAGTGCCCGGTGGCCCCCAGGTGGTACTTCACGTCGCCCGACCCCTGCACGGTGCCGGGGTCGATGTTGCCCTCGAACTCGCCGAAGATCTTCGAGTACGGCTTCTGCAGCACGTTGGCCAGCACGTTCAGCCGGCCGCGGTGCGGCATGCCGATGGCGACCTCGTCCAGCTCGTGCTCGGTGGAGGCGACCAGCACCTCGTCCAGCAGCGGGATGACAGACTCGCCGCCCTCGAGGGAGAACCGCTT
Organism: Klenkia sp. PcliD-1-E; assembly: GCF_024124375.1. GTDB lineage: Bacteria > Actinomycetota > Actinomycetes > Mycobacteriales > Geodermatophilaceae > Klenkia. Next base: position 12,279 of record NZ_JAMXRZ010000109.1, read on the forward strand.
CTGCCCGACGTACTTGGTCTGCAGGAAGGTCTCGAAGGCCTCGGCGGCGTTGAGCCGGGCCAGCACGTGCTTCTGCTTCTCGCGGTCAGGGGTGTCGTGCTTGACCTCGATGCGCTTCTGGAGCCACTCGCGCTCCTCGGGGTCGGTGATGTGCATGTACTCGATGCCGACGGTGCGGCAGTAGGAGTTGCGCAGCACACCGAGGACGTCGCGCAGCGGCATGACCTTCTCGCCGGCGAACCCGCCGACCGGGAACTGCCGGTCGAGGTCCCACAGGGTCAGGCCGTGCTGGGTGATGTCCAGGTCCGGGTGGGTGCGGACCTTGAACTCCAGCGGGTCGGTGTCGGCCATGAGGTGGCCGTTGCGCCGGTAGGCCTCGATGAGCTCGACGACCCGGGCGCCCTTCTCGATCTGGCCCTCGTGCCGGACGGTGACGTCGGGGACCCAGCGGACCGGCTCGTAGGGGATCCGCAGCGAGGCGAACACGCCGTCGTAGAAGCCGTCCTCTCCCAGCAGCAGGCCGTGCAGCCGACGCAGGAAGTCCCCGGACTGCGCGCCCTGGATGATCCGGTGGTCGTAGGTCGAGGTGAGCGTGATGGTCTTGGCGACCGCGAGGTCGGTGAGCGTCTCGGGGCTCATCCCCTGGAACTCGGCCGGGTAGTCCATCGCGCCGACGCCGACGATGGTGCCCTGGCCCTGGGTCAGGCGGGGCACCGAGTGGTTGGTGCCGACCGTGCCCGGGTTGGTCAGGCTGACCGTGGTCCCGGTGAAGTCGTCCATGGTCAGCTTGCCGCCGCGGGCCCGCCGGATGACGTCCTCGTAGGCGCCCCAGAAGGCGGCGAAGTCCATCTCCTCGGCGCCCTTGATGTTCGCCACGACCAGCGAGCGGGTGCCGTCGGGCTTGGGCAGGTCGATGGCCAGACCGAAGTTGACGTGCTCGGGCTGCACCAGGGTCGGCTTGCCGTCGACCTCGGCGAAGGCGGCGTTCATCTCCGGGAAGTCGTCCAGCGCCCGCACCAGCGCGTAGCCGATGAGGTGGGTGAAGGACACCTTGCCGCCGCGGGAGCGGGCCAGGTGGTTGTTGATGACGATGCGGTTGTCGACCAGCAGCTTGGCCGGGACGGCGCGCACGCTGGTGGCGGTCGGCACGGTCAGCGAGGCGTTCATGTTCTTCACGACGCTGGCCGCGGCGCCGCGCAGCACGCTGCTGCGGGGCCCGGCGGCGTCCTCCGCAGCCGGCTTCGTGGGCTTGGCTGCCGCCGGCTTGGTCGCCGCCGGCTTGGTGGCCGGGCGCTGGTCGGCTGCCTTGTCGGAGGCCTGCGCCACGACGGGGGCGGTGGCCTTCGGCTCGGGGGTCGGGGTGGCCGGCCGGGACGGCGCGGGGGCGGTGTCGGTGGTGGCCGGGCGGGTGGCCGACGCCTCGGCCTCG
>NZ_JAMXRZ010000010.1 GCF_024124375.1 Klenkia sp. PcliD-1-E
AGCACGGCATCGAGCCCCGTCACCTGCGGGTGCACCGCACCGGCGCCGAGCGCGAGGCGGCGCTGCTGGGGCAGGTCGTGGCGCCGGCCCTGGCCGCGCGCGCCGAGGACGCCCGCACCCGCGCGGCCGAGCAGCTGCACGAGCTCGGGGCGTTGTCGGCCCAGCTGCACACCGCGCTGCTGGAGCTGGCGCTGCGCGAGGTCCTCGGGCCCGACGCCGGGGCCTGAGGCCCGGGGTAGGTTGGGGACCGGCATCACCGACCGGAGGAGGACCGTCGTGCAGGAGCTCAGAGTGGTCGGTGTCCGGGTCGAGCTGCCCGGCAACCAGCCGATCCTGTTGCTGAAGGAGACGCAGGGCGAGCGGTACCTGCCGATCTGGATCGGCGCTGTCGAGGCCGCGGCCATCGCCTTCGAGCAGCAGGGCGTGCGCCCGCAGCGGCCGATGACCCACGACCTGCTGCGCGAGGTGGTCACCGCGCTGGGCGCCACCCTGCAGGCGGTGCACATCACCGAGATGAAGGACGGCATCTACATCGCCGAGCTCGTCTTCGGCGAGCAGCGCACCGTCAGCGCCCGGCCGTCGGACGCCGTCGCCCTCGCCGTCCGCACCGGTGCCCCGATCTACGGCGCCGAGGCCCTGCTCGACGAGGTCGGGATCGAGATCCCCGACGAGCAGGAGGACGAGGTCGAGAAGTTCCGGGAGTTCCTCGACCAGGTGACCCCGGACGACTTCTTCGGCCCGTCCGGGTCCGGCCCCAACCCCTGACGCTGGGTGAGGGGCCGGTGACGGTCGGGTAGCCGCAGGTCACGGTCCGGTCACCCCTCGGGGTGAGGTCCTCGACACGCCGCCGGCCTCGGTTGACCGCCCCCGTGGGCACGCCTACGGTCGACGAATCACCCCGGTGCAACTCCTCGCGGAGCGCGCCGGGGCCCGACCCGGGTGTCCGGTTCGGCCGCTCTACCAGGAGGACGCGGACGTGGGCGACGGCAACCAGGGCCAGCTCTTCCCCGACGCAGCTGTGGGTGCACCCTCCTACGACGACGCCGACTCCGACGCCTTCGGCTACCGCGGCCCGACGGCCTGCGCCGCCGCTGGTATCACCTATCGGCAGTTGGACTACTGGGCGAGAACGGGTCTGGTGGCCCCCTCCGTGCGCACCGCCACCGGGTCGGGCACGCAGCGCCTGTACAGCTTCCGCGACATCCTGGTCCTGAAGGTCGTCAAGCGGCTCCTGGACACCGGCGTCTCCCTGCAGAACATCCGCAAGGCCGTCGACCACCTGCGCACCCGCGGGGTGAAGGAGCTGTCGAACATCACGCTGCTCTCCGACGGCGCCACCGTCTACGAGTGCACCTCCGCCGAGGAGGTCGTCGACCTGCTGGCCGGTGGCCAGGGCGTGTTCGGCATCGCCGTCTCCGGCGCCCTGCGCGAGCTGTCCGGCGAGCTCGCCGAGCTGCCGGCCGAGCGTGTGGACGGTGCCCCGGTCCAGGCCGACGACGAGCTCTCGGCCCGTCGCCGGCGACGCGCCTCCGCCTGACCCCACCCGGGTACTTTCGGGGCGTGGTCGACTTCCCGCTCCCCGCTCTGGACGCCCTGCAGCCGACCGGCGCCTTCGCCGCCCGGCACATCGGGCCGCGCCCGGCCGAGGTCGAGCGCATGCTCGCCGCCGTGGGCCGGCCGTCGCTGGCCGCGCTCGTCGACGCCGCCGTGCCCGAGGTGGTCCGCGACCGGGCCGCCCTGGACCTGCCCGCGGCCGCCGGCGAGGCCGAGGTGCTGGCGGCACTGCGCGAGCGCGCGGCCGACAACGAGGTGTTCACCTCCATGATCGGGCTGGGCTACAGCGGCACCACCACCCCCGCGGTCATCCAGCGCACCATCCTGGAGAACCCGGCCTGGTACACCGCCTACACGCCCTACCAGCCCGAGATCAGCCAGGGCCGCCTCGAGGCACTGATCAACTTCCAGACCACGGTGGCCGACCTGACCGGCCTGTCCGTCGCGGGCGCCTCGATGCTCGACGAGGCCACCGCGGCCGCCGAGGCGATGACGCTGGTCCGCCGGGCCGGCCGGGCGAAGGCCGACGCCGTGTTCGTCGTCGACGAGGACACGCTGCCGCAGACCCTGGCCGTGCTGCGCACCCGGGCCGAGCCGCTGGGCATCACGCTGCACGTGGCCGACCTGTCGCAGGGCTGGCCGGCCGACGTCCCGTCCGCGTTCGGGGTGCTGCTGGCCTACCCCGGCGCCTCGGGGGCGGTGCGCGACCACCGGGCGCTGGCCGCCGCCGCGCACGAGGCCGGTGCCTCCGTCGTCGTCGCCGCCGACCTGCTCGCGCTCACCCTGCTGGAGGCACCGGGGGAGTGGGGTGCCGACGTCGCCTGCGGCACCACCCAGCGCTTCGGCGTCCCCATGGCCTACGGCGGCCCGCACGCCGGCTACCTCTCGGTGAAGGAGGGCCTGGCCCGTCAGCTGCCCGGCCGGCTGGTCGGGGTCTCGGTGGACGCCGACGGCGACGTCGCCTACCGGCTGGCCCTGCAGACCCGCGAGCAGCACATCCGCCGGGAGAAGGCGACCAGCAACATCTGCACCGCGCAGGTGCTGCTGGCGGTCATCGCCGGTGCCTACGCGGTGTACCACGGCCCCGAGGGCCTGGCCGCGATCGCCGCCCGCACCCACCGCTGCGCCACCACGCTGGCGGGGTGGCTGCGCGCCGGCGGGGTCGAGGTCGTGCACGAGCACTTCTTCGACACCGTGCTGGCCCGGGTGCCCGGCCGCGCCGCCGACGTCGTCGCCGCCGCAGCCGACCGGCGCATCAACCTGCGCCGGGTCGACGCCGACACCGTCGCGGTCGCCTGCGACGAGACCACCACGGTGGACACCCTCCGCGCGGTGGCCGCCGCGTTCGGTGTGGAGGCCGGCGGGGCGGACGACACCACCGACGCGCTGCCCGCCGACCTGCACCGGCGCACCCCGTACCTGACCCACCCGGTCTTCTCCGCGCACCGCAGCGAGACGGCGCTGCTGCGCTACCTGCGCTCGCTGAGCGACAAGGACCTCGCGCTGGACCGGACGATGATCCCGCTCGGCTCCTGCACGATGAAGCTCAACGCCGCGACCGAGATGGCCGCGATCACCTGGCCGGAGTTCGCCGGCCTGCACCCCTTCGCGCCGGTCGAGCAGGCCCGCGGCTACGCCCGGATGATCGACGAGCTGTGCACCGGGCTGGCCGAGATCACCGGCTACGCCGCGGTGAGCGTGCAGCCGAACGCCGGCTCGCAGGGCGAGTTCGCCGGTCTGCTGGCCATCCGCGGGTACCACCGCTCGCGCGGGGACGACCAGCGCGACGTCTGCCTGATCCCGTCGTCGGCGCACGGCACCAACGCCGCCTCCGCCGTCATGGCCGGCATGCGGGTGGTCGTGGTGGCCTGCGACGACGGGGGCAACGTCGACGTCGCCGACCTGCGGGCCAAGGTCGAGCAGCACGCCGACCGGCTGGCCGCGCTGATGATCACCTACCCCTCCACGCACGGGGTGTTCGAGACCGCGGTGGGCGACATCTGCGCCGCCGTGCACGACGCCGGCGGCCAGGTCTACGTCGACGGCGCCAACCTCAACGCGCTCGTCGGGTTGGCCCGCCCGGGCCGCTTCGGCTCCGACGTCAGCCACCTGAACCTGCACAAGACCTTCTGCATCCCGCACGGCGGCGGTGGCCCCGGCGTGGGTCCGATCGGCGTCGCCGAGCACCTGGTGCCCTTCCTGCCCGGCCACCCGCTGGTGCCCACCGGCGGCGAGGGCCCCGCGGTGGCCGGTGCGCCGTTCGGGTCGGCGGGCATCCTGCCCATCTCCTGGGCCTACCTGCGGCTGATGGGCCCCGACGGCCTGCGCTCGGCCACCGAGCACGCGATCCTGGCGGCCAACTACGTCGCCGCGCGGCTGCGCGAGCACTACCCGGTCCTCTACACCGGCGCCGAGGGCCTGGTCGCCCACGAGTGCATCCTCGACATCCGGCCGATCACCAAGGCCACCGGCGTCACCAACGACGACATCGCCAAGCGGCTGGTCGACTACGGCTTCCACGCCCCGACCATGAGCTTCCCGGTCAACGGCACCCTGATGGTCGAGCCCACCGAGAGCGAGGACCTCGGCGAGCTCGACCGGTTCGTCGACGCGATGGTGGCCATCCGCGGCGAGATCGCGAAGGTGGCGTCGGGGGAGTTCGACCGCACCGACAACCCGTTGCGCAACGCCCCGCACACCCTGGCGATGCTCGCCCGCGACTGGGACCGGCCCTACAGCCGCGAGGTCGCCGTCCACCCGCTGCCCGCGCTGGTGGGGCGGGCCTACCTCGCGCCGGTGCGGCGGATCGACGGCGCGTACGGCGACCGCAACCTGGTCTGCTCCTGCCCCTCGCCGGAGGCCTTCGAGGAGGTCGAGCCCGCCCCGGTGAGCGGGGACGCCGACCCGGAGGGCGTGGGCGAGACCGAGACCGCCGGCGTCGACCGCGAGCCCGTCGCCCAGGCCTGACCAGCTCACGCGCCGGCTCCACCCAGGTATCGGAAGCTCCACCCGCCCGCGGCGGCCCGCCGGACGGGGTAGAGCTTCCGATACCTGTCCCCCCGGGGGGCGCACGTGGTGCGGTGGGTCAGGTCGGCGACTTGACCGTCACCACGGGGCAGTGCGCCTCGGCGATCACCCGCATCGCGTTGCTGCCGAGCAGGAACTTCATGGTCACCGACCGCCGGCGCACGGGCAGCACCACCATGTCGGCGTCCTCGGACAGGGTGATGAGCGTCTGGGCGACGTCCTCGGGCTGCTCGTGCAGCACGTGGTCGACGCCCTCGGCCGCGGTGGCGATCAGCTCGCGGGTGGCGCTGGACAGGTGCACCGGCGCGCTGGGGGTGTCCCCGGTGGAGGCCACGAGCACGGCGGAGGTCTGCAGGCGGCGGGCCCGCTTGAGGCCCCAGTGCAGGGCGGCGACGCCCTCGGGGCGGTCGTTGACGGCGATGACGACAGAGGCGGGGACGGCGGGTGCGGTCATGGTCGGGCTCCTCAGGCGTGGAAGGGGACGACGCCGAGCAGCAGCGCGACGGCGAGCATGGCCAGCGAGCACACCGCGGCGCGCCAGATGACCCGCTTGTGGTGGTCGGCCAGGTCGACCTTGGCCAGCGAGACCAGCAGCAGCATGGCCGGCACCAGCGGGCTGGTCATGTGCACCGGCTGGCCGATGATCGAGGCCCGGGCCATCTCCACCGGGGTGATCCCGTAGTTGGCGGCGGCCTCGGACAGGATCGGCAGCACACCGAAGTAGAAGGCGTCGTTGGTGAGGAAGAAGGTCAGCGGCATCGACAGCACCGCGGTGATCGTCGCGAAGTACGGGCCCCAGCTGTCGGGGACGACGTCGACGATCCAGCCGGCCATCGCGGTGTCCATGCCGGTGGCCGACAGGACCGCGACCAGCACGGCGGCGGCGAAGACCATCGAGACGACCGCGACGATGCTCGAGGCGTGCTCCTTGATCCGCTCGCTCTGCTCGGCGGGGCTGGGGAAGTTCACCACCAGGGCGATCGCGGCGAAGACCATGAAGACGAAGAACAGCGGGACGACGTCCATGCCCAGCAGCACCAGCAGCGCGACGGTGAGCAGCGCGTTGAACCACAGCAGCTTCGGGCGCAGCGAGGCCCGGTCCGGGTCCAGCCCGGCGATCGCCGGCGGCTCCTCGGGCAGGTCGGCGTCCCCGGTGCCCCCGGTCGGCCGGACGACGGGACGGCGGCCGCCCCCGGTGCCCCCCGTGACGAACGCGCCCACCCCGGCCAGCTCCTGCTCGTGCACCTCGGTCAGCGAGATGCCCTTCTTGGCCAGCCGGCGCCGCTCGCCCAGGCCCATGAGCACCGACAGCACCAGCACCATGAGGAACCCGGCGACCATGCTCGGCACCATCGGGTTGAACAGCTCGGTGGGGGAGACGTCCAGCGCCGTCGCCGCGCGGATCGTCGGCCCGCCCCACGGCAGGATGTTGAACACGCCGTTGGCCAGGTTCGCCGCCACGGTCAGGGTCACCGGGGACAGGCCCAGCCGCAGGTAGATGGGCAGCATCGCCGAGACGGTGATGATGAAGGTGGTGGAGCCGTCGCCGTCCAGGGAGACCACGCCGGCCAGCAGTGCGGTGCCGATGACCACCCGGACCGGGTCGTCGCCGCACAGCCGCAGGATGCCCTTGATGAGCGGGTCGAACAGGCCGACGTCGATCATCAGCCCGAAGAAGATGATCGCGAAGAACAGCAGGGCCGCGGTGGTGGCGAAGCCGCTGATCTGCTCCTTCACCGCGTCGCCGAGGTCGAGGCCGGCCCCGGCGACGACCGCGAAGGTGACCGGCACCAGCACGAGCGCCACCACCGGCGAGAGCCGTTTGGTCAGGATCAGCGCCATGAACACGGCGACCATGCCGAAGCCGAGCAGGACGAGCATCGGTGCTCCTCATCGAGGTGTGACGGGCCCCACGGGCCGGGACGTCAGCGACGCTAGGAGTGGTGGCGTGTACCACAGCGCTTGCGCGCGAAGTGATCCGTTCTCCGCGATGAACCACTTCTGCGCGTTCTGCGCACACCCGGCGTAGCCTGCCCGCGTGCACCCCCGGCGCTGGTCGTTCACCACGCAGACGCTGGCCGTGCTCGTGCTGCTGGTCGCCGTCGTGCTCGTGGTCGCCTTCGGCGGTTCGGCGTGGGTGCTGCAGCGCCAGGTCGAGCAGGACGCCGGCCGGCTCGCGCTGGCCATCGCCCGCAGCGTGGCCGAGGACGACGTCGTCCGGGCCGGCGCGCAGTCCGCCAGCGACGCCGCGCCCCTGCCCGGTCCGGAGCTGGTGGACGGCCCCGTGCAGGTCGCCGCCGAGGACGCCCGGGTGCGCACCGGTGCGCTGTTCGTCGTCGTCACCGACGACCGGGGGTTGCGGATCGCGCACCCGGTCCCGGACCGGCTGGGCGAGGAGGTCAGCAGCGACCCCTCGGTGCCGCTGGCCGGGGGCGAGGTGGTGGAGGAGGACGCCGGCACCCTCGGCCCGGCCGCCCGGGCCAAGGTGCCGGTCCGCGCCCCGGGGTCCGACCGCGTGGTCGGCGAGGTGTCCGTCGGCGTCGCGGTCTCCGAGGTCGACCGCCTGGCGCGCGAGGCCACCCTGCTGGCCGGCGGGACGGCGGTGCTGGCGCTGCTGGGTGGGGTCGCGGGCGCGGTGCTGCTGACCCGGCGGCTGCGCCGGCTGACCCACGGCGTGGAGCCCGAGGAGCTGGGCGGGCTGCTGCAGGGCCACGAGGCGGTGCTGCACGGCATCGGGGACGGCGTGGTCGCGGTGGGTCCCGACGGCCGGGTGGTGCTGGCCAACGAGGAGGCAGCACGCCTGCTCGGCCGGTCCGTGCGGCCCGGCGACGCCACCGCGGACTGGCCCTTCGCCCTGCGGGCGCTGGCCACCGAGCCGGACCCGGTGCCCCGGTTGACCGTGCTCGGTGACCGGGCACTGCTGTGCTCCTCCCGCCGCGTGGAGCGGGACGGCCGCGGTCTGGGCGTGGTGCTGACCCTGCGGGACCGCACCGACGTCGAGCTGCTGACCCGCCAGCTGGACGCGGTGGCCGAGGCCGGGACGGTGCTGCGGGCGCAGCGGCACGAGTTCGCCAACCGGCTGCACCTGGTCTCGGGTCTGCTGGACTCCGGTGCCGCGGAGGAGGCCGGGGAGTACGTGCACACCCTGCTCGGCACCGGTCCGCTCGGGACCGCCGTCGAGGGCCTGGACGCCGTCGCCGACCCCTACCTGCAGGCCTTCGTCGCCGCGAAGGCCGCGCACGCCCGGGAGGGCGGGGTGCAGCTGCGCCTGGGCGGGGTGTCCGTGCGGTCCCGGCTGGCCGACCCGGTCGACGTCACCACCGTGCTCGGGAACCTGGTGGACAACGCGGTCACCGCGCTGGCCGGGCGGGCCGACGGCGTCGTGGAGCTGGACCTGGTCGCCGACGGCCGCACCCTGGTGGTCGCGGTCGCCGACAACGGGCCGGGCGTGCCGGCCGAGCTCGGTGACCGGGTGTTCGAGCCGGGCGTGACCACCCGGGCGTCCGGGGAGGGCGGCATCGGGCTGGGCCTGGTGCGGCAGGTGGCCCGGGCCCGCGGCGGGGAGGCCCGGTTGGCCTCGCCCGGTGGGGACGGCGAGCTGGGCGGGGCGGTCGTCGTGGTGGAGCTGCCCGGGGTGCTGGAGGAGGGTCCGTGACGGGTTTCCAGGTGCTGGTGGTCGACGACGACTTCCGGGTGGCCGAGCTGCACGCCCGGGCGGTGGCCGCCGTCCCCGGGTTCACGGTGGCCGCGCGGGCCGGCACCCGGGCCGCGGCACGGACGGCGGTCGCGGCCCGGCGGAGCTCCGGGGCGCCGCCCTTCGACCTGGCCCTGGTCGACGTCTACCTGCCCGACGGCTCGGGCATCGGCCTGCTGGCCGAGCTGGAGTGCGACGCCTTCGTGCTGTCCGCGGCCACCGAGCTGCCCACCTTCCGGGCCGCGCTGCGCGCCGGCGCCCTGGGCTACCTGGTCAAGCCGTTCCCGGAGCGTGTGCTGCAGGCCCGGCTGCGGGCCTACGCCCGGTTCCGGCGGGTGCTCGACGACGCCCTCGAGGTCGACCAGGAACTGGCTGACGCCGCACTGCACGCCCTGCGCGGCGAGGGCGGCTCGGGAGCCCGGACGGCGTCCTCGGCCACCCGGGACCTGCTGCTGCAGGCGCTGCGGGAGGCCGGTGAGCCCCGCTCGGCGGCGGAGCTGGCGGCCGCGACCGGGGTGTCCCGGGCGACCGCGCAGCGCCACCTCGCGGCGCTGGACGCCGACGGCCGGCTGGACCTGCAGCTGCGCTACGGCACCACCGGCCGCCCGGAGCAGCGCTACGCGCCGAAGGGCTGAGCCTGGGCGTCGGCCAGCCACGCGGTGAGGCCGTCGGCGTCGGTGGGCAGCGCGTCGGAGAGCACCCGCGGGGCGCCGTCGGTGACCACCAGGTCGTCCTCCAGCCGGACGGCGAGCCCGCGCAGCTCGGCGAGCACGGTGCGGTCGTTGACCTGGAAGTAGAGGCCCGGCTCCACGGTGAGGCAGTGCCCTGGCTCCAGCACGGTGTCCAGGTACTCGCTGCCGTCGAGCTTCGCGCAGTCGTGCACGTCCAGGCCGAGCAGGTGGCTGGTGGAGTGCAGCGTGTACCGGCGGTGCGCCCCGGCGCCCGGTCGGTCGAGGTCGGGGTGCAGGGCGTCGTCGGCGGTGTGCTCGATGAGCCCCCACCGGTGCAGGTGGTCGGCGAGCACCCACTGCGCGGCGTGGTGCGCGGCGAGGAAGGGCCGGCCCGCCCGGACCTCGGCGATGCCGGCGTGGTGCGCCTCGTGCACGGCACCGTGCACCCGCCGCTGGACGTCGGTCCAGGTGCCGTCGACCGGGAAGGTGCGGGTGACGTCGGCGGTGTAGAGCGAGGTCGTCTCCACGCCCATGTCGGCCAGCAGCAGCTCCCCGGGGCGGATGTCGCCGTCCACCGGCGCCCAGTGCAGCGAGGTGCCGTGCGCGCCGGCCGCCACGATGGAGGAGTAGCCGACATCGTTGCCCTCCAGCCGGGCCCGCCGCCAGAAGGTGCCCTCCAGCCAGCGCTCGCCGCGGCGCCCGCCGTTCGCCAGCAGCCCCGGTAGCTCCCGCGCGACGTCGGCGAACCCGCGGGCGGTGGCCGCGCAGGCCTCCGCGAGGCGGTCGAGCTCCCAGTCGTCCTTGACCGCCCGCAGCCGGTCGACCGTGCGGGCCAGCTGGGGGTCACCAGGGCCGAGCTCGGCGTCGATGCCGCCCAGCACCCGGGGCTGCTCGACCCGGGCGAGGTCGGCGGCCAGCTCGGTGCGCGGCCGGACCGGCACCTGCAGCCGGTCGGCCGTCGTCGCGGCCGACGGCACCCCGCCCACCCACAGCGCGCCCTCGCGGCGGTCGGTGACGTAGGTCAGGGTGCCCGGGCCGGCCGTGGCCGGCAGGTAGACGGTGGTGGCGCCGTCGGGGCGCAGCAGGAGCACCGCGCCCTCGGCCTGGTCACCGGTCAGCCAGGTGTAGGCGCTGGCCGGCCGGAAGCCGAAGACGGTGTCGTTGGCCCGCACCGGCGCGGAGCCGGAGGGGACGACGACGGCGCGGCCGGGCAGGGCGGCCAGCAGCCGGGCGCGGTGCGCGGCAGCGGCCTGCGCCGCCCCGGGGACGGCGGGGTGCGGTGCCTCGGGCTCGGGGTCCCAGCCGTCGGCCAGCGTGGTCTGCACCCAGGGCCCGAACGCCTGGTCGTGCGGGGCCCGGCGGGTGGGGTCGGCGGCGCTCATGGCCTCCAGTCTCCCCGGGGCCCGGTGCAGCCCCGCGCTCACCCGACGAACAGGCAGACCGGGTGGCCTGCCGGGTCGGCGACGACGTAGAGCGGCTCGTCGGGGTCGTCGCTGCGGTCCAGCCGGAGCGTGCCGCCGAGGTCGAGGGCCCGCCGCAGCACCGCCTGCAGGCTCTCCACGTCGGGCACGGTGCAGTCCAGGTGCAGCTGCATGGGCACCGCGTCGTCCGGCCAGGTGGTCGGGGTCAGCTCGTCGACCTGCTGGAACGCCAGCTGCACGCTGCCCTCGGGCCCGCGCAGCACCAGCCACTCCAGCTCGTCGGGCCCGTCGGCCGGTGGCTCGTCGCCGGGGCGGTACGCGTAGCCGAACAGCTGCCGGTGGAACTCGGCCAGCTGCCGGACGTCGGTGCCGTCGAGCACCACCTGCGCGATCACGGGGGTCACCATGCGCCCAGCCTGCACCCGGGGTCCGACACCTTCCGGACCGTCGGTGGTCGGTGCCAGGGTGGGGCATGACCCACGGAGCACCCGAGTTCGACTGGGACGTGCTGTCCCGGCCCGACGTCGTCTCGCTGGTCACCGGCCAGCTGTCCTTCTCCTGGTGGGACCTGCACCAGCACCTGCAGGACCTGCCGGACGAGGAGTACCTGTGGAAGCCGGCCCCGACGGCGCTGTCGATCGCCCCGCGCGGGCAGACCGACCGTCGCGCGGTGGGTGCGGGGGAGTGGGTGGTCGAGTGGCCTGACGGCCCCGACGACCCCGGCCCGCGCACCATCGCCTGGCTGGTCGCCCACCTGGTCGAGGTCTTCGCCGAGCGGTACGAGTGGACCTTCGGCGGGCACCGGCTGCGCCGCGACGACCTGGAGCTGGCGCACCCCACCGCGCAGGCCGGGGTGGCCGCGCTGTCCGAGGCCGTCGGTCGATGGCGCGAGGGCGTGGAGGCGTCGAGCGCGGAGGAGATGTGGACGGTGGGTCGCAGCCAGGCCACCCCGATCGACCAGCAGGCCCCCTTCGCCCACCTGGTGCTGCACCTCAACCGGGAGCTGGTCCACCACGGCGCCGAGATCACCGTGCTGCGCGACCTCCACCGCACGCGTGCTCCGGAGTAGGCCGCCGAGGGCGGTTCTGTCGGTGGGGAGTGCCAGGGTGCCCGCCATGAGACCGGTCATCAGCCTCGTCACCCTCGGCACCACCGACCTGCCCCGCGCGCGGGCCTTCTACGAGGCGCTCGGGTGGCGGGAGTCCAGCCAGTCCACCGGCGAGGTCGCGTTCCTGCAGGGCGCGGGCACCCACCTCGGCCTGTGGTCGCGGACCGAGCTCGCCGCGGACTCCGAGGTCACCCACGACGCCGGCGGCTGGGGCGGCGTCACGCTGGCGCACAACGTCGGGTCACCCGACGACGTCGACGGCGTCCTGGCCGAGGCCGTCGCCGCCGGCGGCGCCGTCCTGCGCGCCGGGGCGGCCACCGTGTGGGGCGGCTACAACGGCGTGTTCGCCGACCCCGACGGCCACCGCTGGGAGGTGGCGCACAACCCGGCGTGGCCGCTGGACGACGCGGGTCGATCGCTGCTGCCCGATTGACGTCAGAGCTTGCGCAGCAGCACCTTGCGGACGGCGTGGTCGGCGGCCTTGTGCAGCACCAGCCGCGACCGCGAGCGGGTGGGCGCGATGTTGGTGCGCAGGTTCGGCCCGTTCACCGCGGCCCAGATGCCCCGGGCGGTCTCGGTGGCCTCGGCGTCGGTCAGGTCGGCGAACCGGTGGAAGTAGGCGTCCCGGTCCTGGAACGCCGTCCGGCGCAGGGCGAGGAAGCGCTCCACGTACCAGCGCTCCACGTCGGCCTCCGCGGCGTCGACGTAGACGGAGAAGTCGAAGAAGTCGGACAGGAAGACCTCGGGCACCCGGCCGTCGGCGCGGTTGCCCGCCTGCAGCACGTTCAGGCCCTCGAGCACCAGCACGTCGGGGGTGTCCACCACCTGCCTCTCGTCGGGCAGCACGTCGTAGCTCTGGTGCGAGTACAGCGGCGCGCTCACCGTGCCCCGCCCGCTCTTCACGTCGGCCAGGAACCGCAGCAGCGCCCGCCGGTCGTAGGTCTCCGGGAACCCCTTGCGGCCCAGCTGACCCCGCGCCTCGAGCACCGCGTTCGGGTGCAGGAACCCGTCGGTGGTCACCAGGTCCACCCGCGGGGTGTCGGGCTGGGCGGCCAGCAGCACCTGCAGCAGCCGGGCGGTGGTGCTCTTGCCCACCGCCACGCTGCCGGCCACCGCGATCACGAACGGCACCTTGGCCGTGCGGGCACCCAGGAACGCCGACTGCGCCGTCCACAGCCTCCGGCTGGCCGCCACGTGCAACGCCAGCAGCCGGGCCAGCGGCAGGTAGACGGTGCGCACCTCCTCCAGGTCGATGCGGTCACCGAGGGAGGCCAGCCGGGCCAGCTGGTCGGCGTCCAGCGGCAGCTCCTGGCCATCGGCCAACGCCCGCCACTGCGCCCGGTCGAACGCCGTCCAGGGCGAGGGGTGGCTGCGAGCGGCGTCGGTCACGGCGACCATGGTGCCGTCGGGCGGGCCACCCACCTCGCGCGGGTGGCCTCGGGACCCGCCACGGCGTGGCCGGCACCGGGCGCGTCTAGGGTTCGGGTGTGCCGATCCGACCGGGCCTGCTGGACCGCATCGAGCGGTACTTCGCGCAGTCCCCCCTGCCCGACACCCCCGTGCGCACGGTGGGTGGGCTGGCCGTGCCCGTCGGCACCCCCGAGTGGCCCTACCCGGCCCGCCCGGTCCCCGGCGGCGGGCCGGTCGGCCGGGACGACGTCGAGGCGGCGCTCGCGATCCAGCGCGCCGCCGACCTGCCCGAGGCCGTCGAGTGGTTCGCCGAGCGCAACCCCGGCCTGGGCCAGGCGGTGCGCGCCGCCGGGCTGGGCGTGGACGAGCTCCCGCTGCTGGTCGCCGTCGACGACGTCGAGGTGACCCTGCCCGAGGGGGTGCGCTTCTACCTCGTCGGCGCCGACGACCCGCAGCTGGCGACCTACCAGCGGCTGGCCCAGCTGGCCTTCGCCGTCCCCGTCGGCGCGGTCGAGGGGCCGGTCTCCTCCGCACCCGGCGCAGCTCCCGACCGGCTCGTCGACCCGCCGCAGCCCACCAGCGTGCTGCGCGAGCGGATCGCCGCGGGGCGCACGGTGATGATGGTCGCCGTCGAGGACGGCACCCCCGTCGCGGTCGGCTCCCACCAGCCGCAGGACGTCGACGGGCACGGCATGAGCGAGATCGTCGGGGTGGCGACCCTGCCCCGGTACCGCGGTCGCGGGCTCGGCGCGGGGCTGGCCTCGGTGCTGGTGGAGCACGCGCACGAGACCGTCGAGACCGTCTTCCTGGCCGCCGGGGACGACGACGTGGCCCGGGTCTACGAGCGGGTCGGGTTCGCCCGCATCGGCACCACGCTGGTGGGGGAGCGGGTCAGCGGCTGACCGCGGCCACCGCAGCGGCGTCGAGCGCCGCCCGGGCGGCCGACCAGTCCAGGTCGGGCGGGAAGCTGCTCAGCAGCACGACCACCCGGTCGCCGACCAGGCCCACCGAGTGCAGGTGCCGCACGTCGTCCACGCAGCACATCCAGCCCTGCTTGGCGCCGTCGACACCCTCGACCCCGGGGGAGAGCAGGCCGAAGGACTGGTCGAACCCGTCCGCACCGGTGGGTGTGGCCCGGCCGAGGGCGTCGAGCACGAGCGCGGCGTCGTCGGGGTGCGCGACGTCGGGCAACGCCGTGAGGAAGCGGACCAGGTCGGCGGCGGAGGATCGGGACGAGCCCCAGGCGCCCGGGTCGGGGGAGGGCGGGGTGGTCGCGGTGAGCCCGTAGCGGTCGACCACGTCGGCCAGCACCGCGGGCC
Source organism: Klenkia sp. PcliD-1-E (assembly GCF_024124375.1). Classification (GTDB taxonomy): domain Bacteria; phylum Actinomycetota; class Actinomycetes; order Mycobacteriales; family Geodermatophilaceae; genus Klenkia. The sequence goes on from NZ_JAMXRZ010000010.1 coordinate 14,205, forward strand.
CGTCGTAGGTCACCCACAGCTGCGAGGCCGACGGGTCGTCGGAGCTGGTCAGCATGGCCTCGATCCAGGCGAGGTCCTCGGTCGGCAGCAGGGCGCCGGCGCGCCGGGCGCCGGTGAGGATGCCCTCGGCCAGGTACAGCTTGACCAGGGATGCCGTGGGCACCGGCCGCTCGGCGTCGCCGGCCACCGACGTGCCCGCCGACGCGCGGGCTGCGGCGTCCGCGCTGGTGCCCGGCGGGGTCGGGGGCTCGTCCGGGGCGACCACGACGACCAGCGAGCCCACCGGGCCGAACGCGGCCTGCGCCGCCTGCGCAGGCGAGAGCCGGTCGTCCGCCGACGGGCCGCCGGGCGACGAGGGGACGTCGGGCCGGGGGAGCGGTGCGGCGACGACGGTGGGGGCGGCGGTGGCCGGGCCCACCTCGGCCAGCAGGCCCGCCACCAGGGCGGTGGTCAGTGCCGCCGCTCGTCCGCCCCACCGCTGCATGAACGCTGCACTACCCGACGGTCACACCAGCGGAAACCCGGGATACGGGTCAGGACACCTCGTAGGTCGGCACCAGGGTGGCCCGGGCCAGGGTGTGGCTGAACAGGTTGAACCCCAGGAAGGCCGGCGTCGCGTCGCCCTGGACGCCGAGGTCGTCGGTGTCCAGGGCGTGCACGACCACGTAGTAGCGGTGCGGTCCGTGCCCGGACGGGGGAGCGGCCCCGACGAACCCGGGGAACCCGGCGTCGTTGCGCAGCTGCACCGCGCCCTCGGGCAGCCCGCCGTCGGATGCCCCGGAGGGCAGCTCGGTCACCGACGCGGGGATCCCGGCGACGGCCCAGTGCCAGAAGCCGCTGGCGGTCGGGGCGTCGGGGTCGTAGACGGTGACCGCGAAGCCCTTCGTGCCCTCGGGGAACTCCGACCAGGACAGCTGCGGGGAGCGGTCCTCGCCGTCCAGGCCCATCTTCCCGCTGACCTGGTCGCGGCCCAGGGGCTGCCCGTCGCGGACGTCGCTGCTGGTCACGGTGAACTCCGGGACCTCGGGCAGGAAGTCGTAGGGGTTCGGCGGGGTGGCTCGGGACATCGCTGGTCCTCCTCGGACGTCGACGGTCGGTAGCACCCAACCTAGGAGGGGGAGGCCCGGCCCGCTCGATGTGGGAACCCGGCCGCCCGCCCGTACCGTGCAGTCGTGCTCGGACTACCGGAGACCATCCGCGGCTGCCTGTTCGACCTCGACGGGGTGCTCACGCGGACCGCCACGGTGCACCAGGCCGCCTGGAAGCGCACCTTCGACGAGTTCCTGCGCGCCCGCGACCCGCAGGCGCGCGAGTTCTCCGACTCCGACTACCAGAGCTACGTCGACGGCAAGCCCCGCGAGGACGGCGTCCGCGACTTCCTCGCCTCCCGGGACATCGAGCTGCCCGAGGGGAGCGAGGACGACGGACCGGGCGCGCAGACCGTCCGCGGCGTCGCGACCCGCAAGAACGACCTGGTGCAGGCCGAGCTCGACGAGCACGGCGTGGACGTCTACGACGGCTCGATGCGCTACCTGCGGGCGGTGAAGGACGCCGGCCTCCCCGTCGCGGTGGTCACCGCCTCGGCGAACGGGGAGAAGGTGGTTGCCGCCGGCGGCTTCGCCGACCTGGTCGACGCCCGCATCGACGGCGTCGTCACGGCCCGCGAGGGCTACCGGGGCAAGCCCGCGCCCGACACCTTCCTCGCCGGCGCCCGCGCGCTGGGCCTCGAGCCGGCGGAGGCGGCCGTCTTCGAGGACGCCCAGTCCGGCGTGGCGGCCGGGAAGGCGGGGGAGTTCGGCTTCGTCGTCGGCGTGGACCGCGTGGGCCAGGCCGAGCAGCTGCGGGCCCACGGGGCCGACGTCGTCGTCACCGATCTGGCGGAGCTGCTGGAGGACCGGTCGTGACCGAGGGGCGGGCGCACTTCCCGATCGAGCCGTGGGCGCTGACCGAGACCTCGATCGACCACGCCAGCCTCGGCGTCAACGAGTCGGTGTTCTCCCTGGCCAACGGGCACATCGGCATGCGCGGAACGCTGGAGGAGGGCGAGCCCTCCGTCGTGCCGGGCACCTACCTCAACGGCTACTTCGAGGAGCGCCCGCTGCCCTACGCCGAGGCCGGCTACGGCTTCCCCGAGATGGGCCAGACCGTCGTCAACGTCACCGACGGCAAGCTGATCCGGCTGCTGGTCGGGGACTCCCCGCTGGACCTGGACTACGGGCACGTCGTCTCCCACCGCCGCACCCTGGACCTGCGCGCCGGCGTGCTGCAGCGGTGCACCGAGTGGCGCTCGCCCAACGGCCGCACCGTCGAGGTGAGGAGCACCCGGCTGGTGTCGCTGACCCGCCGGTCGGTCGCCGCGATCCGCTACGAGGTGCGCTGCACCGACGACGGCGGGGACCTCTACGTGGCACTGCAGTCGGACCTGCTGGCCAACGAGGTGGTCGAGAACTCCGGGTCCGGTGACCCGCGTGCGGCGGCCGCGCTGCGCACGCCGCTGGTGTCCGAGCAGCACACCGGCAAGGACCGGCACGCCGTCCTGGTGCACCGGACCAGGGTCAGCGGGTTGCGGATGGCCGCCGGCATGGACCACGAGGTGCGCACCCCCGACAAGCACGACGAGTCCATCGAGGTGTCCCCCGACCTGGCCCGCTACACCCTGGCCGCGCGGTTGCCGGCGGGGGAGAAGCTCCAGCTGACGAAGTACCTGGCCTACGGCTGGTCCTCGCGGCGCTCCTCCGCCGCGGTCCGCGACCAGGTCGAAGGTGTCCTCGGCATCGCCAAGCTGGCCGGCTGGGAGCGGCTGACCGCCGAGCAGCGGGAGCTGCTGGACCGGCACTGGGCGCAGGCCGACGTCACCATCGAGGGCGACGACGAGCTGCAGCAGGCCGTGCGCGTGGGCATGTTCCACGTCCTGCAGGCCGGCCTGCGGGCCGAGCGCCAGCCCATCCCGGCCAAGGGGCTCACCGGCCCCGGCTACGACGGGCACGCCTTCTGGGACACCGAGACCTACGTGCTGCCGGTGCTCACCTACACCGCGCCCGAGGCGGTCCGCGACGCGCTGATCTGGCGCTGGTCGACCCTGGACCTGGCCCGCGAGCGCGCCCGGGTGCTGGGCCAGCAGGGTGCGGCGTTCCCGTGGCGGACGATCCGCGGCGAGGAGACCAGCGGCTACTGGCCGGCCGGCACCGCCGCCTTCCACGTCAACGCCGACATCGCCGACGCCGTCGCCCGGTACTGGCACGCCACCCAGGACGAGTCCTTCGACGTCGACCACGGCACCGAGCTGCTGGTCGAGACCGCCCGGCTGTGGGCGTCGCTGGGCCACATGGACGACGGACGCGGATTCCGCATCGACGGCGTCACCGGCCCCGACGAGTACACCGCGGTCGTCGACAACAACGTCTACACCAACCTCATGGCGCAGCGGAACCTGCGCGAGGCCGCCGCCGCGGTGGCCCGCCGTCCCGAGGTCGCGGCCCGGCTGCAGGTCACCGACGAGGAGGTCGCGGCCTGGGGCGAGGCCGCCGACCACATGCGCATCCCGTTCGACGACGAGCTCGGCGTGCACATGACCAGCGAGGGCTTCACCCGCCACCAGGAGTGGGACTTCGAGGGCACCCCGCCCGAGAAGTACCCCCTGCTGCTGCACTACCCCTACTTCGAGATCTACCGCACGCAGGTGGTCAAGCAGGCCGACCTGGTCATGGCCCTGCACCTGCGCGGGGACGCCTTCACCCCCGAGCAGAAGGCCGCCGACTTCGCCTACTACGAGGCCCGCACCGTGCGGGACTCCTCGCTGTCGGCCGCGCAGCAGGCGGTGGTGGCCGCGGAGGTCGGCCACCTGGACCTGGCCTACGACTACTGGGGCGAGGCCGCGCTCACCGACCTGCAGAACCTGCACGGCAACTCCGGGCACGGCCTGCACATCGCGTCGCTGGCCGGCGGGTGGACCGTCGCGGTCGCCGGGTTCGGCGGCATGCGCGACCACGACGGACAGCTCTCCTTCGCCCCCCGGTTGCCGCCCCGGCTGACCGGCCTGGGCTTCCGGGTGGTCTACCGGGGCCGCTGCCTGCGGGTGCGCGTCACGCAGGAGGCCGCCACCTACCAGCTGGTGTCGGGTGAGGACCTGGAGATCACCCACCACGGCCAACCGGTCACCGTGACGTCCGCGGAGCTGGTGCTCGACGTCCCGCCGGCCCCCGAGGTCGAGCCGGTGCACCAGCCCGCGCACTGCGCCCCGCGCCGCCGGGGGCGCTGAGGGATCAGGTCAGCCAGCGGACGGCGAGCGCCAGCGACCCCAGGCTCAGGGCGAGGAAGACCCCCACCCACACCAGCCCGGGGACGCCGGTGAGGCGGGCGAGCTGGTCGGCGTCGCTGTCCGGGGTGGGACGGCGGCGCCGCTGGGCCTGCAGCTCCCACACCGCCCGCGGGGCGGCCAGCAGCAGGAACCAGACGACGACGTGGGCGAACGCGGCCTGCCACTGCCCGGGAAGCCACCAGGTCGCGGCGAACACCAGGCCCCCGGTGACCAGCACCGACCACAGGCCGTAGAAGTTGCGGATCTGCAGCAGGAGCAGGGCCAGCAGGGCCAGCAGCACCCACAGCACCCCGATCGCGTGCCCGGCGGCCAGCAGCGCGGCCGCACCCAGGCCGAACAACGCCGGCCCGGGGTAACCGGCGAACGCGGTGGCCACCATGCCGGGCCCGGAGGGCCGGCCCGCGGACACGGTGACCCCCGAGGTGTCCGAGTGCAGCCGGATGCCGGCCAGCCGCCGGCCGGTCACCAGCGCGGCCACGCCGTGGGCGCCCTCGTGGGCGATCGTGACCGCGTTGCGGCTGACCCGCCAGAGGTCGCGCTGGGCGACCAGCACCAGCGCGACGAGGGCGGTGCCGACCAGCCAGGGGGTGGTGAGCGGGGGAGAGGTGGCGGTGACGCGCGCCCAGAGCTGGTCCATCGCGGTCCAGTGAACCGCGTGCGACTCGCCGTGCGGCACACTGACGCGGCCGCCCCACCGTCGAGGAGGACCCCGTGAGCGCCCCGCCGTTCGTCTACCGCGTCGTGATGGCCGTGGGCACCCCCGCCGCGAAGTGGTGGGGGCGCATGGAGGTGCGCGGGCTGGAGCACCTCCCGGCCTCCGGGCCGACCGTCGTGATGGCCAACCACGACAGCCAGTGGGACCCGGTGGTCGCCGGCATCGCGACGCTGGGCCACCGGCAGCTGCAGGCCCTGGCCAAGGACTCGCTCTGGAAGAACCCCGTGGTGGGGAAGTGGCTGGACGGCATGGGCCAGATCCCGATCGCCCGGGGCCGCGGGGACGCCAACGCCCTGCAGGCGGCGATCGACGTGCTGCGGGCGGGCGGTGCCATCGGTGTCTTCCCCGAGGGCACCGTCTCCCGCGGGCGCACGATGCGCTTCCTGTCCGGGGCCGGCCGGCTCGCCCTCGCGGTGCCCGGCACCACCGTCGTCGGCCTGCGCATCACCGGGCAGGAGGACATCGTCCGGTTCCCCACGCGCCCCCGGGTGCTGGTGGAGTTCCTGCCCCCGGTGACCCCGCGGGAGGGCGAGTCGGCCGTCGCGCTGACCAACCGGGTGATGAGTGAGGTCCGTGCCGGCGCCCCACCGGTCATCCCGGGCCGGGCCAAGAAGGCGGAGAAGCACCGCCGGCTGGTCGCCGAGCACGAAGCGGCCAAGCGTCCCCCGGCCTCACCCGGCGAGGGCGGGGCAGCCGAGGACGGCGACCGGTAGCACCAGGCAGGCCACGGTCACCGGCCAGCGCCCGGCACGGCCCCGCCGCACGAGGGGGTCCAGCACCGTGCCAGCCTGCAGCAGGACCTGGGCGACTGTCCGACCCCGGCCCTAGGGTGCAGCCACCAACCGCACCCGACGTGGAGGACGCCATGACCACCCTGACCGACCGGACAGGCACCGCACTGCTGGTGATCGACGTGCAGAACGGGGTGATGGCCGCCTCGCACGACGCCGACGCGGTCGTCGGCCGCATCGGGGAGCTGGTCGAGCGGGCCCGGGCCGCCGACGTGCCCGTGGTCTGGGTGCAGCACAGCTCCGATGAGCTGCCGCAGGGCAGTGACCAGTGGCAGTACGTGTCCCAGCTCCGGCGCGCCGAGGGCGAGGCGCTGGTGCACAAGCAGTACGGCGACTCCTTCGAGGGCACCGACCTGGACCAGGTGCTCGCCGATGCCGGCGTGGGCCGGCTGGTGGTCACCGGTGCACAGACCGACGCCTGCATCCGCTCCACCATCCACGGCGGCTTCACCCGGGGTTACGACGTCACCCTGGTCGGCGACGCGCACACCACCGAGGACCTGTCGGCCTACGGGGCACCGCCGCCCGCCGACGTCATCTCCCACACCAACCTCTACTGGGGCTTCCAGGACGCCCCGGGCCGCACCGCCGCGGTCGTCCCGGCCGCCGACGTCGAGTTCGCTGGGTGAGCGGGGTCCGCGTCCTGGGCATCGTACCGAACCTGCCGGTGGACGACGTCGAGGACGCCTCCGGGTTCTGGTCGGGGTTCCTCGGTCTGCGGGAGCAGGAGTTCAGCCTCGGCTGGGTCGCCCGCTGGACCGACCCGGACACCGGCCAGCACGTGCAGCTGGTCACCCGGGACGCCACCGCGCCCGAGGACTCCGCCCTCACGGTGCAGGTCGCCGACGTCGAGGAGGCCTACGCGCAGGCGCAGGCGGCCGGGTACCAGGTGGTGCACCCGCTGACCACCGAGCCGTGGGGCGTGCGGCGGTTCTTCGTCCGGGCGCCCGACGGCACGGTGGTGAACATCGCCCAGCACAGCGGCTGAGGCCGCTGTCCTAGAGTGCCGCGGTGAGCTCCACGCCCCGGTTCGGCCGCCTCCTCACCGCCGTCGCCACGGCCTTCGACGCCGACGAGCGGGTCGACCTCGACGCCACCGTGGCGATCGCCCGGCACGTGGTCGACACCGGCAGCGACGGCGTCGTGGTCTCCGGGACGACGGGGGAGGCCCCAACCACGACCGTGCCCGAGGACGGCGAGGTGCTGGCCGCCGTCCGCGAGGCCCTCGGCGACCGGGCCGTGGTCGTCGCCGGAGTGGGCACGAACGCGACCGCGCACTCGGTGGAGATCGCCGAGCAGGCGGCCCGGGTCGGCGCCGACGGACTGCTGCTGGTCACCCCGTACTACAACAAGCCCAGCCAGAACGGCATCCTGCGGCACTTCCGGACGGTCGCCGGGGTGAGCGACATCCCGGTGATGCTCTACGACGTCCCCGGCCGCACCGGGTCCTCGATCGCTCTGGACACCTACCGGGCGGCGCTGGACATCGAGACGGTCGTCGCGGTGAAGGACGCCACCGGCAACCCGGCGCACGCCGCGCGGTTGGTGGAGCTGGGCTACGAGGTCTACTGCGGCGACGACGCGCTGACCCTGGGCTACCTGGCCTACGGCGCGGTCGGGCTGGTCAGCGTGGTGGCGCACGCGGCGGGACGCGAGCTGCGCGCGATGGTCGAGGCGTTCCTGGCCGGCGACCACGGCCGGGCCCTGGAGCTGCACACCCGGCTGCTGCCGGGCTTCGACGCGGTCATGGGGGTGCCCAACTACGGCGCGACGACGGCGAAGGCGGCCCTGCAGCTGCTGGGCGTGCTCGACAACCGGCGGGTGCGCCAGCCGCTGGCGGAGCTCGACGACGCCGAGGTGGCGGCCCTGCGCACGGGGCTGGTCGCGGCCGGGCTGCTCGGCGCGGGGGAGCAGCCCGGCGGCGTGGACAGCAGCCGCGACCTCGACCCGTGGTGGGGCACCTACCGCGGCCTCGCCGCCGACATGTGACCGAGCAGCTGCCGGAGATCGTCGTCCGACCGCGGGTGCCGGCCGACCTGCCGGTGCTCGTGGCGATCCTGCGGCGCAGCCACGACGAGCACCGTTACCCGGTGCGTGCCTCGGTGGTGCGGGCCGACTGGCTCGCGGTGCCCACCGAGCTCTTCTCGGCCGTCGCGGAGCGCGACGGCCGGGTCGTCGGCCACGTGGCGCTGCACCCGGCCGTCATCGACGACGAGGGGGAGCGGCTCGCAGTACGCGGCTGGTCGGCCGCCACGGGGATCCGGCGGGAGGGGCTGGCCGTGGTGTCCCGGCTGGTCACCGACGGCACCGTGCGCGGGGCGGGCCTGGCGCTGCTGGGGGCCGCCGTCGCGGCCGCGCGGGCGATGCACCGGGAACCGGTGCTCCTCGTGGACCCCACGGCGGCGGCGCGGGGTTTCTACCTCCGGCACGGGTGGCGGGAGGTCGGTACCGCCCGCCAGCACTGGGGCGAGCACGGGGTGGACGCCGTCCTCATGGTGGTCCAGCGGACCGGGGGAGACTGACCGGGTGTTCCACATCGCGTTCCACGAGCCGCGGATCCCGCCGAACACCGGCAACGCGATCCGGATGGTGGCGGCCACGGGGGCGCACCTGCACCTGGTCGAGCCGCTGGGCTTCGACCTCTCCGACGCCAAGCTCCGCCGGGCCGGCCTGGACTACCACGACCTGGCCTCGGTGACCGTGCACCCGGGCCTGGGGGAGCTGCTGGCCGCCCTGCCCGGCGCCCGGGTGTTCGCCTTCACCGCGGGCGGCACCACCCGGTACACCGACGTCGCCTACGTGCCCGGCGACGTGCTGCTCTTCGGCCCGGAGCCGACGGGTCTGGCGCCGGAGGTGCTGGCCCACCCGAGGGTGACCGACCGGGTGCGGCTGCCGATGCTGGCCGGCCGGCGGTCGCTGAACCTGTCCAACACCGCGGCGGTGGCCGCCTACGAGGCCTGGCGTCAGCACGACTTCGCCGGCTCCTGACCCGAGCCCGCTCGAATGGTCGTACTGGGTCATCTCCCGCGCCTCCTACCGGCGATACGTTGACGGCATGGACGTGGTGACGGTGCGGGAGCTGCGGAACAACGGGGGAGAGGTGCTCACGCGCGTCGCCCGCGGCGAGCGGTTGGCGGTGACGCGCGACGGCGTGGAGGTTGCCGAGCTGCGGCCCCGCACCCGGCGGAGCCCGGCGCCGGCCGACCTCGTCGCCCGGCGCCGCACCCTCCCGGCCGTCGCCCCACGGCCCTGGCGGGCCGATGTCGACGAACTGCTCGACCCGTCGCTGTGATCGCACCGCCCGAGCGGGGGATGCGACACCTCCACGGTCATCCTGCTCGGACGGCTGGCCCGCCCGAGGCCGCGCGCGCCTTCGGTCGGGTCGCGGCCGATCTGCGGTCCTCGGGTCGCGAGCCGGCGGCTCGGGTCGACGACGCCCTCATCGCCGCGTCCGCGATCGCGGAGGGGGTGCCGCTGTACACGTACAACCCGGCAGACTTCGCCGGGATCTCCGGACTGGACCTGCGCAAGGTGCCGCACCCTGACGCCACCGGTGACACCTCCGGGACCTGAGATGCCGGGTGCGGCCGCCACTGCTGGCCGGCCGACGATCGCTCCACCTGTCCAGCACGACGGCCATGGCTGCCGAGGGGCCTGGCATCAGCACGGGCTCGCCAACACCTCACAACGATGTATCCCGTTCTTGACAATTTGCTCCTTATGACCAGAATGAGATACATGCCGGCGCCCAGTCCGTACACCAGCGCGGAACAGCAGGCCGACCTGGTGCGCCTGGGCACCCGGTTGCGGGAGCACCGCAAAGCGCTCGGCGTCACGGCCGTCGCCTGCGCCGAGGCCGCCGGCGTGTCCCGGGTGACCCTGCACCGGGTCGAGGCGGGCAACCCGTCGGTGACCATCGGCGCCTACAGCAACGTGGCGGCCGCGCTCGGCCTGCACCTGGTCGTACCGGTCCTGGAGCGGCCGGCAGGGGAGCGGGCCACGGTGGTGGTCGGCGACTACCCGGGTCTGCGGTCCCTGGCCTGGCAGACCGATGCCGGCACCGAGCTGACCGAGGTGGAGGCGCTCAACCTCTACGAACGCGGCTGGCGCCACCTCGACCAGGCGTCGCTGACCGAACGTGAACGGGCATTCGTGCAGCACCTCGCGGACACCTACAGCGGGGGATCGCTCCTTGTTTGACCGGCCGCACCACCGCCTGGTCGCCGAGGTGCTGTCCCGGCTGGATGCCGACGTCCTGACCGGGCACCGGTGCTGGTTCGGGGGTGGGACCGCGATCGCCCTGTCGTGCGGTGAGTACCGGGAGTCGGTGGACATCGACTTCCTCGTCTCCGACCAGCGGTCCTACCGGGCGCTGCGACAGGCCGTGAAGGCCGACGGACTATCGGTCCTGGCCACCGGTGACCTCGACCTGGTTCGCCCGGCGCGGGTGGACAACCACGGCATCCGGGCGGCCGTGCGGTCCGGTGGTGTCCCCATCAAGTTCGAGGTCGTCCTGGAGGGTCGGATCGAGCTCGACGAGCCGCCGCCGCAGCAGGCAATCTGCGGCATCCGCACCCTGACCCGGGTGGACCAGGTCGCGAGCAAGCTGCTGGCCAACGACGACCGCTGGGCCGACCGCTCGACGTTCAGCCGGGACCTGGTCGACCTGGCCATGATGGCACCCAAGACGACGGAGCTGGTCGCCGGCGCCGAGAAGGCGGTCGGTGCCTACGGCCGGTCGGTGGGCGCCAGCCTGCGCAGCGCGGTCGAGCAGCTCCGCGAGCGGCCGCAGCGGCTCGACGAGTGCATGCGTGCGCTGGCGATGCGCGCACCCCGGGCCGTGCTCTGGCAGAGCATCCGCGACGTCGCGAGCAGGTGCGCGGGGATCGAGGTCATGGCCTGACGAGTTGACATAATGTCGATTATCGGCGCAGGCGGAACGCGGGGAGTGGGGCGCCACAGGTCGACCCCGGACCCGTGCCGCCGGCCCGGTCCGCCCGTTCGTCCCGTGTCCGCGCACCGACGCATCGCCCGCCGCCGTCCGACGTCCAACCGCCACCCGACCCTGCTGCCCGCGCGCGTCCGGTCGGCAGCAACCCCGACTGTCGCTGATCCACGGTGTGCCGCACCCGGCGACCCGCTCCCTCGCCGACGGACCGGACGACGAGTTCCGTCACCCTGACGCAACGGACCCCGACCAGGGTCCCCCGGCGGTTCCTCCCATGGCTGGGTCATTGCGTCACGCTGACGGAATGACCCATGGTCAGCCCCGCTCGGCGGCGGCCCTCAGGGTGGCGAGGCCCTTCTCGAAGGTCGGGCCGAGGAACTTCTCCATCGGCAGCAACCGCATCAGCCGACCCTGCCGACCGCTGCCCGACCAGGTGACCACCGTGCCGCCGTCGTCCTCGGCGAGGGTGAACGTCGACGTGCTGGAGGACCGGATCGGCTTGGTGTTCTCCTGCTCGACGACCACCCGGTCCGGCTCGACGGCCGCCATCCGCATCGAGCCGCTGCCGGCCTTGAACGACCCGGCCCAGCGGTAGCCGCTCCCAGCGCCGGTCCCGTCGTAGTCCCGGGACATGGCCGGGTCGAGGTCCTCGAAGGGCGACCAGTCCCGCCACCGGCGGAAGTCGGCCAGCAACGCGTGGACGGCGGCCGCGGGTGCGGCGACCCGGGTCTGCCGGGTGACGGTGTAGGTGTCGGGCACGCGCGGATCGTGCCAGATCCGGACGCTCCCCAGCCGGGTCGGCGCCCCGGTGTCGAGTGCCCCTCGGCGGCGCCGGTCCCTTAGGCTCCGCACATGCAGATCCGTCGTCCGGTCGTCTCCGTCCTCGCCGCCCTGGCCCTGTTCGGGGGCACCGCCGCCCTGACCGGCTGCAGCGACGTGAACGGCCTGGAGCAGCGCACCGGCACGTCGAAGGACTCCACCGAGAACTTCTCGGGCAACGACCCGACGAGCGTCGAGCAGGGCAGCGTCTACAACCACGGCAACGAGCGGCCCGGCAGCGGCGTCGAGAACGCCGAGGGCGGCCCGGTCGGCTGAGCCGACCGACGAGGACCGATCTGGGCGCGGCGCCGGCTCAGCCGGCGTTGCGACCGGACAGCCAGAGCTTGTCCAGCCGCCCGGTCGAGCGCACCAGCTCGGCCAGGGCGCGCTCCATCTCCACCTTCGTGGGCTTCTCCGCCAGCAGGGTCTGCACGTCCTCGAGGGCGCACCGCAGCTGGAACAACCGGTCCTGCAGCCCGTCGAGCTCCGTCCGGGTCACCAGCACGACGTCGGGCGACAGGCCGGCCTTCGCCGTCGCCGACCGCTGCTCGTAGGCGCGCTGCCGGCACGCCTGCCCGCAGTACAGCCGCGGCCGGCCGACGGACTCCTGGGCCGGCAGCACGTTGCGGCACCAGCCACAACGGCGCTCCTCGGCGTCGGCGGCACGGCGGCGGGCGCGACGGGTCGGTGCACCCGGCGCCGGGACGTCGAGCGCAGGGATGTCGTCCACCGGGACCTGCTCTGCCACCACGCCGGAGAAGGTACTGCTCAGCGGGCTGACAGGGAGCCGGACACGCCCGCTGTCGACCGGTCCGTGACCCCGCCCGCGCCCCCCGCCCCGCACGCCCCTAGCGTGGGCGCGTGCCCCCCGCGCGTTTCCCTTTCCTCGAGGGGCCGACGCCCTTGGCGATGGCCCACCGCGGCGGCGCCGTGGAGCACGTGGAGAACACCTTCCCGGCCTTCGAGGCCTGCGTGGCGATGGGCTACCGGTACCTGGAGACCGACGTCCGGGCCACCGCCGACGGCGTGCTCGTCGCCTTCCACGACCCGGTCCTCGACCGGGTGACCGACCGCACCGGCAGGATCGACGCGCTGCCCTGGAGCGAGGTCCGGCACGCCCTCATCGGGGGCCGCGAACCCGTGCTGGCCCTGGAGGACCTGCTCACCGCCTGGCCCGACGTCCGGTTCAACATCGACGTCAAGACCGCCGGGGTCCTCGCTCCCCTGGCGGCGCTGATCCGGCGCACCGGCACGCTGGACCGGGTCTGCCTGGCCTCTTTCTCCGACGCCCGGGTCGCCGCGGCCCGCCGGTTGCTGGGCCCGGGCCTGTGCACCTCGCTCGGCCCCAAGGGCGTCGCGGCGCTGCGGCTGTCCTCCTACTCCCCCCGCGCCGCCGGGCTGGTGCGCATCCAGGCCGGCTGCGCGCAGGTCCCCGTCGAGCTCGGCGGGCGTCCGGTCGTCGACGAGCGGTTCCTGGCGGCCGCGCACGAGCGCAGCCTGCAGGTGCACGTGTGGACCGTGGACGACCCGGCCGAGGTGCACCGGCTGCTCGACCTCGGGGTCGACGGCATCCTCACCGACCGGCCCTCGATGCTGCGGGACGTCTACGCCGAGCGCGGGGTCTGGAGCGCGGCGTGAGCCTGCGCGATTGGCGGCCGGTGCCGCCGCCGCTGCCCGAGGACCTGGAGGGATCAGTCGCCGACGACGACCCCGACTGGTTCGCCCGCGAACTGGCGATCGCCGCGCACCCGCCGTGGTGGCTGTGGCGGTTCCTGCTCACCACCGTCTCCCCGGCGGTGTCGCTGTTCGGGCGGGTGCAGGTCACCGGCGGGGTGCCCGAGCACCTGCGCGGCGGGCCGCTGATCCTGGCCGCCAACCACGTCGGGGACTACGACACCTTCACCGTGGCCGCCGCGCTGCACCGGCTGGGCGTCGTCCCCCGGTTCCTGGCCACCGGCGGGATCATGCGGGCCCCGGTGGCCGGGCCCATGCTCGAACGGGCCGGCGGCGTCCGGGTCGACCGGGGCACCGACGTCGCCGCGCACGCCATGCGGGTGGTGCTCGTGGCGCTGGAGCACGGCGGTCAGGTGCTGGTCTACCCCGAGGGCCGGGTCGGGCTGAGCGCCGACGGCTGGCCCGAGCGCGGCCGCACCGGGCTGGCTCGGCTGGCCCTGCAGACCCGGGTCCCGGTGCTGCCGGTCAGCCAGTGGGGCGCGCACGAGGTGCTGCAGTACGCCAACGACTGGGGCAAGCTGCGCACCGCGCTGTCCGCGGCCTGGCGCCAGCCCGCCCTCCGGGTGCACGTCGGGCCGCCGGTCCCGCTGGACGACCTCGAGGCCGGCCGGGTCGGTGACGCCCACCGCGCCCGCACCCGCATCATGGCCGCGATCACCCGCGGGCTGGTGCCGCTGCGGGCCGGTGAGCCCGCCGACCGGATCGCCTTCCACGACCCCACCCGGCCGGTGCGGGCCGTCGCGGCCTTCCCGGGGGGACGCGTCCCCGACGACGTGCCCGGTGCTGGACCACCCCACCCCGCGGCTGACACCCTGCGCCGGTGAGCACCGCCGACACCACCGCGACGCCCGACCGCGCCCTGCGCCGCGAGCGCACCGGTTGGTACTCCTACGACTGGGCGATGTCGGTGTTCAACACCAGCGTCACCACGGTCTTCCTCGGCCCCTACCTGACGTCGGTGGCCCGCGACGCCGCCGGGCCGGACGGGAAGCTGGGGTTCCTGGGCATCGACCCGGGCAGCTGGTTCTCCTTCGTGCTGTCGTTCTCGGTGCTCGCCCAGGTGCTGGTCCTGCCGATCACCGGCGCCGTCGCCGACCGCACCGGACGCCGTCGCGAACTGCTGGCCGGGTTCGCGTTCCTCGGTGCCGCGGCCTGCACCGGTCTGTTCTTCGTCGCCGACGGCCGCTACCTGCTGGGCGCCCTGCTCTTCGTGGTGGCCAACATCAGCTTCGGCGCGGCCACCGTCGTCTACTACTCCTGGCTGCCCGACCTGGCCGCCCCCGACGAGCGGGACAAGGTCTCCAGCCGCGGCTGGGCCGTCGGCTACGTCGGCGGGGCGCTGCTGCTCGCCGTCCACCTGGGCCTGTTCCTGTCCGCGGAGTCCCTGGGCCTGACCAGCGGTGAGGCCGTGCGGATCTGCCTGGCCACCGCCGGGCTGTGGTGGGGTGCGTTCACCGTCTTCACCGTCTCGCGGCTGCGCAACCGGCCGGTCGCGGCGACGGAGGGGCGGACCGGGAGCGGGTTCCGTCAGCTGGCCCGGACGCTGAAGGAGATGCGGGCCTTCCCGCTCACCCTGTGGTTCCTGGGCGCCTACCTGCTGTTCAACGACGGCGTGCAGACCGTCATCTCGCTGTCGGCGGTCTACGCCACCGAGGAGCTCGACCTGGACCAGTCGGTGCTCACCGGGGCCATCCTCATGGTGCAGGTGGTCGCCATCGCCGGGGCGCTGGGCCTGGGCCGGGTCGCCGCCCGGTACGGCGCCACCCGCACGGTGCTGGGCTGCCTGGTGGCCTGGACGGCGGTGCTGGTGGCCGCGTTCTTCCTGCAGGCCGGCGCGGTGGCCCAGTTCTACGCCCTCGCCGCCGTCATCGGCCTGGTGCAGGGCGGCACCCAGGCACTGTCCCGGTCGCTGTTCAGCCACCTCATCCCGGCCGGCAAGGAGGCCGAGTACTACGGCTTCTACGAGATCAGCGACCGCGGGACCAGCTGGCTCGGCCCGCTGGCCTTCGGCCTGACCTACCAGCTCACCGGCTCCTACCGGCTGGCCATCATCAGCCTGGTGGTCTTCTTCGTCGCGGGCTTCGTGCTGCTGGCCCGGCTGCCGATGCGCCGGGCCGTGGTCGAGGCGGGCAACGTGCCACCGGAGAAGCTGTGAACGCCGTCCCCGCCTCCGGCGACCGCCGCCGGCACGCCGCGCCGGCCCACCTGACCTTCTTCCACGGCCCGATGGACTGCGGCAAGTCCACCCTCGCTCTGCAGGTGGACCACAACCAGAGCCGGCAGGGCCGGCACGGGCTGCGGCTGACCCAGGGCGACCGGTCGCGGGCCGCCCGGATCAGCAGCCGGGTCGGGCTGTCGCGGGAGGCGGTCGAGGTCGACGGCACGACCGATCTGCGGCTGCTGGTGCGGGACCGCTGGGCGGCCGGGCACCGGGTGGACTACGTCGTCGTCGACGAGGCGCAGTTCCTCTCCGCCCGCCAGGTCGACCAGCTCGCCGAGCTGGTCGACCAGTCGCACGTGGACGTCTACGCCTTCGGGCTGACCACCGACTTCCGCGCCCAGCTGTTCACCGGCACCCAGCGGCTGTTCGAGCTCGCCGACGTGGTGCAGCGCATCCAGGTCGAGGTGCTGTGCTGGTGCGGCGCGCCGGGGTTGCTCAACGCCCGCGTCGTCGACGGTGTCATGGTGCGCCAGGGCGAGACCGTCGTCGTCGCCGACACCGCCCCCGACGCGGCCCCGGACGAGGTGCGCTACCAGGTCCTCTGCCGTCGGCACCACGTCGGCGGGCAGCTCGGACCCACCCCCACCGGCCCCGGTCAGCTCACCCTCGCCGGGCAGCCCCTGGCCGACGGGCAGGTGGCCGTGCGATGATGAGCGACTGACGCGACGGAATCTCCGCGCGACTTCCTTCGTTGGACCCACCGGCCCCCTCCGGGTGACGCCCCGCTGCTCGCGCTGCGGACGCGTCACCGACGTGCCGATGGGGCATGACGCACGGACCGACACACGAGCACGAGAGGACGGTGTGCCATGGGCGAGCGTTCCCTTCGCGGCAGCCGACTGGGCAGCGTCAGCTACGAGACCGAGCGCAACACCGCGCCGATCGAGCGGCAGTACGCCGAGTACCGCTGCGAGCAGGGCCACGTCGTGACCGTGCCCTTCGCCGACGACGCCGAGCTCCCCGACACCTGGGAGTGCAAGTACGACGGCTCCGTGGCCAAGCTGGTGGGCGGCGCCGAGCCGGCCCCCAAGAAGGTCAAGCCGCCGCGGACCCACTGGGACATGCTCCTGGAGCGTCGCTCGGTCGACGACCTCGAAGAGGTCCTGGCCGAGCGCTTGGACGTGCTGAAGAGCCGCCGCACCAAGGTCAGCTGACCCACTGACGCAGAAGGGCCCCTCCGGATCGCCCCGGAGGGGCCCTTCTGCGTGGGTCAGGGCTGGTCGACGACGGTGCCCTCGACGACGCGGGTGCTGGTCACGTGCTGCACGTCCGGGTCGGGGTCGACCTGCGCGGGGCGGGTGCTCTGCACCCGCACCGGGCCGCGCGCTCGGTCGGGGAGCCGGTTCAGCACCGCCCGCGCGATGAGCGCCCGGGGCAGCCTGCGGGTGCCGGGCAGCAGGCAGAGCAGCCCCAGCACGTCGCCGACGAAGCCCGGCAGGATCATCAGGAACCCGCCGGCGGCGACCAGGCCGGCGTCGCCCAGCGCGGTGCCCGGGGCGCGGTGCTCCTGGGCCCGCAGCCGCAGCTCGGTCAGCGTCTTGGTGCCCTGCTTGGCCAGCAGGACCCAGCCCAGCGCGCTGGTCGCCAGCGACGCCAGGATGGCCCAGCCCAGCCCGATCCAGGCCGCCACGGCGATGAACACCAGCAGCTCGGCCAGAGCGCCCAGGCCCAGCACGGTGCGCAGTCGGCTCGTCATGCTCGTCCTCTCCTCGTGTCTCCTGCACCCCCAACGTCCGAGGGCGCGCTGGTGCTCCCGGGCCGGCGACGGCGCACCCCGGCCACGACGACCAGCAGGACCGCGCCCAGCCCGAGCGCGGTGAGCGCCGCCTCCGGCCAGGCACCCAGCCGGGTGGCCGGCGTCGTCCCGTCGCGCTGGGCGATGTCCTCGACGAAGGCGGCCGGGGTGAACAGCCCCGAGCTGCGCACCAGGGAGCCGTCGGGGGCGATGATCGCGCTGATGCCGCTGGTGGAGGCCATCACCACGCTGCGCCCGGCCTCGACGGCCCGCAGCCGTCCCATCGCCAGCTGCTGGGGGCTCTCGTCGGAGAACCCGAACGTCGCGTTGTTGGTCTGGACGACGAGCATGGTCGCCCCGCCCTCGACCGTGTCGCGCACCAGGCCGTCGTAGGCCACCTCGAAGCAGATCACGTCACCGACCGTCGTCCCGGCCATGTCCAGCGTGCCGACCTCGGTGCCGGCCAGGAAGTCCCGGCGCACCAGGTCGACCTTGTCGCTGAAGAAGCGGAAGAACGACCGGGCGGGCACGTACTCCGCCAGCGGGACGGGGTGCCGCTTGGTGTAGGTCTCCCCCGGCCCCGTCTGCGGGTCCCACACGATGGCGGTGTTGCTGATGAACCGGCCCGGCCCGCTGACCACCGCGCCGACCAGGATCGGGGCGTCGATCGCGCGGGCGGCGCGGTCGATGGCCGCGGCGGCGTCGGCGTTGAGGTAGGGGTCGATGTCCGAGCTGTTCTCCGGCCAGATGACCAGGTCGGGCTGGGCGACCTCGCCGCGGTCCACCTGCCGCGCCAGGGCCGTCGTCTCGGCCACGTGGTTGTCCAGCACCGCCCGGCGCTGCTCGTTGAAGTCCAGCCCGGCGCGCGGCACGTTGCCCTGCACCACCGCGACGGTGCGGGTCGGCCCGCCCTCGGTCAGCGACCCGCCGGCCAGCGGCCAGCGGGCGACGGTGCCCACTACGGGGACGGCGAGGGTGGCCACCACCAGGACGGCGGCCGCGCGCAGCGACCCGGCGCGGCGGGCGGCGTCGTCGCTGTCGCGCCAGGCCCGCACCAGTGCCAGGCCGGCCGCGGCCAGCAGCGTGCCGGTCAGCGCCACGGCGAAGCTGACCAGCGGCACCCCGCCGTAGGCGGCGAAGGCGGTGAACGGCCCCTCGGCCTGGCTGAACCCGAGCCGGCCCCAGGGGAACCCGCCCAGCGGCCAGCGACCCCGCAGCGCCTCCTGCCCGACCCACAGCGCCGCGGCCCACAGCCACCAGGCCGGCAACCGGGCGGTGAGCGCCAGGGCGCCGCCCAGCACCGCCACGTAGAGCGACTCCGCGACCGACAGCGCGTACCAGGGGAAGGACCCGACGTAGATGCCGGTCCAGGACAGCAGCGGCACGAAGAAGCACAGGCCCTGCACCAGACCCAGCCACAGCCCGGTGCGGAACCGGACGCCGCGGGTGGCCACCGACAGCGTGGCCGGGCCGAGCACGGCGAGCGCGGCCAGGTCCCACCCGGGGAACGCCAGGTACATCGAGATGCCGCCGGCGGCGGCCAGCAGGGTGCGGGCCAGCAGGCGCGCGCCGCGGCGTCGCGGGGCGGGTGCGTCGTCGGCCGGGCGCACCGCCGGGTCGGTCACGGTCACCGCCCGAGCATCCCACCCGCGGCGCGGTGACCGGTGCACCGGCGACGGGTGCACCGGCCGCCGGCGGCGGCACCCCGGCCTTCGGGCCGCCGGTCCGGGGAACTGGGTGTCCTCGGACCGTCGTTGTCTGGTGGCGCGGGGTGCCGCCCGGCGATCCCTCGGGCTCGACCGCCCCGGGGTCGCGTGGTGCGACACCGGAACCCTAGGGAGCCGGGGCCGCCCCGCACAGGGCATCGGGACACCTGCGGCAGGCCGTTACCCGATCGTTACGTGTCACTCACGCACAGTTGCGTCCGGGAGGGGGACGACCAGCGTGGCGGTCGCCTCCACCACCCGCAGCGGCTCGGCCAGCACCGCCGCGGCCGACGCCCCGCGCTGCGGCTCGGCGCGGGCGACGACGTCGGCCCAGCAGCGCAGCGTGCGCGAACGGGTGCCCACCCGCACCACCTCGCAGGATGCCTCCAGCACGTCGCCGGCCTGCACGGGTGCCAGGAACCGGACGTCGGTGTAGCCGGCGAGCAGGCCCTCGTCGCCGTCCCCCACGATGGCCACCTCGGTGGCCACGTCGCCGAACAGGCCCAGGGTGTAGGCGCCGTCGACGAGCGACCCGCCGTAGTGGGCGTGCGCGTAGGGCACGTAGCGGCGGTGGGTGACGGTCAGGCCGACGGTGGCGCTCACGCGGTGGTCTCCTCGGGGGCGGGCAGCAGGGCGGGGTCCGGGGTCGGGGCGGGCAGCAGGGCGGAGACGAGGTAGGAGGCCACCTCGCCGGGGGTGGTGCCGCGGCCGAAGACCTTGTCGACGCCGAGGTCGCGGGCCATGGCCGGGTCGAAGCGTGGGCCGCCCACCACCAGCAGGGGGCGGGTCTCCCCCATCGCCTCGCGGAACGCGCCGGCCAGTTCGCGGGTGTTGCGCAGGTGCGCGTCCTTCTGGGTGACGACCTGGCTGACCAGGACGGCGTCGGCCTTCGCGGCGCGGGCGCGGGTGACCAATTCCGGGACGGTCACCTGGGCGCCGAGGTTGGCCACGTCCATCTCCCGGTAGTACTCCAGGCCCTTCTCCCCCGCGAACCCCTTGAGGTTGAGGATCGCGTCGATGCCCACCGTGTGCGCGTCGGTGCCGATGCAGGCCCCCATCACGACCAGCTTGCGGTGCAGCCGGGCCTTGATCGCGCCGTTGACCTCAGTGGGGCTCAGCAGCGGGTAGTCGCGCTCCTCCACCTCGACCTCGTCGGTGTCGACCAGGTGGGTCACCGAGCCGTAGACGACGAAGAAGGTGAAGGCGGGCTCTCCCCCGCCCGCCCCGCCTCCCCCGATGCCGTGGCTGTGCACCACCATCGCCGGGTGGATGCCCATCTTGTTCGCCAGCTGCAGCGCGGCGCCCTCGGCGCGGGGGCCGGGGGCCACCGGCAGGGTGAACGAGGTCTGCACCATGCCGTCGCCGGTGGTGTCGCCGTAGGGCCGGATGACGGTCATCGGGCAGCGTCCTCCAAGGCAGCCTCCATGAGCTCGGTCGCGGGGTCCAGGTGGCCCGGCGCCTTCACCACGACGCCGTCCAGGCCCTTGCCGCGGTCGGCCGGGCGCTTGGTGATGCCGAAGGTGCCCGCGGCGATGGCGGGCAGCAGGCCGTCGGCGGTGATCGTCTCCAGCAGCGCCACGGCCTCGGAGAGCACCGTGTGCGCGCGCCGGTCGATGAACCCGCCCGGCGGCGGCGCGAAGTCCTCGGCCAGGCCCCCGGCGGCGTCCAGCACGTAGCGCACGTTGCGCAGCGCCAGGTCCCGGTCGGACAGCCACGGGGTGACCACGGCCTCGGTCATCATCCCGACCAGCAGGATGCCCTGGTCGGTGAGCGCGCCGGCGAGGTTGAAGAACCCGTCGAGCAGGTAGCCGCCGAACACGTCGCCGGTCATGTGCTTGGTGGGCGGCATCCACTTCAGCGGCGCGTCGGGGAACAGCGCCCGGGCCAGCAGCGCGTGCGCCAGCTCCAGCCGGAAGGAGTCCGGGACGGCCGGGTTGATCTCGAACGCGTGGCCCAGGCCCAGCTGCCAGTCCTGCAGACCGGCCTCGCGGGCGAACCGCTCGTTGAGCAGCTGGCTGACCGTGACGGTGTGCGCCTCGTCGACGGCGTCGGCGGTGGTGAGGTAGTTGTCCTCGCCGGTGTTGATGATGATCCCGGCCCGGGCGTGCACCATCCGGCTGAACCGCTGGTCGACGAAGGTGCGGATCGGGTTGATGTCGCGGAAGAGGATCCCGTACATCGCGTCGTTGAGCATCATGTCCAGCCGCTCCAGGCCGGCCAGCGCGGCGATCTCGGGCATGCAGAGACCTGAGGCGTAGTTGGTCAGCCGGACGTAGCGGCCCAGCTCCGCGCTGACGTCGTCCAGGGCGGCCCGCATGAGCCGGAAGTTCTCCTGCGTGGCGTAGGTGCCGGCGTAGCCGGTGCGGGTGGCGCCCTCGGGCACGTAGTCCAGCAGCGACTGGCCGGTGGAGCGGATGACGGCGATGACGTCGGCCCCGGCCCGGGCGGCGGCCTGGGCCTGCGGGATGTCCTCGTAGATGTCGCCGGTGGCCACGATCAGGTAGATCCAGGGACGGCGGGGCGGGTCGCCGTGGGTGGCGACCAGCTCCTCCCGCCGGCGGCGGGCGGCGTCCACCCGGCCCAGGCCCGCGCCCACGGCGGCCAGCGCGGCGTCCCGGGCGCGCTCCTCGTCGCCCCCGGTGGGGACGGCGAACCGCGCGGTGCCGGCGCCCACCTGCTCGGCCACCTCCTGCAGGCTCCCCGCCGCGCCCGAGGCGATGGTGTGCCAGACCGGCAGCGCGACCCCGTGCTCCAGGCCCACCTGCTCGCGGACGACGTCGACCACCCGGTTCACCCAGGGGATCTCGCCCTCGCCGGTGACCGGGTCGGTGCCCTCCAGCCCGGCCAGCCGCAGCACGGCGCGCTCCACGGAGACGGTGGTGTGCTTCGTAGCCAGGTCGATGACCGGTTGCGCGGCCCGGGCGGCCAGCTCGCGGGCCCGGGTGGCCAGGCCCTCGTCGATGGTCAGGCGGGCGCTCACAGGGCTCCTCGGACGACGTCCCCGCCGACCAGCAGGCCGGCGCAGGTGGGCCGGGCGCGCTGCGCGAGCACCCCGGACAGGGTCAGGTCGGTGGCCCACAGGGCCAGGTGCGCCGGGGCGCCGACGGCGAGCGGGCCCGCGGGGTGCTCGGCGCGGGCGGCGTACCAGCCGCCGTGGGTGGCCGCGTCGTAGGCGTCGAAGGGCCGCATGCCGGCGCCGGGTGTGCGGTGGTCGACCGCGGCGTGCACCCCGCCCCAGGGGTCCAGCGGGGTGACCGGGGCGTCGCTGCCCAGGGCGATCGCGACCATGCCGTCGGACAGGTCGGCCAGCGGGTTGCAGGCCAGCGCGCGCTCGACCCCGAGGCGCTCGGCGTACATGCCGCCGTCCCCGCCCCAGGCGGCGTCGAAGGCCGGCTGCACGCTCGCCACCATGCCCAGGGACCGCAGGGTCTCCACGGCCTCCGCCGAGACCATCTCGACGTGCTCGAGCCGGTGCCGGCAGGCCCGGACGGCGTCGCGGCCCAGCTCGTCGGCCACGGCGGCGACGGCGGCGAGCACCTGGTCGACGGCGGCGTCGCCGATGACGTGGAAGCCGGCCTGCACACCCGCGGCGGTGCAGGCGCGCACGTGCTCCACGAGCTGGCCGGTGTCGAAGCGCAGCGCGCCGGAGGTCTCGGGCCGGTCGGTGTAGGGCGCCGACAGGGCCGCGGTGTGCGAGCCGAAGGCCCCGTCGCAGAACAGGTCGCCACCGGCGCCGGCCAGGCCGAGCTCCGCGACGACGTCCAGCCCGCCGCGCTCGGCGAGCTCGCCCCACCAGCCCAGCACCAGCGGGCCGGGCGCCCGCCGGGAAAGTTCCAGCAGCGCGGCGAGGTCCTCGGCGCTGGAGACCTCGGGGCCGGCCATCTCGTGCACGCAGCCGATGCCGAGGTCGGCGGCGGCGTCCAGGGCGGCGCGCTGGGCGGTGGCCCGCTGCGCGGGGTCGACCGAGCCGTGGGCGACCTGCCGGGCGGCGTGGTGGGCGTCCAGCCGCAACCGGCCGTCGGCGGCGAAGCCGGGCAGCTCGGTGATGCCGGGGATGCGGTCGAGCAGCGCGGTGGAGACGGTCGCCGAGTGCACGTCGACGCGGGCCAGGTAGGCCGGGCGGTCGCCGACGACGGCGTCCAGGTCGTGCCGGGTCAGCGCCCGGCCCTCGGGCCACACCGTCTCGTCCCAGCCGGTGCCCAGCACGGTGCCGGTGGGGTGCGCGACGACGTGCTCGGTGACCGCGGCCAGCGCCGAGCGCAGGCTGTCCGCGCCGTGCAGGGCCAGCCCGGTCAGCGCCAGCCCGGTGGCGGTGGCGTGCACGTGCGCGTCGACGAACGCGGGGGTGAGCAGGGCGCCGCCGCCGTCCACGGTGCGGTCGGCACGCGGGGCCTCGGCCGCCGGGCCGACCCAGCCGACCGCGCCGTCCACGACGTGCACGGCGCGGTCGGCGGCGTCCCCGACGGTGACCCCGGTGAGCAGCAGGCTCATGCGTGCACGCGCGGGTCGATCAGCGCCCGCACGCCGGCGCTGCGCCGGTAGAGGTCCAGGGCCAGGGCGGCGTGCCCCGGCGTGTAGCCGTTCCCGATCAGCATCCGCACGTCCGCTGCCATCCCCTCCGCGCCCAGGGCCGCCGCCGGGAAGGAGGTGGCCATCCCGAAGAAGACCACAGTGCCGCCGTCGGCCGTCGCGAGGACCGCGCCGTGCTCGGCGCCGGGGACGTCGACGCACACGACGGTGACGTCGACCGGCTCGCGAACGGCCGCGGCGACGGCGAGGGGGTCGGTGGCGTCGGCGACGACGACCTCGTGCGCCAGGCCTGCCCCGCGCAGCGCGGAGGCCTCCTGCTCGTCGCGGACGACGCCGACGACCCGGCGGGCGTGCGCCTCGCGGGCGGCGGCCACCGACAGGCACCCGGACTTGCCGGCGGCGCCGAGCACCGCGACCGAGGACCCGCGGTGCACCACCTGCTCGACCAGCGCGGGCGCGCCGCACACGTCGAGCAGCGCCAGGGCGACCTGCTCGGGCAGGTCCTCGGGCAGGACGGCGGCGATGGAGCGGGCGAACAGCACCGCGGTGCCCTGCGCCGGGACCTGCTCGCTGCGGCCGTCCCAGCGCTCGAGCCCGTCGGTGATGCGCAGCGGGGTGAGGGTGAGCGAGACCAGGGTGGCCACCCGCTGGCCGACCGCCAGGCCCAGCGGGGAGTCCTCCCCCACCTCGGCGACCCGGCCGATGAGCATGCCGCCGGAGCCGGTGACGGGGTTCTGCATCTTGCCGCGCTCGGCCACGATCGCCAGGACGGCGGCGCGCACGGCGTCGCCGTCCCCGCCGTGGGCCTCGGTGAGCTGGCGGAAGGACGCCGCGTCGAGGTTGATCCGCTCGACGTCGATGCGGACCTCGTCGCGCCCGGTGGGGGCGTCGGGGTCCAGCCGGTGGGCGGCCTGGGGCAGCACCCCGACCGGCTCCAGCACCCGGTGCACCCCGAGCGACCGCTCCGTTGCCGTCCCCACGTCCTGCTCCTCTTCCTCGACGGGTTGAGAAACTATCGCAGAGAACACGTTTCGCCGAACGATCTCCCGTAGGGTGCCCGTGTCGCACTGAGAAGTCGTGGGAGGTCGTCGTGCTGGAGCAGCCCTACGAGTACCGGGCCCGGGCCCTGGTCGAGCCCGACTGGCGTCGGCTGCCCGGCTTCGCCGAGGTCAGCGGGGAGCAGTGGCGCAGCGCGCAGTGGCAGCGGGTCAACTGCGTGAAGAACCTGCGCCAGCTGCGCGGGGTCTACGGCGACCTGCTCGACGAGTCCTTCTACGCCGACGTCGAGGCCGACCAGGCCGGGCGGGCGACGATGTCGCTGCTGCTGCCGCCGCAGATGCTCAACACGATGGTGCCGGACGCCGTGCCCACCACCGCGGCGATGCTGGCCGACCCCGTGCGCCGCTACATGCTCCCCGTCGCCTCCGACCGGCTGGCCGGTACCGCCGCCAGCCACCCGTACGCGGCGCGCGACTCCCTGCACGAGCACGAGATGTGGGCCGTGGAGGGCCTGACCCACCGCTACCCCACCAAGGTGCTCGCCGAGCTGCTGCCCACCTGCCCGCAGTACTGCGGGCACTGCACCCGGATGGACCTGGTCGGCAACTCCACCCCGGCGGTCACCAAGCTGAAGTTCGACCTCAAGCCGGTCGACCGGCAGGGCGAGATGCTGGACTACCTGCGCCGCACCCCCGGCGTGCGCGACGTGGTGGTCTCCGGCGGCGACGTCGCCAACCTGCCCTTCAAGAACCTGGAGGCCTTCGTCGCGGGCCTGCTCGAGATCGAGTCGGTGCGCGACGTCCGGCTGGCGTCCAAGGCCCTGATGGGCCTGCCCCAGCACTGGCTGCAGGACGACGTCGTGGCCGGCATGACCCGGCTGGCCGCCACCGCCCGCTCGCGTGGTGTCTCCCTCGCTGTGCACACGCACGTCAACGCCGCGCAGTCGGTGACCCCGCTGGTGGCCGAGGCCGCGCAGGCGATGCTGGCCGCCGGGGTGCGCGACGTGCGCAACCAGGGCGTGCTGCTGCGCGGGGTCAACGACACCGCCGACCAGCTGCTGGACCTGTGCTTCGCGCTCCTGGACGGCGCCGGCGTCACGCCCTACTACTTCTACATGTGCGACATGATCCCGTCGGCCGAGCACTGGCGGGTGCCGCTGTCGCAGGCGCAGACCCTGCAGCACGACCTGATGGGCTACCTGCCAGGCTTCGCCACCCCGCGGATCGTCTGCGACGTGCCCTACGTGGGCAAGCGCTGGGTGCACCAGGTCGCCGAGTACGACCGCGAGCGCGGCATCAGCTACTGGACGAAGAACTACCGCACCGGGATCGAGCGCACCGACGAGGCGGCGCTGGACCGCCGCTACACCTACTACGACCCGATCCACTCGCTGCCGGAGTCCGGGCAGCGCTGGTGGGCGGACCGCGCGGTCGACCCGGTGGCGGCCGAGGCCGCCGCTGCTGCGTCCCGCGAGGCATCGGTCGCGCAGCTGGGCTGACCTGGGGTAGGCAGGGCCCGTGGAGCTGCTGCGGACCAACCGCCTGCTCGTGCGGGCCTGGACCCTGTCGGAGGAGGACCTGGCGCGGCTGGGTGACCTGTACTCGCGCCCGGAGGTGCTGCGCTGGCTGTCCGGTCCCCCGTCGGGCGGCGTCGAGGCCCTGGTGGACCGGTGGCGGCAGGTGCACGAGGCGGACCCGCGGGCCGGGTGCTGGGCGGTGCAACCGCTCGCGGGCGGGCCGGTGGCGGGCACGCTGCTGTTCAAGCCGCTGCCCGACGGGGTCGGCGAGTTCGAGGTGGGCTGGCACCTGCACCCGGACAGCTGGGGCCACGGGTACGCCACCGAGGCCGCCGCCGCGGTGGTGCAGCGGGCCTTCGAGGACGGTCTGCCCGAGGTCTACGCCGTCGTCCGGCCGGGGAACGAGCGATCCATGGCCGTGTGCCGGCGGTTGGGCATGGCGCCGCTGGGCCGGACCACCCGTTGGTACGGGGTGGACTGCGAGGCCTTCCGGCTCATCGCCCCCGACGTCGTCGACTGACCAGCGAGCCGAACACGTGCCGGACCTGCTGCACCGGTGACCGCCGGACTGGGACCGCGGTGCCGCGCACGTCGTCCCGGTCGATCGCGCGGGCCTCCTCGGGCGTGGGCGCGGTGCCGCCGAGGTGAGCCGGCTGCCACCAGCGGTCGTCGTCGCCGGCCGGGGCGTCGGGGTAGGTGCGCTGGGCCTCCTCGAGCAGCGCCTCCATGGCCGCGCGGGTGCGGCGGAGCACCGACTGCGTCTTCTCCCCCGGCTCGGGCACGACCGGTTCGCCGAGCAGCACCGTGACCGGGACGTCGCGGCGCAGCACGACGCGCCGGTTCTTGGTGGCGACCCGGTGCCCACCCCAGAGCGCGGCCGGGACGACCGGGACACCGGCCTGCACGGCCATCCGGGCCGCGCCGGCCTTGAGGTCCTGCACGGTGAAGGAGCTGGAGATGGTGGCCTCGGGGAAGACGCCGACCACCTTGCCCGCCTGCAGCGCCCGCACGGCCTCGTCGAAGGCGGCGACGCCCGCGGTGCGGTCGACGGGGATGTGCTGCATCGCGCGCATCGCGGGACCTGCCAACCGGTTGTCGAACACCGAGGCCTTGGCCATGAACCGCACCAGCCGCCGCTGCGGCAGCGCCGCCAGCTCCAGGAAGACGAAGTCGAAGTAGCTGACGTGGTTGCTGGCGACCACCGCCCCGCCCTGCCGCGGCAGGTGCTCGGACCCGCGGACGTCGAACCGGAACCGGAAGAGGGTCAGCACGACCAGGAACACCCGGATGACCAGCCGGTAGGGCCGGTCCCGGGGGTCGGGCGAGGGGCCGAACAGGTCGCGGCGGACGACGTCGCGCCAGCTGGCCGTGTACATGGTGCGGACCCTAACCGCGGGTGCTGGGCACGGGCCCGGTCAGCACAGGGCCAGCTGCTCGGGTTCGGCCCGCGGCTGCGCCGGGGCGGGCGGGCCGGGGAGCGACCCGTGCGGGAAGGACGCCGACTCGTCACCGGGCAGGCCCCTGGCCTCTCCCCCGCTGTGCCGGTCCAGGCCGTGCGCGGCGAGGATCGGTGCCACCCGGGCGGTGAGCCAGCTGCGGTACTCGGCCGGCACGTAGGCACCCCGGCTGTAGAGGGTGCGGTAGCGGCCCACCAGCTTGGGGTGCTCGCGGGACAGCCAGGCGGTGAACCACTCCCGGGCCCCCGGCCGCAGGTGCAGCGGGAGCACCGTCACCCCGGTGGCGCCGGCCTCGGCGACGGCCGCGATCGCGCGCTCCAGGTGCTCCTTCTGGTCGGTGAGGCCGGGCAGCACGGGGGCGAGGAACACCCCGCAGGGCAGGCCGGCGTCCGCGATCCGCCGGACCAGCTCCAGCCGCGCCCTCGGGGTGGGCACGCCGGGTTCCAGGCTGCGGTGCAGCTCGTCGTCCCAGATGGCCAGGGAGACGCCCAGGCCGATCGGGACGTCGCGGGACGCCGCGGCCAGCAGCGGCAGGTCGCGGGTGAGCAGGGTGCCCTTGGTCAGGACCGAGAACGGGGTGCCCGAGCGGGCGAGGGCGTCGATGACCCCGGGCATGAGCCGGTAGCGGCCCTCGGCGCGCTGGTAGGGGTCGGTGTTGGTGCCCAGGGCGACGTGCTCGCGCTTCCAGGAGGCGCGGGAGAGCTCGCGGCGCAGCACGTCGGCGACGTTGGTCTTGACCACGATCTGCGAGTCGAAGTCCGACCCGGTGTCGAGTTCGAGCCATTCGTGTGTTTTCCTGGCGAAGCAGTAAACGCAGGAATGGCTGCATCCTCTGAATGTGTTCACGGTGAACGCGAATGGCATGGAGGAATGGTCGGGCACCCTGTTGAGGGCGGATTTGGCGCGGACCTCGTGCAGCGTCAGGCCGGGGAACTCGGGCACCTGCAGGCTGCGCAGCAGACCGGCGACGGTGGGCAGCCCGGGCAGGGTGCCGGGATCCTCGAGGTCCAGCCGCTGGGCGTCCCATCGCATGCACCCAGTCGAACACACGTTCGGTGCGTTGTCGACGCGCCGGGCCGGGCGGTGGACGACTACGGGGGCGGCTCGCCGACGTCCAGCCGGCGCAGCAAGCCGTCCTGGACCGTCAGGCCGTGCAGCACCCGGGTGTCGGACAGCACGTCGCCGTCGGCGTCCCGCACCACCTGGTGCACGGTCACGGCCGGGCCGGGGTGCACCTGCACGGGCACGACGGAGAACCGGACGTCGCGGGCCTGGCGCTCCAGGTGGCCGGCCACGGCGTCCCGGCCGACCACCCGTCCACCCGACCACGCCTCGGGCCAGTCGACGTCCGGGTGCAACCGGGCCACCACGGCGGCCAGGTCGCCGGTGGTCCAGTCGGCGTAGAAGCCGTGCACGTCGAACGGGCTCACACCGGCGGGCGGTCCTCGTAGAAGGTGCTGAGCACGACCGTCGTCCGGGTGGTCACGTTGGCTGCCGCGCGGATCTCGGCGAGCAGGCTCTCCAGCGCGTCGGGTGAGGCCACCCGGACCTTGAGCATGTAGCTGTCGGGCCCGGCGACGGAGTGGCAGGCCTCGATGGCGGTCAGGTGCGCCAGCCGGGCCGGGGCGTCGTCGGGCTGGGCGACGTCGATCGGGGTGATGGAGACGAACGCGACCATCGGCAGGCCGACGGCCTTGGGGTCGACCCGCGCCGAGTACCCGGTGATGACGCCGCGCTGCTCCAGCCGGCGCACCCGCTGGTGCACCGCGGACACCGACAGCCCGACCTGGGTGGCCAGCTCGGTGTAGCTGGCCCGGCCGTCGCGGGCGAGCGCGGCCAGCAGGGCACGGTCGACGTCGGCACGGGGCTCGAGCTTGTCCAGCGGTTCGGCGGCCACCGGGTCACCCGGGGAGTTCGACGAGGTCACGGGGTCCCCCGTTCAGCGTGCGGGCGCCGTCGGTGGTGCAGACGACGATGTCCTCGATCCGGGCGCCGTGCCGGCCCGCCAGGTAGATGCCGGGCTCCACCGAGAACGCCATGCCCGGCTCCAGCGGCGTGCTGTTTCCGGCGACGACGTAGGGCGCCTCGTGGGTGTCCAGGCCGATGCCGTGCCCGGTGCGGTGCAGGAACTGCTCGCCCCAGCCGGCCGCGGTGATCGCGTCGCGGGCGACGGCGTCGACCTGCTCGGCGGTCACCCCGGGTGCGACGGCGGCCCGGGCGTCGTCCTGCGCCGCCTGCAGCACGCCGTACCACTCGGCGGTCGCGGCGTCGGGGGCCCCGCCGACGGCGTAGGTGCGGGTGCAGTCGGAGCGGTAGCCGCTGGCCAGCTCGCCCCCGATGTCGACGACGACGAGGTCGCCGGCCTGCACCACCCGGTCGGAGAGCTCGTGGTGCGGGCTGGCGCCGTTGGGTCCCGAACCCACGATGACGAAGTCGACCGCGACGTGGCCCTCGGCCAGGATCCCCGCGGCGATGTCGGCGCCGACCTCGGCCTCGGTGCGCCCCACCCGCAGCCACTCCCCCATCCGGGCGTGCACCCGGTCGATGGCGGCGGCCGCGACGGCCAGCTCGGCGACCTCGGCCTCGGACTTGACCACCCGCAGCCGGTCGAGCACCGGGGTGGCCAGCTCCAGCCGCGTCCCCGGCGCAGCACGCTGCAGGCCCAGGGCGTGCTCGGCCCAGGTGCGCGCCCCGACGGCGAGGGACCGGGGTGCCCGGCCCAACCGGCGGGTCAGCTGCTGCGCGACGAGGGCGAAGGGGTCGTCGGTCTCGTCCCAGGCGACCAGCTCCAGCCCGAGTCCGCCGGCCGGGGACGCAGCGACCATGGGGGCCTCCAGCCGGGGCACGACGAGCAGCGGCGCGCCCCTGGCCGGCACGACCAGGGCGGTCAGCCGCTCCAGGGCGTGCGCGGCGTACCCGCACAGGTAGCGCAGGTCGGCACCCGGCGTGACGACGACGGCGTCGAGCTCCAGCTCGGCGGTGACCTCACGGGCGCGGTCGAGGCGCTGGGTGGTCACCAGGCCCGTGCTGGGTGTCGGCTGGGCGTGGTCGGACGGCACGCCCGGCACAGTAACCAGACCGTCGGACGGTTCCGGACGGGTCGTTGCCGAGCCGTTACCGTCCCGCGGTGTGACGACGATGCTCCTGGACGCGGCCAGTCTCTACTTCCGGGCGTTCTACGGGGTGCCCACCACCGTCACCGCACCCGACGGCATGCCCGTCAACGCCGTCCGGGGGTTCCTGGACATGTCGGCCCGGCTCATCGCAGCGCACGGCCCCGACCGGTTCGTCGCCTGCTGGGACGACGACTGGAGGCCGGCGTTCCGCACCGACGCCGTGCCCTCCTACAAGGCCCACCGGCAGTCCGACGACGGCGGCGAGGAGGTCCCCGACGAGCTCGGCCCGCAGGTGCCGGTGCTGGTCGACGTGCTGGCGGCGGCCGGGATCGCCCGGGTCGGTGCCCCCGGCTACGAGGCCGACGACGTCATCGGCACCCTCGCCACCCGCGCCGAGGGCCCCGTGGACGTCGTCACCGGCGACCGGGACCTGTTCCAGCTGGTCGACGACGCCCGCGGGGTGCGGGTGCTGTACACCGCCCGCGGCGGCATCGGTGACCTCGACGTCGTCGACGAGGGCGCAGTCGCGGCCAAGTACGGGGTGCCGGGGAGGTCCTACGCCGACTTCGCGGTGCTGCGCGGTGACCCCAGCGACGGCCTGCCCGGCGTGAAGGGCGTCGGGGAGAAGACGGCCGCGGCGCTGATCACCGCGTTCGGGTCGCTGGCCGGCATCCGGGAGGCGGCGGCCCGCACCGCCGTCCCGAAGGCGCCCCTGACCGCCTCGGTGCTGAAGAAGCTGCACGAGGCCTCGGCCTACCTGGACGTCGCGCCCGCCGTCGTCCAGGTCGTCACCGACATCGACCTGCGGCCCGTCGAGGGCCACCTCCCGCGGTCCCCCGCGGACCCGGCGGCCCTCGACGCGCTGGCGCAGCGCTACGGCCTGCAGACCTCGGTGGCCCGGCTGGCGTCCGTGCTGGGCTGGTGAGTCACTCCGACCACTTGTAGGCGCCCTGGTCGTCGGTGATCCGGATGGTGATCGTGACGTCCTCGTCCTCGGCCGTGGTGCCCGTGCAGGTGTAGGTGGCCCCGACGTCGACGGTCATGTCGTCGTCGCAGGTGAGGTCGACGGCGACGTTCTCCCGTTCCTCGAACTGGGCGGCGACGTCGCGCTGCACGGCCTGCGGGTCGAGCTTCGTCGAACCGAGCACCAGCGGCAGCACGATCGCGGCGGCGATGACGACGAGGCCGAGGACGACGAGGCCGATGACCAGCCCGGTCCGCTTGGGCTTGGTCTGCTGCGGCTGACCGAAGGCTCCCTGCTGTCCGTACTGCTGGCCCTGCTGGCCGTAGCCGGACTGCCCGTACTGACCTGGCTGCCCGAACCCGGTCTGGCCCTGGCCGTAGCTCTGGCCCTGGCCGTAGCCCGAGCCGCTCTGCTGCCCGTAGCCGGGCTGGCCCTGCTGGCCGTAGCCCGACCCCGACTGGCCGTACCCGCTCTGCCCGTACTGGCCCTGCTGCCCGTAGCCGGACTGGCCCTGCTGCCCGTAGCCGGACTGGCCCTGCTGGCCGTAGCCGGAGTTCTGCTGCCCGAAGCCCGACTGGCCCTGCTGGCCGCCCTGGCCGTAGCCGGACCCGCTCTGCTGCCCGTAGCCGGGCTGGCCCTGCTGGCCGTAGCCGGACTGGCCCTGCTGGCCGTAGCCGGAGTTCTGCTGCCCGAAGCCCGACTGGCCCTGCTGGCCGCCCTGGCCGTGCCCGGGCTGGCTCTGCTGCCCGTAGCCGGAGCCCGACTGGCCGTGGTCCGAGCTCGCCTGACCGGGCTGCGCGTACCCCTGCTGGCTGTAGCCGGACTGCCCGTACTGGTCGCCCGAGCCGGACTGACCCTGCGGGCCCGAGCCGGACGGCGCCGGGTTGCCCTGGCCCCAGGACGGGGTCGACGGCGAGCTCTGCGAGGACGGCTGGGACGACGACGGGGACGACGACCGCGCCCACCCACCCGGCGCGGACGGATCCCCCGAGCCCGAGGGGCCCTGCGCCCAGGACGGGGTCGACGACTGACCCTGGCCGCCGGAGGACGACGAGCCCCACGAGCCGCCCTGCCCGCCCCAGCCGGCCCCGCCCGAGGGAGCACCGGGAGCGGCCGGGCCGTCCCCGCGCAGCGGGATCATCCGGGTGCCGCCGTCGTCCTCGGGGCCGGTCGCACGGGTGTCGGCGCCCTCGTCCGCACCGGGGGTCCGGTCGGCCGGGCGGTCGTGGTCCTGCTGGTCGCCACCCTGCGGCGGGTTGCTCATCGTCGCTCCTCGTCGTCGCGGGCCGGGCCTGCGGGGGCACCGGCCACGGGCCGGGCCCATCCTCCACCACGCGGAGGTGCCGCCCCAGTCGGCGCGTCGGGTCAGCCGGTGACCGCCACCGCGACCACGCCGCGGCGGGTGCGCTCGACGGCCTGCCGGGCGGTGCGGGCCAGCGCGCCCTCGCTGACCTTGGCCAGCTGGTCCAGCAGGTCGACCAGCTGCCGCGCCCACCGCACGAAGTCCCCGCCCGACAGCTCGGTGCCCGCCTGCTCCGCCCCGGCCAGCACCCGGTCCAGCGACTGGCCGTCGGCCCAGCGGTGGGCCGCCCACACGAAGCCGAGGTCCAGGTCCCGGCTGGGGCGCACCCCGTGGTCGGTCTCCACCGCGTGCAGCTGCGCGTGCACCTGGCGCATCCGGACCAGCGCCGCCGACACCGGGCCCGAGGGCACGGGCGGTTGGCCGGGGCCGTCTCGGCGGGCCTCGAACACCAGCGCCGACGCGCACGCGGCCAGGCCGGGGGCGTCCAGCCCGTCGAAGACGCCGGCGCGCAGGCACTCCGCGGCCAGCAGGTCGGCCTCCGACCAGATCCTGGACAGCTGCCGCCCTGCCGCAGTCACGACCGGGGCCTCGGCCGCCGGGTGCGGCCCCGGGGTGTGCTCCTCGGCCGCCGAGGGCGCGTCGGGCAGCAGGTAGCCCAGCTGCTCCAGCACGTCGCAGGTCCGGTCGAACTGGCGGATCAGCGAGCCGGTGCGCTCCTCCACCTGCCGGTGCACCCGGTCGGCGTCCCGCCGGGCGCGCAGCCAGCCGTAGGCACTGCGCACCAGCTCCTCGCGGTCGGGCAGCGTGTGCACCGGGTGCCGGCGCAGGGCGTGCCGCAGGTCCACCAGCACCGGGTCGTCGTCGACGGGTGCCCCGCGGCGAACCTTGCGGGCGCCGAGCTCGTGCTCCACCCGGGCGTTGCGCAGGGTGGAGGCCAGGTCGCGCCGGGCGTGCGGGCTGCGGTGGTTGAAGTGCTTGGGTACCCGCACGCGGGCCAGCGCCTCGACCGGGGTCGGGAAGTCCAGCGGGCCCAGCCGCCCGGCCCACTTGTCCTCGGTGAGCACCAGGGGCCGGGGGTCGGCGAGCTCGGTGATGCCGGGGTCCAGGACCACGGCGAGCCCCTGCCGGCGTCCCGACGGCACCCGGATGACGTCGCCGGGCCGCAGCGCCAGGAGTGTCTCGGCGGCCTCCTGCCGCCGGCGTGCGGCGGTGTCGCGCGAGAGCTCCTTCTCCCGCTCGGAGATCTCCTGCCGCAGCCGGGCGTAGCCCGCGACGTCCCCCTTCGCGGCCGGGACGGCCGCCTCCAGGCGGGCGGCGTCCTCCTCGCTGCGGGCGGCCTGCCGGGCCAGGCCGACCACCGACCGGTCGGCCTGGAACTGGGCGAAGGACGACGCCAGCAGCTCGCGGGCCCGCTCCCGGCCGTAGGACCCGACGAGGTTGACGGCCATGTTGTAGCTGGGCCGGAACGACGAGCGCAGCGGGTAGGTGCGGGTGCTGGCCAGGCCCGCGACGGCGACCGGGTCGACCCCGGGGCTCCAGACGACGGCCGCGTGGCCCTCGACGTCGATGCCGCGGCGCCCGGCCCGCCCGGTGAGCTGGGTGTACTCCCCCGGCGTGATGTCGACGTGGGCCTCGCCGTTCCACTTGGTCAGCTTCTCCAGCACGACCGTGCGGGCGGGCATGTTGATGCCCAGGGCGAGGGTCTCGGTGGCGAAGACGGCCTTCACCAGGCCGCGCACGAAGCACTCCTCGACGGCCTCCTTGAACGCCGGCACCAACCCGGCGTGGTGCGCGGCCAGACCGGCGAGCAGGCCCTCCCGCCACTCC
Source organism: Klenkia sp. PcliD-1-E (assembly GCF_024124375.1). Taxonomy (GTDB): domain Bacteria; phylum Actinomycetota; class Actinomycetes; order Mycobacteriales; family Geodermatophilaceae; genus Klenkia. Next base: position 48,904 of record NZ_JAMXRZ010000010.1, read on the forward strand.
CAGAACCCGAGCACCTGCAGGTCGGCCTCGTGCAGGGAGCCGGTGTGCCGGTCGACCACCTCGGCGATGGCGGCCCGCTCGGCCTCGTCGGTCAGCCGGAGCCCGGACCGCAGGCACTGCTCGACGGCGGCGTCGCAGCCCTTGCGGCTGAACACGAAGGTGATCGCGGGGAGCAGGCCCGCTGCGTCCAGCCGGGTGAGCACCTCGGCCCGGCCGGGCGGGGTGTACCGGGGCCGGTGCTCGTAGCGGTCCTTGCTGCGCCGGCTGGCTCCGCCGTGCCAGGAGTCCAGCCGGCGCTCCTGCTCCTTGGTGTAGCGGACCAGCTCGGGGTCCACGACGGCGGCGCCGCGCTCACGGGTGGACAGCTGGGCGACGCCGGCGAGGTGGGCGGTGGGCCGCAGCGCGAAGAGGTCGAACACCCGGCCGCCGACGAGCATGTGCTGCCAGAGCGGGATGGGCCGGACCTCGCTCACCACCACCCGGGTGTCACCGCGGACGGTGACCAGCCAGTCGGCGAACTCCTCAGCGTTGCTGACCGTGGCCGACAGCGACACCAGGGTGACGTCGTCGGGCAGGTGGATGATCACCTCCTCCCAGACCGCACCGCGGAACCGGTCGGCGAGGTAGTGCACCTCGTCCATCACCACGTAGCCCAGACCGCGCAGCGCCGGGGAGTCGGCGTAGAGCATGTTGCGCAGCACCTCGGTGGTCATCACCACCACCGGGGCGTCGCCGTTGACGGCGTTGTCGCCGGTGAGCAGTCCGACCCGCTCGGGGCCGTACCGGTCCACGAGGTCGGCGAACTTCTGGTTGGACAGCGCCTTGATCGGGGTGGTGTAGAAGGCCTTGCGGCCCTCGGCCAGCGCCTTGTGCACCGCGAACTCGCCGACCACCGTCTTGCCGGCCCCGGTCGGGGCGCACACCAGGACGCCGGAGCCCTCCTCGAGCGCCTCGCAGGCCTCCTGCTGGAAGGGGTCGAGGGTGAACCCGAGGTCGAGGACGAAGTCCGACAGCAGGGGGAACCGCCCCCGGCGCCGGGAGGCCGCGTACCGCTCGGCCGGGCTCAGATCGGCGGACATGCACCCACCGTAGAAGGGTCAGCGGCGACCTGCGCCGAGCACCGCGAGCGCTGCCGGGACCAGGGTGCAGCGCTGCGGCAGGGGCCCCACCGGCTCGCCGTCGGCCCAGGTGGTCAGGTCCTCCGCGTCGAGGCCGACCTCGCGGGCCCGCAGCACCTGCACGGCGGGGTGGGTGGTGTGCGTGCCGGCCGCCAGCCGCGGCCGGGTGCGGACCAGCTCGCGCCGGGTGACCGGGCCGACGACCGTGACGTCCAGCCACCCGTCGGCCGGGTCGGCGTCCGGGCAGATCCGCAGACCACCGCCGTAGAAGCCGGTGTTGCCGACGGCGACGAGGGTGACGTCGTGGTCGGCCACCACGCCGTCGAGGGTCAACCGGACCCGCCGGGGCCGCAGCCGCGCCAGCTCGACGGCGATGGCCAGGTCGTAGCGCCGCCGTCCCCGGGGCCAGCGCAGCCGGTTGACCCGGTCGCTCACCGCTGAGTCGAACCCGCAGCACAGCACGGTGGCCCACCACCGCTCACCGCCGTCCCAGCTGCTGCGGACCAGGTCGACCGGCCGGGTGCGCCCGGCGAGCAGGTCGGCGGCCGCGGCGTCGGCGGCGGCCAGCGGGTCCGGCGGGACGCCGAGGGCGAGGGCCAGGTCGTTGCCGGTGCCGGCCGGCAGCACACCCAGCGGGGTGCCGCGACCGGCCAGCCCCTGCACCGCGGCGTGCGCGACCCCGTCCCCGCCGAGGGCGAGGACGGCGTCGACGTCCGGGGCGACCTCGGCGACGGCCCGCTCGGCCGCCCCGCGGTCGGGGGTGTGCGGTCGCTGCACCTGCAGGCCGGCAGCGGTCAACCGGGCGGTGACGGCGTCGGCGGCCACCCGGGCCCGTCCGCGTCCGGCCGCGGCCCCGACCACCAGGGCGACGGACAGGGCAGTGCGGGTCAGCTGTCCCCGTCCAGGCGCGAGGGGCGGGCGTCCAGCGGGGAGGCCTCGTCGTCGTCGAGGTCGGCGTAGAACGCGGTGCCGTCCCGGCGGGCGCGGCGCTTGTCGACGACCCGGGCGATCTGGATGGCCACCTCGAACAGCACGCACATCGGCAGTGCCATGAGCAGCATCGTGAACGGGTCCTGCGTGGGCGTGATGAACGCTGCGAACACGATGGTCAGGAAGAAGATCCAGCGCCGGGCCTTGGCCAGGGCGGCGTAGGACAGCACGCCCACCAGGTTCAGCGCGACCGCGACCAGCGGGACCTCGAAGGAGACACCGAAGGCCAGCAGGATCGAGATGACGAACCCGATGTAGTCCTGCGCGGTGAGCGCGATCGTGACGTTGTCGCCGGCCAGGCCCAGCAGCAGGGTGAGCCCCGCCTTGAGCGAGATGTAGGCCAGCGCGGAGCCCAGGGCGAACAGCGCGCTCGCCGCCGCCACGAAGGAGACGCCGTAGCGCTTCTCGTTGGACTTCAGGCCCGGGGTGAGGAACGCCCAGACCTGCCACAGCCAGAACGGTGCGGACAGCACGACACCGGCGATGAACGCGATCTTCAGCCGGATCAGCGCGCCGCCGAAGACGTCGGTGACCAGCAGGGTGCAGTCGTCCCCGGAGATCCGGGCCGACAAGCGGTTGTCGGCCGGGATGGAGCAGTACGGGGCCCGGATGAACTGGCCCAGTCCGTGGTCGTACCACCAGAAGGCGACCGCGGTGCCGACCAGGACGAACAGCAGGGCGACGGCGATGCGGTTGCGCAGCTCCTTGAGGTGCGCGATGAGCGTCATCGTCGCCGCTTCGTCCCGCGGCGGACGGCGGCGCCGCCGGGTGCGCGGCCGGTCGGCCTCGGCGGTGCTCACGGACGGGTGCGGGTCAGCGGGCGCCGTCGGCCGGGGTGCTGCCCGACCGGCGTCC
>NZ_JAMXRZ010000110.1 GCF_024124375.1 Klenkia sp. PcliD-1-E
GTGCGGCCGCCAGCTCGGCGGCCAGCACCTCGCGGCGCTCGGCGTCCACCCGGGCCGCGGCCACGGCCTGTGCCTCGGCGCGCAGCGCGGCGGCGCGCACGGCCGCGGCGCGGTCGGTGGCCGGTCGGCCTGCGGGGGCATCGGTCCCGACCGGCTCGACGTCCTGCTCCGCGGTCACCTGCTGCTCCTCGTCCTGCTCCACGGCGTCGGCCACCGCGGCCTGCACCTCGTCGTCCTGGGTCACCACGCGCATGAGGGCGGCGGCGAAGGGGGAGGGCGGTGCCTGCTCGTCGGTGACCTCCGGTGCCGGCTCGTCGGCCACGGGGGCGCTGCGGGAGGTCCGCTCCCACGCCGGGGCCGCGGGTGCGGCCGGCTCGGGCTCGCGGCGGGTCGCGAGGGGACGGCGTCCCTCCCCGGCGGGCGGTGTGCCGCGCTCGCCGTCGGCCGGGCGGGGGGTCTCCGGTGCCTGCCTGGGCGGGCGCCGGTCCGCGGCGCTGCGGGCGGACCGCTCCGGTGCGGCGGACCTGGCCAGCGACGCGGGGCTGTAGACGGCCACCTCGGCATCGGCCGGCGACCCGAGGAGGTCGGCCAGCTCGTCGACCGGGTCGACCGCGGGGATGGCGCCGGTGGGGGTGTCGTCGGCGCTGCGCTGGGCCTCGCGGACCTGCAGGGCGACCTCGAGCAGGTCGTCCACCGACAGCCCTGCCGAGGGCCAGCGGGCCATCACGTCGGCCTGGGACAGGCCGGCCGCAGGGACCTCGGCGACGACGACGGGGGTGGCGGCACGGGCCGGGGCGACCTGCGGGCCCGGGGTGCCGGCCGACCGGCCGGAGGCGGACGCCGTGCTGCCCGCGGACGCCTTCCCGGACGCCTTCCCGGACGCCGTGCCGGCTGCGGACGCCTTGCCGCTCGCGGACGCCTTGCTGCTCGCGGACGCCTTGCCGGTGGTGGACGCCTTGCCGGTCGCGGACCGCTCCCCGCTCGCGGACTGCCGGGAGGCCGCCGGCGCCTTCCCGGTGGCGGGGGTGCCCGGGGCCCGCTCGCCGGCGGGCAGCACGACGTCGGCGACGTAGCGCTCCTGGCTGAAGAAGCCCGCCACCCCGCCGGTGCGGATGCGGCGCACACCGCGGATGCGCACGTCGGAGCCGTACTCCTCGCGCGCGGCGGCGATGGCCTCGTCCCGGGTCGCCCCGGACGGCGGCTCAGGCAAGTGCGACAGCACCGTTCACCACTCCGATCGTCTCGATCTGGGCCGTGCGGGACACCTCGGCGTAGGAGATGACGGTGCAGCGGGCCACCACCTGGCGCATCAGCCGGGACAACGCCGGCCGGACCTGCGGGGAGCAGACCAGCAGCGCGGTGATCCCGAGCTTCTCGGCGTCGTCGAGCAGGTCGCTGGCGCCCCGGGCCAGTGCGTCGACCATGCCGGCGTCCAGGGCCAGGACCGCACCCTGCTCGCCCTGCCGGACGGCCGCCAGCAGCCGCTGCTCCAGTCCCGGGTCCAGGGTCATCACGTACAGCTTCTCGTCCGCGGTCACGTAGGGGTGGCTGATGGCCGGCCCCAGCGCCGCGCGGGCGGCCTCGACCAGGCTGTCGATGTCGGTGGCCGTCTTGGCGCGCAGGGACAGCGCCTCGAAGATGCGGACCAGGTCGCGGATCGAGACGCCCTCCTCCAGCAGCGCCTGCAGCACCTGCTGCACCTGCCCCAGCGACAGCCCGCCGCCGGTCAGCTCCTCGACCACGACGGGGTGCGAGCGGCGGACCATCTCCAGCAGCAGCTTGACGTCCTCGCGGCCCAGCAGCTGGGCGGCGTTCTGCCGGACGACCTCGGCCAGGTGGGTGGTGATCACCGACGACCGGTCGACGACGGTCGCCCCGGCCATCTCGGCCTGCCGCTGCAGCTCGGCGGGCACCCACTTGGCGGCCAGGCCGAACACCGGCTCCCGGGTGGGCTTGCCGGGCAGGCCCTCCAGCGCGTCGCCGATGGCCAGCACGGTGCCCGCCGGCGACGTCCCCTTGGCGACGGGGACGCCGTTGAGCCACACCACGTACTGGGACGCCGGGAGGTCGAGGTTGTCGCGGGTGCGCACCAGCGGGATGACCAGGCCGGTGTCCATCGCGACCTTGCGGCGCAGTGCCTTCACCCGGTCCAGCAGGTCCCCGCCGCGGGCGGTGTCGACCAGCTCCACGAGGTCGAAGGCGACCTCGAGCTCCAGCGGGTCGACCCGCATCTTCTCTGCAATGGCCTCCGGGGAGTCCGGCGAGGGCTCGTCGGCGACCGGCGAGGCGGCGTCCTCGTCCTCGGGGACGGCGTCCTTCACCCGGGTGGCGAGCACGAGCATGATGGCGCCGGTGAGCAGGAAGGGCAGCTTCGGCAGGCCGGGGATGAGGCCCAGGGCCAGCAGGCCGGCGCCGGCCAGGCGCAGCGGCTGCTTGGTGCGGCCCAGCTGGCCGAGCAGGTCCTCGCCCAGCTCGCCGTCGGCGGCCGAGCGGGTGACCACGATGCCGGTCGCGGTCGACAGCAGCAGCGCCGGGACCATGGAGGTCAGCCCGTCGCCGACGGCCAGCAGCGAGTAGGTGCTCACCGCGGTGCTGGCGTCCATGCCGTTCTGCACCATGCCGATGACCAGGCCACCGACGAGGTTGACCAGCACGATGATGATCGCGGCGATCGCGTCGCCCTTGACGAACTTGCTGGCGCCGTCCATCGAGCCGTAGAAGTCGGCCTCGGCGGTGACCTCGGCGCGGCGCTTGCGGGCCTGCGCCTCGGTGATCAGGCCGGCGTTGAGGTCGGCGTCGATGGCCATCTGCTTGCCGGGCATGGCGTCCAGGGTGAAGCGTGCGCCGACCTCGGCGACGCGCTCGGCACCCTTGGTGATCACCACGAACTGGATGACGACCAGGATCAGGAAGACCACCAGGCCGACGACCAGCGAGCCGCCGATGACGAAGTGGCCGAAGGCCTCGATGACGGCGCCCGCGTAGCCGTCGGAGAGCACCAGGCGGGTCGAGGAGACGTTGAGCGCCAGCCTCAGCAGGGTGGCGATGAGGATGGCCGAGGGGAAGACGGCGAAGTCCAGCGGCCGCTTGATCGACATCGCGACCAGCAGGATGAGCAGCGAGGCGGCGATGTTCAGCCCGATGAGCAGGTCCAGCAGCATCGCCGGCATCGGCACCACGAGCATGAGGACGATCGCCACCACGCCGATGGGCACGGCCGCCGTCGTCCACTTCACGCAGGTCTACATCGGCAGCCGCGCGGGGGGCCGTGACCGCCCCGTCACGCCGTGGGTCAGGCGGCCGAGACGCCGTCGACGGCCCCGGTGCCGCCGCCGGCCACCGGGGTGGCCCGGCGCCGGCCGGCGACCGGCAGCCCGGTGGTGTCCGGCGGTGTGAAGCCGGGCTGGTGGACCCCGCCCCTGATGCCCTGGTGCCCCAGCTGCATGACGAAGGCCAGCACCCGGGCGACGGCGGTGAACAGCTGGGGCGGGATCTCCTGGCCCAGGTCGCAGCTGCCGTGCAGGGCGCGGGCCAGCGGGATGTCGCGCACCTGGGGCACGCCGTGCTCGGCGGCGAGCTCGCGCAGCCGGCGGGCGACCTCGCCCGAGCCCTTGGCCACCACGCGGGGGGCGCCGAAGGCGGGGGAGTACTTCAGCGCGACGGCGACGTGGGTGGGGTTGGTGAGCAGCACGTCGGCCGTGGTCACGTCGGTCATCATCCGGTTGCGGGCCTGGGCCATCATCACCGCGCGGCGGTGGCCCTTCACGTGCGGGTCACCTTCCTGCTGCTTGTGCTCCTGCTTGATCTCGTACAGGCTCATCTTCAGCTTCTTCATCGACTGCATCCGCACGACCAGGTAGTCGGCCACGGCCAGCACGAGGCCGGTCATCGCCGCCACCCGGATCATCATCAGCGCGGAGTCGGTGAAGACCGCGGCGACGGTGCCCAGCGGCATCGACCCGGACGACGCCACGAGGCCTTTGGCGTCGTCGACCGTCATCAGGATGGCGACGCCGATGGCCACCGTCTTGATCAGCGCCTTCGCGGTCTCCCACGCGCCGTGGCCGCCGAACATGCGCTTGAGACCGGGGAACGGGTTGAGCTTGGAGAAGCTGGGCTTGACCGGCTTGCTGGCGAACACGACGCCGCCCTGGGCGGCCGAGGACAGCACGCCCACCACCATGATCCCGGCGGCCAGCGGCAGCACCGCCATGAGGAAGGTGGTCAGCGCCTGGCCGAGCAGCCGGTTGATCGCCTCCATGTCGGGCCGCTCGGCCACCTGGCCGATCTGCAGGAACAGCTGCCGCACCCCGTCGAAGGACTTCCCGACCATCATCGGCAGCAGGAAGCTCGCCGCCACCGCCCCCAGCCACGTCCCCAGTTCCTGGGTGCGTGGGATCTGCCCTTCCTTGCGCGCCTTCTTCAGGCGCTGGGGTGTCGGCTTCTCGGTCTTCTCACCACCCGGACCGCTCTGGGCCACGGCGCTACCCCGCCTTCAGCGCGAGGAATGCGCGGGTGGCGGTCTCCAGCAGGGTGTCCAGCGCGGTGGGCAGCAGCGGGAAGGTCAGCCCGAGCATGAGCAGGGTGAGCATGATCTTGACCGGGAAGCCCAGGGAGAAGATGTTCATCTGCGGGGAGGCCCGCGACAGCAGGCCGAGGGCGACGTCGGACAGCAGCAGCACCGCCACGAGCGGGCCGGCGATCTGCAGCGCGGCGAGGAACATGGTGCTCATCGCGTGCACGACCGTCGGCCCGATCTGCTCGGTCGGCAGCACGGCCCCCAGCGGCAGTCCCTGGTAGGACGTCCACAGCCCGCGGACCAGCAGGAGGTGCCCGCCGCTGGTGAACAGCAGGCCGATGGCCAGCAGGTTCTGCAGCCGGCCGATGGTCGAGGCGGTGCTCATCGACAGCGGGTCGTAGGCCGGCTGGAGGGAGAAGCCGCCGGTGACGTCGAGGATGTCGCCGGCCAGCTGGACGGCGGCGAAGAACAGCTGGACGACGAACCCGAGCGCCGCGCCGATGACCACCTCGGTGAGCGCGGTCAGCACGAGGTACCCGGTGGACAGCTGACCCAGCTGCGCCTCCACCTGGTGGAACACCACCAGGGCCAGGCACACCGACAGTGCCCCCTTGACGGTGCCGGGGATGGCCTTGGAGTTGAAGGGCGGGGCGAGCAGCACGAACCCGGCGGTGCGCGCGGTGGCCAGCAGCATCGCCGCGAGCGTGGCCTCGGAGACGTCGAGGTCCACCCGGTCAGCTCCGGCCGAGCAGCGCCGGCAGTGCGTCGAAGAGCTGGTGGGTGAAGGAGACCAGTTCCGAGAGCACCCAGTTGCCGGTGACCACCATGGCGATGGCGACCGCGATGAGCTTGGGCACGAAGGACAGCGTCTGCTCCTGGATCTGCGTCGCCGCCTGGAACAGCGAGATCGCGAACCCGACGAGCAGCGCGGTGAGCAGGATCGGCGCGGCCACCTTGGCGGCCACGATCATCGTCTGCACCGCGATGTCGGTGATCTGGGCGTCGGACATCAGCCGCTGCCCGAGTACGAGCCGACCAGCGCCGTGGTGATCAGCGCCCAGCCGTCGACGACGACGAACAGCATCAGCTTGAACGGCAGGGAGACGATCACCGGCGGGACCATCATCATGCCCATCGCCATGAGCGCGGCGCTGACCAGCATGTCCAGCACCAGGAACGGGATGAACACGACGAGACCGATGATGAAGGCGCTCTTGAGCTCGCTGAGCACGAACGCCGGGACGAGGGTCAGCATGCTCACCGCGTCCTGGTCGGCCGGCATCTGCTCACCGGACAGGCCCACCATGAGCTTGAGCTCGTCGCCGCGGGTGTTGGCCAGCAGGAAGTGCTTGAGCGGCTCGACGCCGGCGTCGTAGGCCTGCCCGATCGACATCGAGCCGTCGAGGTAGGGCTGGATCGCCAGGTGGTTGATGTCGGCGATCACCGGGCCCATCACGAAGAGGGTCAGGAAGAACGCCAGGCCGGTGAGCACCTGGTTGGGCGGGGAGTTCTGCAGGCCCAGCGCGTTGCGGGTCAGCGAGAGCACCACGACGATCTTGGTGAACGAGGTGACCAGCAGCAGCAGCGCCGGGGCGATCGACAGCACCGTGATCGCCAGGATCAGGGTGATGGCGCTGGAGGGGCTGTCGCCGCCGATGCTGATGTCCAGCCCGCCGGTGGGGGCGGTCGGGGCCACCGGGGCGACCGGGTCGTCCACGGCGAGGGCCGCGGTGGCGGTGACGGCTGTGCCGATCACGAGGAGGGTGGCGCCGGCGAGGACGACCACCCCCGCCCGGGTGGCCCAGCGGCCGGCGCGCTCCCGGGGGAGCGCGGTCATCAGCGGCGCACCGTCCGCTCCCGCAGGCCTTCCACGACCTGCGTCCAGGCGGCCCGGTCGAACACCGACCCGGCGACCAGCCCGCCGCCGTGCCGGGCGACCGGGGCCGGGCGGCGGGGACGCCGCGCGCCCGGGACGCCCGGCAGCGCGGGCAGCGGGATCTGGCTGGTGGGTGCGTCGTCGAGCAGCTCGTCGCCGGCCTCCAGGGCGCGGGCCGGACGGCGCGCGGCGACCGCGGCGCGGCGCGCCTCCTGCTCGGTGGCGCGCTCCTCCTCGGCCTCGGCGAGCACCTCGTCGACGATCTCGGCGTCCATCTCGGCGAGCAGGGTCACGTGCTCCTCGGTGCTGCCGACCACGAGCACGCGGTCGGCGACCCGCAGCACGCTCACGGTGCTGCTGCGGCCCATCCGCTGGCGGGCGACCACCTCGATGAGGCCGTTGCCCATGCCGAGGCCGCGCTTCTTGGCCACCCGGGCGGCGAACCACAGCACGCCGGCCACGAAGGCCAACGACAGGACCAGCCGGATGATCATCCAGGTCATGCCGAGGCCTGCCCGAGCTCCGCGGCCGCGGCGTCGGTGACCACCTCGGTGATCCGCAGACCGAACTCCTCGTCGACCACGACGACCTCGCCCCGGGCGATCAGCGTGCCGTTGACCAGCAGGTCGGCCGGCGCGCTGGCGGCGCGGTCGAGCTCGACGATCTCCCCGGGGTAGAGGGACAGGAGCTCCTGGACGGTCATCCGGGTGCGGCCGATCTCGACGGTGACCTCCATGGCCACGTTGCGCAGCAGCTCCAGGCTGCCGCGCTGGGTCTGGCCCTGCGGGCGGGGCAGGGTGACCTGCAGGGCGAGGGTGGCCTGGTGCTCACCGGCGGCCAGCAGCGGGACGGCGAGGAAGACACCCTTGTCGCGCAGGCCGTCCAGCGCCGCCTCGGGCTCCTCCATCCGTTCGCTGGTGACCGTGACCCGGCCCAGCACCCCGGCAGCGGCCTCGAGGGCGGGGCGCATGGCGGCTGCGACGTCGAGCTTGCCGACCGGGGAGTTGGCCAGCGCCTCGACCACGGAACCCGCGACGACCAGGACGACGTCGCCGCTGACCTCGCCGGAGAGCCGGGCGGTGATGGCCGCGGGGGAGTCCCCGGGCAGCGGGGCGATGTCGGGGTCGTCGACGGGCGAGCCGCAGCTCAGCGCCGAGGTGGCCGGCAGCAGGGCCCCGGCGGCCTGGGCGGCGGAGACCACGGCGGCCGAGATCGTGGCGGCGTCGTCGGTGCGGGCGGCGGTTCCGGTGCTCACTGGTGGTCCCTCGCGGTGCTGGTGGAACTGGGCGGGGTGGCGACGATCTCGGCGGCGAGCCGACGGCGGTGGTTGCTGGCCACCGCGTGCGCGAAGACCACGTCGTTCGTGGTCACCTCCAGCGGGCTGTCCCGGGGGTGGCGCAGCAGGAGGACGTCGCCCACGGCCAGGCCGAGCAGGTCGGCGCTGGGCACCCTGATCGGGCGGAAGCGGGCGTTGACCTCGACCGGGACCGCACCGAGCCGCTCGGACAGCGCGTCGGTGGCCTGCTGCCGCTCGCGCAGCGCCTGCGCCGACAGCTGCGGGGAGGTCGCGCCGTGCAGCGCCGGGGCGAAGGGCGCGAAGGGCAGCATCAGCGTCGCCTCGGTCTCGCGCTCGCCGAGGGTGAGGGAGAAGGAGCTGACGACGACGGTCTCGCTGCTGACCGCCAGCTGGGCCAGCTGCGGCTGGTACTCGAAGCCCTCGAGGCCGAGGTCGAGCCGCACGACGGGGCGCAGCGCGACGCCGAGCTCGTAGAGCACCCGTTCGACCGGGTACTTCGCCAGCCGCGTCTCCATGCCGGTCATCGGCCGCTGGGGCTGCGCCGCCGACCCGGAGCCGCCGAGCAGCAGGTCGATCATCGCCATCGCGACGTCCATGGACCAGGTCAGCAGGCCCCGGCCGCGCAGCGGCTCGAAGGAGATGACCGACATGAACGACGGGTTGTCCAGGTGCGCGACGTAGTCGTCGTAGGCGAACTGGTCGATGCCGCCGAGCTCGACCTTGACCTCGGTGCGCAGCACCTGGGTGAGGTTGGTGGCGGTCTGCCGGGCGAAGCTCTCGAGCAGGTTCTGCAGCACCCGCACGTGGTCGCGCGACAGCTTGGTGGGGCGTCGGAAGTCGTAGCTGCGGGCCTCCCCGCGCCGGCGCCGGGACGCCATCAACGCCGCCCCGCGGGGGGCGGGAGCGGCGTCGGCGAGGGTCACGGATCCCTCATCGGCGGTCCGGGTGGTCACAGTGACCGTGGTGAGGGGATGGAACGGCTACGTCGCAGGGCCCCGGGGTGCGCGGAGCGCACCCCGGGGGGCGACGTGGTCCTTCTACTGGGTGACGTACTCCGTGTAGTAGATCCCCATCACGAGGTCGCCGGCCTCCTCGGTGTTGTAGGCGTCCTCGATGCGCTGCTGCAGCTCGGCCTTCATGGCGTCCCGGTTGCCGGTGACGTCGGTGGGCTGGGCCTCGGAGAACATGTCGATGACGATGTCGGTGGCCTTCGAGCCGTCCGGGGCGGTCTCCCCGGCCTCCTCGGTCAGCTGCAGGCTCACCCCGATCTTGAGGTAGCCACCGCCGGCGAGGTTCACCGTCACGGAGTCCAGCGGGAGCACGATGCCGGGCACCGGCGCCGGGGGTGCGGAGTCCGAGCTCTTGAAGACGAAGAAGTAGAGGCCGGCGCCGATGCCGAGCAGGGCGACGACGGCGATGACGACCAGCTTGAGCTTGCCGCCCTTCTTCTCCTCGCCGTCCTCGGGGGCGGCCTTGCCCTTCGTGCCCTTGGTGTCGGCGGCCGCGACCGGCCGCTCCTTGGTGGGTGCGGTCACGGGGTGCTCTCCTGGTTCTGGGCGGTGACGGCCTGGGTGGCCGCCTGGGAGGCTGCTTGGGAGGCCAGACCGGGCAGCAGGGCGCTGGCCTCGGCCGAGGCGGTCGAGAGGACGACGATGTCCACCCGCCGGTTCACCGACACCGACGCGGGGTCGGAGTCGGGCAGCAGCGGCTTGGTGTCGGCGAAACCGGCGGCCTGCATGCGGTCGGCCGGGAGGCCGTCGTTCTCGACCAGGTAGCGCAGCACGGTCACCGCGCGGTCGGTCGAGAGGTTCCAGTTGGAGGCGTACGGGCCGCCCGGCGTCACCGGGATCGAGTTCGTGTGGCCCTCGACCTTGAGCGCGTTGGGCAGCCCCAGGAGCGTCGGGGCGATGGCGTCCAGCACGGTCTTGCCCTCGCCGCGCAGGGCGGCCTGCTCGGGACCGAAGAGCACCTGGTCGGCCACGACGTGCACGACCAGGCCCTCCTCGGTGATCTGGTACGTCGCCGCGTCGGCGTCGCCGGCCGCGGTGAGCGCGGCGGTGATGGCGGCCTGGGCCGCGGCCAGCTGGTCGAACTGCGCCTGCGCCTCGGCCTGGTTCTGCGCCGACTGCTCGGCCAGCGCCTGGGCGCGGGCGGCGGCCTGCGTGGCGTCGTCCGGCCGCTGCGTGGGGTCGGTCTGGTTGTCGATCTGCATCGGTGAGTTCAGCTGGTCCAGCACACCGGTCTGCGTGGTCGGTGACCCGGTGTCGATGATCGCGGTGGGCGCCCCGAAGCTCTCGGACAGGCCCTCGGCGAACGCGGCGAACTTCAGCTGGTCGACCTGGCTGATCGAGTAGAGCACGATGAACACCGCGGTCAGCAGCGTCATCATGTCGGCGAAGGACACCAGCCACCGTTCGTGGTTCTCGTGCTCCTCCTCCTCGTGCTCCTCGTGCCGGCGGCGGCCCTTGCCGCCGCTGTCGTGCTTGCTCACGCCGCGGCCTTGCCCATGGCGGCCGCCTCGCTGGGCGGCACCAGGGAGGTCAGCTTCTGCCGGACGGTGCGCGGGCTGGTGCCGGCCTGGATCTCGGCGATCCCCTCGACGAGCAGCTTCATCTGGGCGGCCTGCAGGTCACTGGTGCGGGTGATCTTCGCGCCGGCGGGCAGCCAGAAGATGTTCGCCGAGAGCACGCCCCAGAGCGTGGCGACGAAGGCGGCGGCGATCAGGTGGCCGAGCTTGTCGGGCTGGTTGAGGTTCTCCAGCACGTGGATGAGCCCGATGACGGTGCCGATGATGCCGATGGTCGGGGCGTAGCCGCCCATGCCGGTGAAGAACTTGGCCGCGACCTTGTCCTCGGCCTTCTTCGCCGAGATCTCGGCCTCGAGGACCGCGCGCAGGTCCTCGGGGTCGGTGCCGTCGACGGCCATCTGCAGACCGCGCTGCAGGAACGGGTCCTCGATCTCCTTGATGGGGCCCTCGAGGGCCAGCAGGCCCTCCTTGCGCGCCTTCTCGGCGAGGGTGACCAGGGTCTGGATCTTCTCCGACGCCGGCGGGACGGCGGCGGGCATGAAGCCCTGCTTCATCCAGCCGCCGATCTTCTTGACGTCGGCCATGGTGGAGCCCGCGACGGCCGCGCCGAAGGTGCCGACGAAGACCAGGATGATCGGCGGGAGCAGGATGATCGCCATCGGCGACGACCCCTCGAGGATCATCGACACGAGGATGGCGACCATGGCCACGCCGACGCCGATCAGGGTTGCCGGGTCCATGTCAGCGCTCCTCGCGGTGGGGGAAGGGCAGGACGGCGTGCTCGCCGTCCCCGGTGGGGTCGCAGTCGTGCGGGTCCTCGGCGAGGACGGACACCAGCGGGCGGGGGTGGGTCCCGCGGTCCATGGCGTAGGCGGTGGCCAGCACGTCGGCGCGGTAGTCGCGGATGGCGACCAGCACCTCCTGCAGGCTCTCCCGGACCAGGAAGCGGACGTTGTCGTTGAGCGAGATGACCGTGTCGGGGTGTGCCTCGACCCGCTCGATCAGATCGGGGTTGAGCGCGAAGGGCTCCCCGTTCAGGCGGGTCAGGCAGATCACCGGTGGCTCCAGGTCGTCGTCGGGGGTGGCGCACTGCTCTCATCGGCGTCCCTGCCGACCTTCTGAAGGGCGACGGCCCGGTCACCCCGTCGGGGTGACCGGGCCGTCTACGGGGGGACCCCGGATCAGCGCTTGAGGTTGACCAGGTCCTGCAGCAGTTCGTCGGAGGCGCTGATGACGCGGCTGTTGGCCTGGAAGCCGCGCTGGGCGATGATCAGGCCGGTGAACTCCTCGGAGAGGTCCACGTTGCTCATCTCCAGGGCGCCCGAGGACAGCGTGCCCAGCGAGCCGGTGCCGGCCGCCCCGATGAGCGCGACGCCGGAGTTGTCGCCGACGGCGTAGCTGGTGTTGCCCATGTTGATCAGGCCCGACGGGTTGTCGAAGGTGGCCATGGCCAGCTTGCCGATCGCCCGGCGCTCGTTGTTGGTGTAGACGCCGGTCATGGTGCCGTCCTCGGCCAGCGAGAAGCTGGACAGCGAGCCGGCGGTGTAGCCGTCCTGGTCCACGGCCGCGATGGCGGTGCCGGCGGCCTGGGCGGTCACCTGGGCGAAGTCGAAGACCGCGCCGGTGGGCGAGCCCCAGCCGGGGACGGTGAGGGTGTTGCCGGTGGTGGCCGCGCCGGCGCTGAGGTTGCTGAAGGTCGGGGTCCCGCCGGCGGAGAACGCGACGTCCGCGGTCACCGGGGCCGGCGGGGTGGTGCCGTCCTCGTTGGCGATCGACAGGGTCCACTGGCTGTCGCCGTTGGTGAGGTCGATCGACTGCTGGGTCCAGGTCAGGTTCAACCGCTGCTCGACGCCGGCTGCGTTGTAGACCGTGGCCTTGGCGACCTTGACGTTGGCGCCGGCGGCGGCTGCGGGGTCGATGAGCACGTTGCGGCTCATGGTCACCGAGGTGGTCGCCCGCGGCGGGAGGGCCGCGCCGTACTGGATCTGGAGGTCCTCCAGGGTGCCGCCGGTGTCGATGGTGCCGTTGGCGTCGGACATCCAGCCCTGCACCCGGTTGCCGTCGGCGGTGATCAGCTTGCCGGCGCCGTCGAAGGTGAACGAGCCCGCGCGGGTGAACAGCTGCTGGCCGCCGGACTTGGTCACGAAGAACCCGTCGCCCTGGATCATGAAGTCCAGCGCGCGGCCGGTGTTCTGCGTCTTGCCCTGGCCGAAGTCGGTGGTGATCGCGGCCAGCTTCACGCCGAGGCCGACCTGGGCGGGGTTGGTGCCGCCCTCGGTGGCGTCGGGGCCCTTGCCGCTGCGCAGCACCTGGGTGAGCGTGGTCTCGAAGACGGTGTTCTGGGTCTTGAAGCCGACGGTGTTCACGTTCGCGATGTTGTTCGCGACGGTGTCCATCTTGGTCTGGTGGGCGCGCAGGCCGGAGATGGCCGAGAACATGGAACGCAGCACGGGGACTCCTGGGGTGGGGGCGGGCGGGGGAGCGCCGGTCAGGCGGTGAAGGCGGTGATGCGGCCGACGGGCACGGACGCGCCGTTGATCACGGCGTGGGCCTCGGTGGTGTCCGTCGCGATGATCACCGAGCTGACGAGGCCGGTGACGGCGACGCCGTCCTCGCCGACGTAGGTGGCGTTCTTGCCCACCAGGGCGCCGGCGCTGGAGGCCCGCTGCATCGCGATGATCGAGGCGTTCTGCTCGCTGAGCTTCTGCAGCGCCTCGACCTGCGAGTACGTGGCGGTCTGGGTGACCAGTGCGCCGGAGTCGGCCGGCTTCTCCGGGT
This sequence comes from Klenkia sp. PcliD-1-E, assembly GCF_024124375.1. Taxonomy (GTDB): domain Bacteria; phylum Actinomycetota; class Actinomycetes; order Mycobacteriales; family Geodermatophilaceae; genus Klenkia. The sequence goes on from NZ_JAMXRZ010000110.1 coordinate 12,998, forward strand.
CCTGGTACTTCATCTGCGCGACGAGCAGCTTGAGGAAGGTGTCCTTGTCCATCCCGCTGTCGCCCACCGAGGTGGAGGCCGATCCGGCCATCGCCGAGAGCGACGTGGCACCGGAGGTGGCGGTGACGGTCATGGGTCCTCCTCAGACGCGGACGTCGACGCCGGAGGGCGCCGGTCCGCCACGGGTGTGACGGGTGGTGCTGCTGGTGCTGGTGTCCTCATCGGCAGTCCCGCGGCCGGTCGGTACCGCGTCCCAGCGGGTGCCTGCGGACCGGGGGTCCTGGCCCGCCGTCCAGCCCGACCCGGACTGCTGCTGCCCGCCGCCGGTGGACACCTGGGCGTCGGTCAGCTGCAGGCCGGCGGCCGCCAGTTCGCGGCGCAGCTCGGGCACCGCGTCGGCGAGCACGGCACGGCTGCCGTCCTGGCCGGCGCTCATCGTCAGCGACACCTGGTCGCCGGTGACGGTCAGCTGCACCTCCACCCGCCCCAGGGACTCGGGGGCCAGGACGACGGTGATCGAGTGGCTGCCCTGGTGGGTGGCCAGCGCGGTGAGCTGCGGAGCCAGCTGCGCGGCCACCGGGGGGTCGGCCGGGGCAGCCGGGGCCGGCGTGACCGGGACGGCGGCCACCGGTGCGGGGGCGGCGGTCGGCGCCGGGGCGGCGCCCGGGAGCAGCACGTCGGTCCGG
>NZ_JAMXRZ010000111.1 GCF_024124375.1 Klenkia sp. PcliD-1-E
GGCCGGGGGACGGCGCCGGTCGGGCGTGGTCAGCGGCGAGCCGGTGTACCAGAACGGCTCGGCCAGCCGGCCGCTGTCGACCTGGGCGCGGGCGGCCGGGTCGGTGGCCGCGCGCTCGAGCACGTCGAGCCGGTGCGCCGACTCCTCGGGGCTGCCCGGCACGAGGAACCGCATCGTGGCCCCGGTGACGTCCAGGTTCTCCTCGGCCGCGGCGTGCCGCTCGTCGTGGTAGCTCTCCAGCAGGTCATCACCGGCCCAGCCGCGGCGGACGAAGGCGATCTTCCACGCGGCGTTCTCGGCGTCCAGCACCCCGGAGTTCAGGCCGCGGGCACCGAACGGGGAGACCAGGTGCGCGGCGTCGCCGGCCACCAGCACCCGACCGACCCGCATCCGGTCCACCACCCGGGAGTGGAACCGGTAGACCGACTTCCAGACCACCTCGTGGGGCCGGTCGCCGACGACCTGCCGGATCCGGGCGTCCAGGCCCCCCGACGCCTCCTCGGCGGCCAGGTCGAAGTCCGGTGGCACCTGCCAGTCGATGCGGAAGGTGGAGTCCGGGCAGGGGTGGATGAGCACCTGGCGCCCGGGGTTCCACTCGGGGTCGAAGTAGAACCTGCGCTCGGTCTCCCAGCCCGGCAGCTCGGTGCGGATGTCGCAGATGAGGAACTGGTCGCCGAACGTGCGGCCCTCGAAGGACAGGCCGAGCTCGCGGCGCAGCAGGTCGGCGCGGGCGCCCCCGCAGACGACGGCGTGGCTGCCGCGGTGGGTGCTGCCGTCGGCGCAGCGCAGGACCACGCCGTCCTCGTCCTGGTCGATGCCCTCGACCTGCGCACCCCAGTGGACCTCGACCAGCGGCTGACCGGCGATGGCCTCGTCCAGCAGCTCCTCGGTGCGGCACTGGCTGACGTTGACGAAGGGCGGGAACGGCGAGGCGCCCCGGTCGACGAAGCCCGCGCTGAACAGCTCGCTGTCACGGTGGAAGGTGCGGGCCGTCGTCCAGGTGACCCCGTGCGGGGCGACCTGCACGCCGACGGAGTCCCAGACGTCGAGCACGTCGCGCTGCTGGCAGATCGCCTTGGACCCCACCAGGTCGCGCGCGGGCCGGGCGTCGAGCACCACGACGGGCAGACCCCACCGGGCGAGCAGGAGCGCGGTGGTCTGCCCGACCGGGCCGGCGCCGACCACCAGCACCGGGTCGCTGCTCACGACTGCAGCTGGTCCCACACCTGGCGGTCGCGCTCGGCGGTCCAGATGACGGGGCGCTCGATGCCTGCGAACTCGTCCCACAGCCGGGAGACGTCGAAGGGCAGGCAGTGCTCGAAGATCGGCCAGTGCCCGAACTTGGGGGCGAGTGCGGCGTGGGTGGCGTCGAAGGCGTCCTTGAGGGTGCCGCCGGAGCGGTGCGCGGTGCCCACGGTGTCGTGCATCGTGGTGAGGAAGGCGCGGGTCTGCTCGACCGCGGCGTCGACCTCGTCCCGGCCCCGGGCGATGGCGCCGCGGCCACCGATCAGCTGCTGCGCGCCGAAGGCCTTGACCCGGTCCAGGGTGCCGGCGGCCCAGTCGAAGTGGAACGCGTCGCCGGTGTAGAGCGCGGCCTGGCTCTCGACCAGGTCGCCGGCGAAGAGGATCTCGTGCTTCGGGATCCAGGCGACGATGTCGCCCTCGGTGTGGCCGCGGCCGACGTGCTCGAGCACCAGCTCGCCGCGGTCGCCGCCCAGCTCGATGGTCAGCTTGTCGCGGAAGGTGAGGGTGGGCCAGGTCAGGCCGGGGATGGACTCGGGCTCCTCGAACAGCCGGGGCATCCGGCCGTACTCGCTCTCCCAGTCCTGCTGGCCGCGCTCGGCGATGAGGCCCTTCGTCTGCTCCGAGCTGACGACGACCTCGGCGTCGAAGGCGGAGGCCCCGAGCACGCGGACGGCGTGGTAGTGGCTGAGCACCAGGTAGCGGATCGGCTTGTCGGTGTGCTCGCGCAGCCGGGTCAGCCAGCGGCGGGCGGCGACCGGGGTGGCCAGTGCCTCGAAGCAGACCAGGAAGTCCTCGCCCTCGACGGCGCCCAGGTTGGGGTCGCCCTCGGCGGTCAGGGCGTAGACGCCCTCGGCGAGCACCTCCAGCGTCTGCTCCTTCGCCGCGAGATCGGCCGACGATGCGAACGGCTTGGCCACTCTGCCTCCCTGTTCTCTATGCGAGCAGCGTGCTCGCCGAATGAACAGGACCGTAGCGCGGCCGTGACCCGGACCACAACCGTCAGCCGGCGCGCTCCCGCAGCAGCGGGGCCACCCGCAGTGGCACGACGTCGGCCAGCGCGATCGAGGTGCTGGCCCGCTGCACGCCCGGCGCGGCGAGGACCAGCTCGGTGATCCGGTAGAGGTCGGCGGTGTCGACGGCGACGACCCGGGCGAGCAGGTCGGCGTCCCCGGTGGTGGCCAGCACCTCGACCACCTCGGGGATGGCGGCCAGTGCCGCGGCGGTGTCGGCGGCGGACTCCCGCTGGCTCACCGACAGCGTCATGAACGCCAGCAGGGTGCGGCCCAGTGCTCCTGCGTCGACACGGCGGCTGTGCGCCTGCAGCGCGCCGTCGTCCTCCAGCCGGCGCAGCCGGGCGTGCACGGTGTTGCGCGCCAGGCCCAGCCGGGTGGCCAGCGCCATGGTCGAGGACTGCGGGTCCTCGTCGAGGGCGAGCAGGATGCGGGCGTCGGTGGCGTCGATGGTGGGCACGGTGCGCAGCGCTCCAGTCTCGTCGAAGCGGTTCTTGGGCAGATCGCTCAGCGATCTCCGCAATGGTTGCGCACATGTGCGGCGCGGTCCACCGTGGGCAGCATGACCGCCCTGGACGAGCGACCCGCGACCGACGGCTCTGCCTTCACCGACCCGGCCACCACCACGGTGACCGTCGCCGGCTACCTCGGCACCCGCCTGCAGCAGCTGGGCGTCGACCACCTCTTCGGCGTCCCGGGCGACTTCAACCTCGACCTGCTCGACGGGCTCGCCGTCGGCGGGCCGGCGTGGGTCGGTTCCCCGAACGAGCTGGGCGCCGGGTACGCCGCCGACGCCTACGCCCGCAGCCGCGGCCTGGGCGTCGTCGTCACCACCTACGGCGTCGGCGAGCTGTCGGCGATCAACGCCCTGGCGGGCGCGTACGCCGAGGACGTGCCGCTGGTGCAGGTCGTCGGCGCGCCCCGCCGGGCCGCGGTCGAGGCCGGCGCGCTGGTGCACCACACGCTGGCCGACGGCGACTTCGGGCACTTCACCCGCGCCGCCGCGGAGGTCACCGTGGCCGCCGAGACGCTCACCGCCGACCGCGCCGCCGCGCAGATCGACGCCGTGCTGCTGGCCGCGGTCACCGCCCGCAAGCCCGGCTACCTCGCCGTCCCGCAGGACCTCGCCCTGGCCGAGGTCGACGCCGCCCCGCTGGCGGAGCGGCTGGTCGCCCGCTCCGACGACGCCGCGCTGGCCGCGTTCGAGGCCGGGCTGGCGGAGCAGCTCGCCGGCGCCGAGTGCCCCGTGCTGCTCGTCGGCCAGCTGGTGCCCCGGTTCGGCCTGGGCCGCGAGCTCGCCGACCTGGCCGCCCGGCACGGCGTCGCGGTGGTCACCCAGCTCTCCGCCCGGGGCGTGCTGGACCCCGACCACCCATCGCTGGCCGGGTCCTACGCCGGCGGGATGCTCGAGCCGGCCGCCCGTGCAGTCGTCGAGCGGGCCGACGTCGTGGTGCACGTCGGCACCGTGCTGACCAGCGAGCTGACCGGCTTCGGCTCGCACCGCCGCCCGGGTGCCGACACCCCGTTCCTGGCCGCCGACCGGGCCGGCTTCGGGGCCTCGTCCACGGGGTGCGTGCTGCTCCCCGATGCGCTCGCCGCACTGGACCGCGCGCTCGCCGGCCGGGTCGGTCCCCGCTTCGCTGCCCCCGCGCCCGAGGCCCCTGAGGCCCCCGCCGCCGGAGGCCCGCTGACCCAGGCCCAGCTCTGGCACCTGCTCGGCGGCGCGCTGCCGTCGGGCACCGCCCTGCTGGCCGACACCGGCACCGCCTACTGGGGGGCGCTGGGCATGCCGCTGCCCGCCGACACCGTCTTCGGCGGCCAGCCGATCTGGAGCTCGATCGGCTACGCGCTGCCCGCCGTCCTCGGTCAGGGCCTGGCCGACCGCGGCCGCCGTCCGGTGCTGGTCATCGGCGACGGCGCCGCGCAGATGACCGTGCAGGAGCTGTCCACCATCGCGGCCGCCGGCCTCACCCCGGTCGTGCTGCTCGTCGACAACGCCGGCTACACGATCGAGCGGGCGCTGCAGTCCCCGCGCGCGGCCTACAACGACGTCGCCGCCTGGGACTGGGGGATGCTCGTCGCCGGCTTCACCGGCGGCCGGGCCGCCTACGCCGAGGCCCGCGACGACGCCGCGCTGGCCGCGGCCCTGGACGCCGCGTTCGCCGACACCGGGCGGATGCACGTCGTCCGGGCGGTGCTGGACGCCGACGACACCCCGCCGCTCATCGACGCCCTCGCCGCGCTCGCGACCGCCGCGAAGTCCGCCGTGTAACGACTCGACGGCGGACGCTCGCAGCCCTTCCGTCGCGGCCGATCGACCCGCACACTCCCGTTGCCTGGTGCAACGTCTTCGACGAGGGGTGTGGCGAGTGGCCGTTCCGGTGGAGTCGAGGGGCGGCCTGCGCCGCTCGTTGTCGGTCTGGCAGGCCATCGGCCTGTCCGTGGCGCTCATGGCGCCGTCGATGGCGGCCAACATCAACCCGCAGGGGACGGCGGGGACCGTCGGCCGGGCCGTGCCGCTGGCGTTCCTGCTCGCCGCGGTGGGTGTGCTGCTGGTGGCCTACGGGTTCGTCCGGCTCTGCCAGTACTACCAGTCGGCCGGGTCGGTCTACGCCTTCGTCGGCGCCACCCTCGGCCCGCGCACGGGACTCTTCTCCGGCTTCGGCCTGCTGGGCACCTACTGCTTCTACGGGGTCGTCACGTCCTCGGCGACCGGCATCTTCGGGACGGCGTTCCTGCAGCAGGTCGGCATCTGGCCGAACCCGCCGTCGTGGGGCCCGTTCGTGCTGGTCGCGGTGGCGCTGGTCGGCGCCTACCTGCTGACCGTGGTGCCGGCCAAGCGCGGCACCAGCGTGCTGCTCACCGTCGAGGGCGTGACCGTCGCGCTGATCCTGGTGATCGTCGCCGTCGTCCTGGTCCGGCTGCTCGGCGGCTCCACCCCCTCCGAGGGCACGTTCGCCGGCGGCTCGTTCACCCTCGACGTGTTCACCGTCGCGCCCGGCACCGACGCCTCCGCGGTGTTCCTGGGCGTGGTGTTCGGCTTCCTGTCCTTCGCCGGGTTCGAGGCCGCGGCGACGCTGGGGGAGGAGGCCCGCAACCCGCGCCGGGACATCCCCCGCGCGATCCTGGGGACGGCGGTCTTCGGCGGCGTGTACTTCGTCGTCGTCACCGCGGTGGAGATGATGGCCTTCGGGACCGACGACGCCGGCGTGGCCGCCTTCACCTCGTCGTCCTCGCTGCTGGGTGACATCGGCACCGCCTACATCGGGTCCTGGATCGGCGAGCTCATCACCCTCGGCGCGGCCATCAGCGCCTTCGGCTGCTGCCTGGCCTGCGTGGTCGGGGCCTCCCGCCTGGTGTTCGCCTTCGCCCGGGACACCGCGGCCACGCCGGAGCGGGCATCGTCCGGGCTGGCGTCGGTCAACCGCGAGGGCGTGCCGGCCCGGGCCGCGCTGGCCTCCACCGTCGTCATGGCGGTGATCGTGCTGGTGTGCGCGCTGTTCTTCGGGGCGCAGGCCGAGGACACCTTCCTGTGGTCGGGCACCATCGGCACGCTGATCCTGCTGGTCGCCTACGTGCTGACCACGGTGGGCGCGATCCGGCTGGTCTTCGTGCAGCGGAAGCTGCCGGGGGTGCCGATGTGGCAGGTCGTGGTGCCGGTCGCCGCGCTGGTGGTGCTCGGCTACACGATCATCCGCAACGTCTTCCCGTACCCGGCCTACGCCGACGGGGCGCCGTTCTGGTTCCCGGTGGTGGGCGGCCTGTGGCTGCTGGCCGGGCTGGTCGCCGTCCTGGCCGCGCCGGCGCTGGCCCGCCGGGCCGGTCAGGCGCTGATGGCCGCGGAGCTCGGCGGCCGGGAACCCGTCGAACAGGCCTGAGCGGGCGGGGCGGGGCACAGTGTCGGCATGACCGACACCGCCGTCGTCCCGTTCCGCGTCGAGGTGCCGCAGGCCGACGTCGACGACCTGCGCGACCGGCTGGCCCGCACCCGCTGGGCGCCCGAGCAGGACCTCGACGGCGAACGGGGGATCGAGCCCGACCTCCTCCGCCGGCTGGCGCAGCGGTGGGCCGGGGAGTGGGACTGGCGCGCGCACGAGGCGGCGCTCAACCGCTTCGACCAAGTGACGACGACGGTCGACGGCACCCGGCTGCACGCCCAGCACATCCGGGCCGCCGACCCGGACGCCCCGGTGCTGGTGCTGCTGCACGGCTGGCCGGGCTCCGTGGTGGAGTTCCAGCGGGTCGTCGAGCCGCTGGCGGAGACCATGCACGTCGTCGTCCCGTCGCTGCCCGGCTACGGCTTCTCCGGGCCCACCCCGGACGGCGGATGGACGTCGCAGCGGATGGCGCGCGCGATGGCCGAGCTGCTCGCCCGGCTCGGGTACGACCGCTACGTCGTCCACGGGGGTGACTGGGGGGCGCGGGTGGCGCGCGACCTGGCCGTCGCCGACCCCGACCACGTCGCCGGCATCCACGTCACGATGGTGAACGGCCTCGAGCCCGCCGACGGCGCCGACGAGCGCGCCGCGGCGCGGGCGGCGCGCTACGCCGAGGAGTTGAGCGGCTACTACAAGACCCAGGCCACCAAGCCGCTGTCGCTGGCGTACGGGCTCACCGACTCACCCGTGGGCCAGCTGGCCTGGATCGCCGAGCGGTTCCGGGACTGGACCGACCCCGCGTCGGACGTCCTCGGCCCGGCGACCGTGGACCTGGTGCTGGCCAACACCGCCGTCTACTGGTTCACCCGTACCGCGGGGTCGTCGTCCCAGCTGTACTGGGAGCGGCGCGCGCACCCCGGCGACGAGTGGTCGCGCACGGTGCCCACCGGCGTCTGCGTGCTGCCGCACGACCTGCGGCTGCCGGTGCGCTCGGCGGTGGAGCCCGCGGTGGACCTGGTGTCGTGGACCGAGCTGCCCCGCGGCGGCCACTTCCCGGCCATCGAGGTGCCCGACCTGCTCGTCGCCGAGCTGCGCCGCTTCGTCCACGAGGACCTCCCCGCCCGCTGAGTCCCCGCCCCGACCGCCCCGAGTGGCACCTCAGCGGGCGTCGACCACCCGCGGGCGCCCGCTCCCGTGCCAGTCGGCATCGAGTGACGCCGGGGGCGGCGATCAGTCCAGCAGGTAGTGGCGCAGCGTGGGGCCCAGCCACGCCTGGGCCTGGTCGCGGGTCATGTCCGCCAGCGGCGTCATCCGGAGCACGTAGCGGCCCAGCGCGAAGCCCAGCACCGTGGCGCCGACGAGGGCCGCGCGCTCGGGGGCCCGGTCGTCGGTGACCGCGGCCAGGGCCGGCGCGACCTGGGTGGCGAACACCGACCGCATCGCCTCGGCCGCCACCTCGCTGGTCGCGGCGGCCCGCAGCAGGGCGAGGAAGGTGCCGTCCTCCTCCCACACGGTGAGGAAGCGGTCGACGAGCACCTTGGACAGGTCGCCGGCCCGCACGCCGGTCAGGTCGGGGAGGCGCAGGTCGAGCTCGGCCGCCCGGGTGAACAACCCCTCCTTGCTGCCGAAGTACCGGATGACCAGTGCGGCGTCGACCCCGACGTCGCCGGCCACCGCGCGGATCGTCGTCCGCTCGTAGCCGTCGGCGGCGAACCGGCGACGGGCGGCGGAGAGCAGCTCGTCGCGGGTCGCGCCGGCGTCGCGGGCTCGACCAGGCATGTCATCGCTCGTGGACACGCCGAGGAGGTTATGTCATCGGGCGATGACCGCTGCGGCAGGGGATGGGTCATCGGGTGATGACACGACGCTCATCACGGAGCCGGGCCGGGGGCGCGGGTCGCCCGGCGGCCGGGTCGCGGAGGGTCAGCCGACCCCGGTGAGCCGCTCCGATGCCGCCCACAGGTCCTGCGCCAGCTGGACGTCGGAGGCCTGCTGCGACCGGCCGACCAGCGTCGGCGCACCCCGGCCCTCCTGGAACCCGGACGGGCCCGCGTAGCTGCCACCGGGCAGATCGGCGGTCGCCACGAAGAGGGTGGGCAGGGCGCCGTCGGCGTCTGACTGCGCGACGAACCGGTTGCCCAGCTTCATCGCGACCGCCATGAGCCGGTTGCCGGTGTGCGACTGCAGGTTGGTCGCCGCGTAGCCGGGGTGCGCGGCCATCGAGCGCACGGTCGAGCCGGCCGCGGTGAGCCGGCGCTGCAGCTCCAGGGCGAAGAGCAGGTTGGCCAGCTTCGAGGCCCCGTAGGCGCCGGTGGGGGAGTAGGACCGCCGTTCCCAGCCCAGGTCGTCGAGCACGACCCGGCCGTTGCGGTGCAGGCCGGAGGAGACGGTGACGACCCGGTCGGTGATGTGCGGCAGCAGCTGCACGGTCAGCGCGAAGTGGCCGAGGTGGTTGGTGCCGAACTGCAGCTCGAACCCGTCGGCGGTGCGGCCCTGCGGAACCATCATGATCCCGGCGTTGTTCACCAGCAGGTCCAGGTCGCCGGTCCAGGAACCGGCGAACTCCCGCACGGAGGACAGGTCGGCGAGGTCCAGCCGGCGCACCTCGACGTCCCCGGTGATGGACCGGGCGGCGGCCTCGCCCCGGCCGGTGTCCCGGACGGCGAGCACCACGTGCGCCCCGGCGGCCGCCAGCGCCCGGGCGGTGGCGAGGCCCAGCCCGGAGTTCGCCCCGGTGACGACGGCGGTGCGGCCGGCCTGGGGAGGGATGTCGGCGGTGGTCCACGGGGTGCTCATGGCGACACGGTAGGAGGATGCCCGCGTGGACCTCTCCGAGCTCGACCTCGTCGACCACCACTGCCACGGCCTGGTCACCCGGGACCTCGACCGGCCGGAGTTCGAGTCGATGCTCACCGAGGCCGCCGCACCCAGCGCCCTGGGCGGCACGCTGTTCGACTCCCAGATCGGGTTCGCGCTGCGCCGATTCGCAGCACCCGTGCTGGACCTGGAGCCGCACGCCGACCCCGACGCCTACCTCGCCCGCCGCGCCGAGCTCGGCGCCGCCGAGGTCAACCGCCGGATGCTGGCCGCGACCGGGACGCAGACCTTCCTGGTCGACACCGGCTACCTGCCCGAGCCGATCACCACCCCCGACGAGCTGGCCGCGCTCACCGGCGGCACCGGCCGGGAGATCGTCCGGCTGGAGCTCGTCGCCGCGCAGGTCCTGGAGCACTCCGGTGCCGGGGGCTTCGCCGAGGCCTTCCGCGCCGAGCTGGCCCGGCGCTGCGCCACCGCCGTCGGGGTGAAGTCCATCGCCGCGTACCGGGCCGGCCTGGCCCTGGGCGGGGCCCGGCCCACCGACGTCCAGGTCACCGCCGCCGCCGACCACCTGCTGCGCAGCGGCAGCACCCGGGTCGCCGACCCCGTGCTGCACGAGTTCCTGGTCTGGTCCGGCATCGACCTGGGCATGCCGGTGCAGTTCCACGTCGGCTACGGGGACGCCGACACCGACCTGCACCGCGGCGACCCGCTGCTGATGACCGAGCTGCTGCGGGCCACCGAGCCGCACGGCGTCCCGATCATGCTGCTGCACACCTACCCGTTCCACCGCAACGCCGGCTTCCTGGCGCAGGTGTTCGGCCACGTGTTCGCCGACGTCGGCCTGGCCACGCACAACCTCGGTGCCCGGTCGGCCGCGCTGATCCCGGAGCTGCTGGAGCTGGCGCCCTTCGGCAAGGTGCTGTTCTCCTCCGACGCCTTCGGCCTGGCCGAGCTGTACCTGCTGGGCACCGAGCTGTTCCGCCGCGGCCTGGCCCGCCACCTGCAGGAGGGCGTCGACGACGGCGCCTGGACGGCGGCCGACGCGCAGCGGGTGGCCGCGATGATCGGCGCGGACAACGCCCGTCGGGCCTACCGCCTGTGACCTGCACGCAACGGGGTACCGGCACGATGGCCTGGTGACCCTCGACGACTGCTACGACCGCCTGCACGCCGCCGTCCTCGAGGAGCTGCCCGCGGCCGTCGAGCTGCGGCACGCGCTGCACGCGGACCCCCGCCGCTCCGGCGACGAGACCGACACCGCGGCCGCCGTCGTCGCCGCCCTGGGCCAGGGGGAGGGCCGCGAGGTCGCCGGCACGGGACGACTGGTGCGCATCGGCGACGCGACCGGGCCCACGGTGGCGCTGCGGGCCGAACTCGACGGGCTGACGGTGCAGGAGCAGACCGGTGTCGACTGGGCGTCGGCCAGCGGTGTCATGCACGCCTGCGGCCACGACGCGCACCTGGCCGGTCTGGTCGCCGTCTGCCGCGCGGTAGCCCGGGTCGGCGGGCCGGCGCCGCTGCTGGCGCTGCTGCAGCCCCGGGAGGAGTCCGCGCCGTCCGGTGCCCGGGACGTCGCGCAGTCCGGGCTGCTGGCGCAGGAGCAGGTGGTGGCCGTCGTCGCCGCACACGTGCAGCCGCAGCTGACCGCCGGGGTCGTCAACGCCAAACCGGGGCCGGTGAACGCCGCCACCGACGAGTTCACGATCACCGTCACCGGGCACGGCGGCCACGGCGGCTACCCGCACACCACGCACGACCCGGTGCTGGCGCTGGCCGCGGTGGTGGTCAACCTGCAGCAGCTGGTCAGCCGCCGGGTCGACCCGACGGTGGGCGCCGTCCTGGCGGTCACCCAGTTGGACGCCGGCAGCAGCTTCAACGTCGTCCCGGACACCGCCCGGGCCCGCGGCGGCCTGCGGGTGATGCGGGAGAGCGACCGGACCGCGCTGCTCACCGCGCTGACGGAGGTCGCCGAGCACACCGCGGCCGCCCACGGCTGCACGGCGGAGGTGCACAGCGAGAGCAACGAGCCGGTGCTGGCCAACGACCCCGAGCTGGCCCGGGGCGCGCTGCCCTGGCTGGAGCGGTCCGGGGTGCAGGTCGACGACACCTGGCGCTCGTTCGGCGCCGACGACTTCAGCCACTACTGCGCCGACGCGCGCGGGCTGATGCTCTTCCTCGGGGTGGACGGCGGAGCGGCCGACGACCGCGGCCGACGTCCTGGCCTGCACGCGTCGCGCTTCCTGCCCGGCGACGACACCGTAGGGCAGGTGGCCACCGCGCTGCTGGCCGGGTACCTGGCGGGAGCGGAGCTGCTGGGCACCTAGCCTGACCTGCGTGCCGGCCCACTCCCACTCGCACGCCCACGCCGACGAGCCACGGCCGACGCCGGAGGCAGCGACCCGCCGGAAGCGGGCGACCTGGCTGATGCTGCTGGTGCTGGTCCCGATCGGGCTGGCCACGGTGGTCGGGCTGGTCGCGCTGTGGCCGTCGGGGGAGGCCTCCCGCGCCCAGCAGGCAGCGGAGTCCTTCCAGCCGCCGGGCACCACCTACCCCGACGCCACGGTCCAGTCGCTGCAGACGGTGGACTGCTCCGACGGGTCGCCGTCCGGCCAGCAGCTGACCTGCGGCACCGCCGTGGTCGAGGTGACCGACGGGGAGGGCGCGGGGGACTTCGTCTCGATCGACCTGCCCCCCGAGGTCGTCGGGGTGGGCCTGGAGGTCGGGGACGGGTTCGTGCTGACCCGCTCGATCAGCCCGGACACCGGGGACCCCAGCTATGCCTTCTCCGACTTCCAGCGCTCCACGCCGATCATCACGCTCGCGCTGGCGTTCGTGCTGGTGGTGGCCGCCGTCGCCCGGCTCCGCGGGATCGCCGCGCTGGTCGGGCTGGGGTTCGCCTTCGTCGTCCTGCTGCAGTTCATCCTGCCCGGGATCCTCACCGAGTCCTCGCCGACGCTGGTCACGCTCGTCGGCAGCGCCGCGATCATGTTCGTCGTCCTGTACCTCGCGCACGGGTTCAGCGCGCGGACGACGACGGCGCTGATCGGCACGCTGTTCGGCCTGACGCTGGTCGCCGTGCTGGGGGCGCTGGCGGTGTCGGCGGCGCGGCTGCTGGGGTTCTCCAGCGAGGAGACGATCCAGCTGCAGACCTACGACCCCACGCTGGACTTCTCCGGCCTGGTGCTGGCCGGGATCACCGTGGCCGGCCTCGGCGTGCTCAACGACGTCACCATCACCCAGGCATCGGCCATCTGGCAGCTGCACGAGGTCGACCCGACGATGACCGGCCGGCAGCTGTTCGCCCGCGGCATGGCGGTCGGCCGCGACCACATCGCCTCGACGATCTACACGATCGTCTTCGCCTACGCCGGCGCCTCGCTGCCCGTGCTCCTGCTGCTGGAGATCTACGACCGGCCGCTGTGGACGACGCTGACCAGCAGCCAGCTGGGCGAGGAGGTCATCCGGACCCTGGTCGGGGCCATCGCGCTGGTGCTCGCCGTCCCGGTGACGACGGCGGCGGGCGCCTTCTTCGCCAAGGCCGCCGGCGACCGGCCCGCGCCGAGGTTGCTGGCCCGGTTCGGCCGGTGAGGCGCGCCGAGGAGCTGCTGGCGGCCGCCGCGGCGGCACCGGGGTTCATGCCCGCCGACGAGGGCCGCGCGTTGTACGACGCCGCCCGGGCGGTCGCCGTCCCCGGGCCGCTGCTGGAGATCGGCAGCTGGATGGGGAAGTCCGCGCTGTACCTGTCCGCGGCGGCCGCGGAGACCGGCCGGGTGGTCGTCACGGTCGACCACCACCGCGGGTCGGAGGAGCACCAGCCCGGCTGGGAGTACCACCAGCCCGAGCTCGTCGACCCCGCCACCGGGCTGCTGGACACCCTGCCCTCGTTCCGGCGGACCGTGCACCCCGCCGAGGACCTGGTGCTCGCCGTGGTGGGGCGGTCGGAGGTGCTCGCGCCCGTCTGGTCCACGCCCCTGGCGCTGCTGTTCCTGGACGGGTCGCACACCGAGGAGTCCGCCCGGCGGGACCAGGACGCCTGGGTCGGGAAGCTCGCGGTCGGCGGCACGCTGGCCGTGCACGACGTCTTCCCCGACCCCGCGGACGGCGGCCAGGCGCCTTTCGGCGTCTACACCCGGGTGCTGGCGTCGGGGGCGTTCACCGAGCTGCCCGGCACCGGCTCGCTGCGGCTGCTGCGCCGCGACCGCTGACCCGTCGGGGACCTGTCGGAGGGGCGGGGCACGATGAGGCGGTGACCGCACCCGAGGAGATCCTGTGCCGGGCCCGCACCGAGACCCGGGCGCAGATCGCCGCGCTCACCGCGGACTACGCGGCGGTGGTCGAGGCGTCGAAGGGCTCCAACGCCGACGACGAGCACGACCCCGAGGGCCAGACCATCGGCTTCGAACGGGCCCAGCTCGGCTCGGTGCTCGACCAGGCCCGCGCCCGCCTCGCCGAGCTCGACGCCGCGGTCGCCCGGGTGGCCGACGGCAGCTACGGCCGCTGCGAGGTCTGCGGTGCCCCGATCGGGGACGCCCGGCTGCAGGCCCGCCCCGCCGCCCGCACCTGCATCGACCACGCCTGAGAGCCCTGTGTCAACCCCTGGCGGCGAGAAGGCGTTGCGCGCCGCCGTGGGTTGAGGGGTCGTAGGGGGCGTTGTCGGTCCAGCAGCGGTAGATGACGCGGCACCAGGCTCGGGCGAGGAT
>NZ_JAMXRZ010000112.1 GCF_024124375.1 Klenkia sp. PcliD-1-E
CGCACCCGGCGGCGGTGACCGCGGCGCGGACCAGGTCGCGGCGGGCAGCCAGCTCGCGGCGCAGCCGGCGCAGGTGCCGGGCGAGGTCCCCGGAGGCGGCCAGCTCGGCGAACACCCGCTGGCCGGCCCGGGCCGGGCGCTGACCGGTGGCGGTGCGGCGCTCCAGCAGCTGGTCGCGCACCGCGGGCGGCGCGACCAGCCAGCCCAGGCCGAGGGTCGGGGTGAGCACCTTGGACGCCGTCCCCAGGTGCACGACGACGTCGGGGGCGAGTGCGGCGAGCAGGGGCAGCGGGGCCACGTCGTAGCGCAGCTCGCCGTCGTAGTCGTCCTCCCAGACGACGAAGCCCTCGGTGCGGGCGCGGTGCACCAGCGCGGTCCGGCGGGCGGCCGGCAACCGGCCACCGAGCGGGAACTGGTGGGCCGGGGTGCAGTAGACGGCGTCCAGCCCGCGGGGCACGGCGTCGACCACCAGGCCGTCGTCGTCCACCGGCAGCGGCACCGCCTCGGCGCCCGCGGCCCGCAGCGCGCCCACGGCCCGGCGGTAGCCGGGGTCCTCCACGCCGACCCGCGCGCCGGGGCCCAGCAGGCCGGCCAGCTCGGCGACCGCGGCCGAGGTGCCGGCGGTGGCCAGCACGTCCGCGGGGTCGGCGGGCAGGCCACGGTGCCGGAGCAGGTGGTCGACGACCGCGGTGCGCAGCGCCGGGTCCCCGGCCGGGTCGTAGCCGGGGTCCGGGTCACGGTCACCGGCCCGCCGCCAGGCGCGACGCCAGGCGGCGCGGTCGAGCACCTCGGTGCACGGCGCGCCGGGCTGCAGGTCCACCGCCGGCGGTGCCGGGACGACGACGGGTCGGGCCGGCCCGGCAGCGGGCACGGCCCCGCCGACGACGAAGGTGCCCACCCCGCGCCGTCCGGCCACCCAGCCCTCGGCCAGCAGCTGGTCGTAGGCCGCCGCGGTGACGGTGCGGCTGACGCCCAGCGCCCGGGCCAGGTCGCGGGTGGAGGGCAGCCGGTCACCGGGCCGCAGGCCGGCCGCCCCGCGCAGCCCGTCGGCCAGCTGCACGGCCAGCGGCACCCGGGAGCTGCGGTCGACGACGACGGGCGGGGCCTCGATCACCGGTGGCCTCCTGGAACGGGTGCGGATTGGCTCTCGGAGGATGCCACCTGGAGCCGGAGGATGGTCCGCGTGAGCACCCCGCTGTCCCCCACGCCCCGCTCCACCGTCCGCCGCAACGCCGTCCGGGCCCGTACCGCCCGCGCCGACCTGCACGCCGTCCTCGACGCCGGCCTGGTCGGCCACCTCGGGTTGGTCATGCCGTCGGGACCGGTGGTGCTGCCGACCGGGTACGGCCGGGACGGCGAGACCCTGTACCTGCACGGCTCCAGCGGCGCGGCGTCCCTGCGCGCGGCGGCCGAGGGCGTCCCGGTCTGCTTCACCGTCACCCTGGTCGACGGGGTCGTCTACGCGCGGTCGGCCTTCCACCACTCGATGAACCACCGGTCCGCCGTCGTGCAGGGCACCGCCCGGCTGGTGACCGACCCCGACGAGCGGCTGCACGGGCTGGCCGTGCTCACCGAGCACCTGGCACCCGGGTCGTGGGACCACAGCCGGCGCCCGGACCGCAAGGAGCTGGCCGCCACCGCGGTGCTCGCGCTGGACCTGACCGAGGCCAGCGTGAAGATCCGCACCGGCCCGCCCGGGGAGGACGAGCGGGACATCGCCGACCCGCAGGCCGACTGGGCCGGCGTCCTGCCGCTGCGCACGGTCTGGGGCGAGCCGGAGCCGTGCCCGCAGCTCCCCGCCGGGACGCCGGTGCCCGGGCGGGTCAGCTCGCGGGCGTGACCCGCAGCAGCTGGTCGGCGCCCTCGCCGTTGTCGGTGGTCAGGTACAGCGCGCCGTCGCTGCCCAGCTGCGGGGTCCGCACCCGGCCGTAGGTGCCCTCGAGCTCGGGGATGCGGAACTGCTCCACGAGCGAGCCGTCGTCGGCCAGCCGCAGCGCGAGGACACCGGTGTCCTTCTGCACGCCGAGCAGCAGCAGTCCGTCGTAGGCGCCCCACTGCTCCCCGTCGAGGAAGGTGATGCCCGAGACCGCGATGGTGGGGTCGCCGGAGGACCACACGGCCTCGATCGCCCCGGGGATCTCCGGGTCGGTCATCGGGACGCTCTCGTCGTACTCGCCCTGGCCGACCGGGTCCCAGCCGTAGTTGCCGCCGTCGGTGGCGAGGTTGACCTCGTCGTCGACCTGGCTGCCCTGCTCGGCGGTGTACACCGCCCCGGTGCCGGGCTGGACGGCGATCCCCTGCACGTTGCGGTGGCCGTAGCCCACGATCGCGTGCGAGGTGGGGTCGGTGAGCTCGAGGAACGGGTTGTCCGCCGACGGCTGCCCGCTGGCCGGGTCGACGCGCAGCAGCTTGCCGGCCAGCGTGGAGAGGTCCTGCGGGTTGGTGCCCAGGGCGTTGTCGCCGGTGCCGATCAGCAGGCGGCCGTCGCCGTCGAAGCGCAGCCGGCAGCCGCCGTGCCGGCCGGAGTCGGCGTTGACCGGGATGCCGCCCACCAGCGGGTCGGCGACGCGGGTGGCCGCCGTCCAGCCCTCGTCGACGGTCCAGGCGGTGACCTCGATGCCCGGGCCGCCGTCCGCCCCGCCGTCGGCGACGCCCATGCAGGTGTAGAACCGGCGGCTGTCGGCGAACCCGGGGTCCAGCACCAGGCCCATGAGGCCGGTCTCGCCCTCGGCCCACAGGTCGTCGAGGTCGGCGGCGACCTGCTGGGTCGACCCGTCGGGGCGGACGGCGGTGAACCCGCCGGCGCGCTGGTCGACCAGCAGGGTGCCGTCGGGGGCCTGGGCGACGTCCCACGGGTGGTCCAGGCCGTCGAGGACCACCTCGACGTCGAGGGCGGGGGCGTCGGCCGGGGCGGAGATGGCTGCGGCGTCGGCGTCGGAGGTCGAGCTCCCGGACGAGCAGCCGGCGAGGAGCACGAGTCCGGTGAGCAGGGCGGCGGGGCGGGCGGCGCGGGGGGTCACCCGCTCCAGTCTCCCTGGTGTCGCGGTCAGGCGCTGCGGGTGACCACGTAGTCGCACAGGGCCGACAGCGCCTCGCGGACCTCACCCTCGGGCACCCGGCCCAGCCGGGCGCGGGCCCGGTCGGCGTAGGAGTGCAGCACCTCGGTGGCCCGGGCCAGCGACGCCGACCCGCGCAGCAGGGACAGCGCCTCGGCGTGCTCGGCGTCGTCGGTGATGGGCCCGGCGACCAGCGCCCGCAGCCGGGCCTCGGCCGGGTCGTCGCCGGCGCGGGCCAGCAGCACCGGCAGGGTGGCGATGCCCTCGCGCAGGTCGGTGCCCGGCGACTTCCCGGAGGTGCCGCCGTCGCTGACGATGTCGATGAGGTCGTCGGCCAGCTGGAAGGCCACGCCGATCTCCTCGGCGTAGGCGGTGAGGTCCTCGACGACGGCGCGGTCGACGCCGGCGAAGGTGGCGCCGAAGCGGGCCGAGGTGGCCACCAGCGAGCCGGTCTTGTCGGCCAGCACCGACAGGTGGTGCTCGATCGGGTCCTCGCCCTCGACCGGGCCGACGGTCTCCCGGATCTGCCCGGTGACCAGGCGCTCGAACGTGCGGGCCTGGATGCGCACCGCCTCGGGGCCGAGGTCGGCCAGCAGGTCCGAGGCCCGGGCGAAGAGGAAGTCGCCGGTCAGGATGGCGATGCTGTTGGACCAGCGGCTGTTCGCGCTGGGGGCACCGCGCCGGACGGCGGCCTCGTCCATGACGTCGTCGTGGTACAGCGTGGCCAGGTGGGTGAGCTCGCAGACCACCGCCGCGGACACCACCTCGTCGGAGTCGGCGTCGCCGAGCTGGGCGGCCAGCAGCGCCAGCACGGGGCGGAACCGCTTGCCGCCGGCGGTCATCAGGTGGGCCGCGGCCTCGGCCACGAACGGGGAGTCGCTGACCGCGGCGGCGTGCAGCGCGTCCTCGACGCGGGCCAGGCCCGCGGACAACGACTCGCCCAGCGGCCCGTCGGGCAGCCACGAGCCCACCGTGGACGCCGGCCTGCCCGGCTTGTGCCACGTCTGCGTCTGGCTGCCGTCACCGCTGGCGGTGAGGGCGCTGGCTCCGCTCATCGTCGCTGAATCTAGTCGCCGCAGGCCCGGCCGCCGACGGCTGGCCTACCCGACCAGCGTCGCCGCGCGGTCGGCCAGGTCCAGCACCGACCCGGGGACGACGCCGAGCACGAGCGTGGCGGCGACGGTCACGGCCAGCACGACGGTCGTGGGCAGGCCCGGGACACCCACCGAGGGCCCGTCCGGGGCGGGGTCGGAGAAGTACATGAGCACGACCAGCCGCAGGTAGAAGAACCCCGCGACCGCGCTGGTGACCAGCGCGACGACGGCCAGCGGCCAGGCGCCGACCTCGATCGCGGCGCGGAAGACCGCGAACTTCCCGGTGAAGCCGCTGGTCAGCGGGATGCCGGCCAGCGCGAGCAGCAGGAAGGTCATCACGCCCGCGGTCAGCGGGGACCGCCGGGCCAGGCCGGCCCACTGCGACAGCGCGGTGGCCTCGCCGTCGCCGTCCCGGACCAGGGTCACCACGGCGAACGCGCCGACCGTGGTCAGGCCGTAGGCCAGCAGGTAGAACAGCGTCGCGGCGAGGCCGGAACCGGTGCCCGAGTCCAGGCCGATGACACCGGTGAGCAGGAACCCGGCGTGCGCGATCGAGGAGTAGGCGAGCATGCGCTTGACGTCGGTCTGGGTCAGGCCGAGGACGGCGCCGACGACCATCGACACGATCGCGATGCCGTAGACCAGCGGCCGCCAGGTCCAGTCCGCCGTGCCGAAGGCGACGTAGAGCAGCCGCAGGATGGCCCCGAACGCGGCGACCTTGGTGCAGGCGGCCATGAACGCGGTGACCGGGGTGGGCGCGCCCTGGTAGACGTCCGGCGTCCAGGTGTGGAACGGCGCGACCGAGGCCTTGAACATCAGGCCGACGACCAGCAGGCCCAGGCCCAGCACCAGCAGGGTGCCGGTGCCGTCGGCGGTGACCGACTCCCGGATGCCGGCCAGCTGCACGGTGCCGGTGGCGCCGTAGACCAGGGCCAGGCCGTACAGGAAGAACGCCGAGGCGAACGCCCCGAGCAGGAAGTACTTGACCGCCGCCTCCTGGCTCAGCAGCCGCCGGCGGCGGGACAGGCCGCAGATCAGGTACAGGGGCAGGCTCAGCACCTCGAGGGCGATGAACATGACCAGCAGGTCGTTGGCCGCGACGAAGAGCATCATGCCGCCGACGGCGAACGTGGCCAGCGGGTAGACCTCGGTCTGCACGCGTTCGTCGGTGAGCAGCTCCCGGTCGCGCGGGCTGCCGGCGGGGACCGCGGCGGAGGCGACGAAGGCCGACTTCGCGGGGTCCAGCGCCCGCTCGGCGAACAGCAGGACCGACAGCGCGCCCAGGCCGGCGATGGTGGCCTGCAGGAACAGCCCCGCCCCGTCGACGGCCAGCGCACCGGCGGCGGTGACCTCCCCGCTGCCGGCCAGCAGCAGGGTGGCGGCGAAGCCCCCGACCGTGCCGACCAGGGCGAGCGCGACCTGGGTGGGCTGGCGGACGTGCCGGGGGGCGAAGGACTCCACGAGCACCCCGACCAGCGCGGCGCCGAAGACGAACAGGAAGGGGCTGAGCGCGGACAGGGACAGGTCCGGAGCCTCGATCATCAGTTGCCCCCCTGCTCGGCGACGGCGGGCTGGGTGCCCCCGGGGTCGGAGCCGATGTCGCCCATGGTGGCGGCCACGGCCGGGTTGATCAGGTCCAGCAGCGGCTGCGGGTACACACCGAGGCCGATGACCAGCGCCAGCAGCGGGGCGACGACGACGAGCTCGCGGCGGCGCAGGTCAGGGAACGCCTTCTCGGTGACCAGGCCGCGGGCCGGGCCGTGCACCGCCCGCTGGACCAGCAGCAGGACGTAGAGGGCGGCGAGCACGATGCCGACGGTGGCGACGATGGTGAACACCGGCCGGGTCGGGAAGGACCCCAGCAGCACCAGGAACTCCGACACGAAGCTGTTGGTCCCCGGCAGCGCCAGGCTGGACAGGCCCGCGACCAGAAACACCCCGGCCAGCACCGGTGCCTTCCTCCCGATGCCGCCGTAGTCGGCGATGCTGCGCGACCCGCCGCGGGTGATCACCATGCCGACGACCAGGAAGAGGATCCCGGTCGAGATGCCGTGGTTGACCATGTAGAGGACGGCGCCGGACCCGCCCTCGGCGGTGAAGGCGAAGATGCCCAGCGCGATGAACCCGAAGTGGGCGATCGAGGTGTAGGTGACCAGCCGCTTCATGTCCGACTGGCCCATCGCCAGCACCGCCCCGTAGAGGATGCCGGCCACCGCCAGCCCGAGGACCCAGGGCGCGAAGGTGCGGGAGGCATCGGGGAACAGCGGCAGGCAGTACCGGATGAACCCGAACGTGCCGACCTTGTCCAGCACGCCGACCAGCAGCACCGCCCCGCCCACCGGCGCCTCGGCGCCCGAGACGGGCAGCCAGGTGTGGAAGGGCACGAGCGGGGCCTTGATGGCGAAGGCGACGAAGAAACCGAGGAACAGCAGCTTCTGCACGCCGGGGTCGATGTCGAGCTGCCGCAGTGCGTCGAAGGCGAAGGTGCCCTCGCCGAGGGAGGAGTTGCTGACCACGTACAGGCCGATGACCGAGGCGAGCATGACCAGCCCGCCGAGCAGGCTGTACAGGAAGAACTTCACCGCGGCGTACTGCCGGCGCGGCCCGCCGAAGCTGCCGATGATGAAGTACATCGGCACGAGCATGGCCTCGAAGAACACGTAGAACAGGAACACGTCGGTGGCCGCGAAGACGCCGACCATCATCGCCTCGAGCACCAGCAGCCAGGCGAAGTAGGCCTTCATGGACCGGTCGCCGGGGCCGGTGTCGCGCCAGGAGGCGACGACGACCACCGGCACCAGCACGCCGATGAGCAGCAGCATCACCAGCGCGATGCCGTCGACGCCGAGGGCGAAGTCGACGCCGAAGCTGGGGATCCAGGCGACCGAGGTGGTCAGCTGGAACCGCGCGCCGCCGGTGTCGAAGGCGACGGTGGCCAGCAGCGCGAGCACGAGGACGGCCACGCTGACCGCGAGCGCGACCTGCTTGGCCAGCGCGTCACGCCCCTTGGGCAGCGCAGCCACCGCGGCACCGCCGACCGCGGGGACCACCACCATCGTGAGCAGCCAGGGGAAGTCGCTCACGACCGGGACTCCTTCGTCCAGAGGGGGGTGGTCATCCCGCCGTCACCGCCAGCAGGGCACCCGCGACGAGCACGGCGCCGCCGAGCATGCCGAGGGCGTAGGACCGCACGAAGCCGGTCTGCGCCCGGCCCAGCCGGGCCGAGGACCCGCCGAGGCCCGCGCCGATGCCGTTCACCACGCCGTCGACGCCCTGGTCGTCGACGAGCCGCAGGGCCGTCACCAGCCGCATGCCCGGGCGCATGAACACCGCCTCGTTGACCGCGTCGGCGTAGAGGCCCGCGCGGGCGGCGCGCACCGGGGCGGAGACCCGGACCGGTGCGGTGGTGGGCACCTCGCGGCGGCCCACGGCCAGCCAGGCAGCCAGGACGCCCAGCGCCACCACGACGGTCACCAGCAGGCTGACCGCCAGCGGCGGGATGGCGTGCGCGGCCGCCTCCTCGGGCTCGCCGAACACCGGGGCGAGCCAGTCGGCCAGCGGGAAGGCCTCGACCAGCAGGAACCCTGCGGCGACCGACCCGACGGCGAGCACCACCATCGGCAGGGTCATCACCGCGGGCGACTCGTGCGGGTGCACGCCCTCCTCCCAGCGCGGCCTGCCGAAGAAGGTCATCAGCACCAGCCGGGTCATGTAGAACGCGGTCAGCCCGGCGCCGAGGACGGCGACGCCGCCCAGGACCCAGCCCGAGGCGCCGCCGCGGTCGAAGGCGGCCTCGATGATCGCGTCCTTGGTCCAGTAGCCGGACAGGAACGGGAACCCGATCAGCGCCAGGTAGCCCAGGCCGAAGGTGACGAAGGTGGTCTTCATCCTCGTGGCCAGACCGCCGAAGCGGCGCATGTCGGTGCGGTCCCCCATGCCGTGCATGACCGACCCGGCGCCGAGGAACAGCCCGGCCTTGAAGAAGCCGTGGGTGAGCAGGTGCGCGATGCCCGCGGCGTAGCCGACCGGGCCCAGGCCCACGGCCAGGAACATGTAGCCGATCTGGCTGACCGTGGACCAGGCCAGCACCTTCTTGATGTCGTCGTAGGCGCAGCCGGCGATCGCGCCGATCATGATCGTGATCGCGCCGATGACGACCACGACGGTCTGCGCGGCGGGGGCGGCGTCGTAGATCGGCGCCGAGCGGGCGATCAGGTAGACCCCGGCGGTGACCATGGTGGCGGCGTGGATCAGCGCCGAGACCGGGGTGGGGCCCTCCATGGCGTCGGGCAGCCAGGCCTGCAGGGGGAACTGGCCGGACTTGCCGCAGGCACCCAGCAGCAGGAGCAATCCGATGCCGGTGACCGTGCCGCCGGCGAGCAGGCCGACCGAGCCGAGCACGCCCTCGTAGGAGGTGGTGCCGAGCTGGGTGAACATCAGGAAGATCGCCAGCGCCAGGCCCACGTCGCCGACCCGGTTCATCACGAACGCCTTCTTGGCCGCGGTCGCCGCGGCCGGGCGGGTGTACCAGAACGCGATGAGCAGGTAGGACGCCAGGCCCACGCCCTCCCAGCCCACGTAGAGGGCCACGAAGCTGTTGCCCAGCACCAGCAGCAGCATCGCCGCGACGAACAGGTTGAGGTAGGCGAAGAACCGGCGGCGACCGGGGTCGTGGGCCATGTAACCCACCGAGTAGACGTGGATGAGCGCTCCGACGCCGGTGATCAGCAGCGCGAACGTCATCGACAGCGGGTCGACCAGCAGCCCCGCGCTGACGTCGAGCCGGCCGGTGGAGACGAAGGTGAACAGGTCCACCGACGCGCTGCGCTGGTCGAGCCCGGCGAGCTGCACCGTGCAGAGCACGGCGAGCACGAACGCGGCGGTGACGGTGCCGATGGCCAGCAGGTGGCCCCACCGGTCGGTGCGCTTCCCGCCCAGCAGCAGGACGGCGGCCCCGGCCAGGGGCAGCGCGATCAGCAGCCAGGTGCTGCCCAGGAGCCCGGTCGCGGGCACGGTGTCCATGTCGGCGCCCTCAGTACTTCAGCAGGTTCGCGTCGTCGACCGAGGCCGACCTGCGGGTCCGGTAGATCGACATGATGATCGCCAGCCCGACCACGACCTCGGCCGCGGCGACCACCATGACGAAGAAGGCGATGACCTGGCCGTCGAGGGTGCCGGTGGACCGGGCGAAGGTGACCAGGGTGAGGTTGACCGAGTTGAGCATCAGCTCGATGCACATGAAGACCACGATCGCGTTGCGCCGCACCAGGACGCCGACGGCGCCGATGGTGAACAGGATCGCGGCCAGCACCAGGTAGTTGGTGAGCGTCACCGGGTCACCCCTCGGGTCGTGCCGATCGCGGCGTCCGAGCCCCCGGAAGCGGGGTCGCCCGGGGGCAGCTCCTCCACCACCTGGGGCTCGACGCCGGTGGCGTAGCTGGCCTCCGACGGGGTGCCGTCGGGCAGCCGGCCGGGTGCGGCGATGGAGTTGGCCCGGGCGTAGACGCCGGGGCCGGGCAGGGTCTGCGGGTGGTCCGAGGTGAGGAAGCGGGCCCGCGACCGCTCCTTCTGGGTCAGCCGGGTGCCGGGCTCGCGCTCGATGTGCGCCAGCACCATGGCGCCGACCGCGGCGGTGATCAGCAGCGCGCTGGTGACCTCGAAGGCCAGCAGGTAGCGGGTGAACAGCAGCCCGGCGATGGCCTCGATGTTGCCGTCGGCCGCACCGCCGGCGCCGCCCTGCACGCCCTCCAGGCCGGTCACGACCATGCCCTCGGTCGCGCGGGCGATCCCTGCGCCGACCAGGCCGGCGAACCCGATGCCCAGCACGGTGGCCGCCACCCGCTGCCCGCGCAGGGTCTCCACGACCGAGTCGGAGGAGTCGCGGCCGACCAGCATGAGCACGAACAGGAACAGGATCATGATCGCGCCGGTGTAGACGATGATCTGCACCGCGCCGAGGAACGGCGCCTCCTGCACGACGTAGAACACGCCCAGCGCCAGCATGGTGTTGACCAGGAACAGCGCCGAGTGCACGGCGTTGCGGGCGAACACCATGCCCAGCGCCCCGGCCAGCGCGATGGGGCCCAGGACCCAGAAGACGACGGTCTCCGCCGTCCCGATCTCGATGCCCATCCCGTCGCCCATCAGGACCCGGCCCGCAGGTAGTAGTCGCGCTCGTCGTCGCCCAGCCGCATGGGGTGCGGGGGCTGCTCCATGCCCGGCAGCAGCGGGGCCATCAGCTGCTCCTTGGTGTAGACCAGGTCGCCGCGGGAGTCGTCGGCCAGCTCGAAGTCGTTGCTCATCGTCAGCGAGCGGGTCGGGCAGGCCTCGATGCACAGGCCGCAGAAGATGCAGCGCAGGTAGTTGATCTGGTAGATCCGCCCGTACCGCTCGCCCGGGGAGAACCGCTGCTCCTCGGTGTTGGTCCCGCCCTCCACGTAGATGGCGTCGGCGGGGCAGGCCCAGGCGCACAGCTCGCAGCCCACGCACTTCTCCAGCCCGTCGGGGTGGCGGTTGAGCACGTGCCGGCCGTGGTAGCGCGGCTTGGTCACCTTGGGCTCGTCCGGGTACTGCTCGGTGGTGACCTTCTTGAACATCGTCGAGAAGGTGACGCCGAAGCCCTGCGCGGGGCCGGGCAGCCGGCTGGTGCGGGGGGCCGGGGCGGAGCGGGTGCCGCCGGCCTGCTCGACCTCGCCGCCGTGCCGCTTCTCGGGGGTCAGGTCAGACATCGTCGTCCTTCCGGGGGGTGGGGCTCGGGCGGCGGCGACCCGACGCGACGGGGGCGCCGGCGGCGACCGGTTCCTTGCTGGCCAGCCGCGGCGAGGGCGGCACCACGAGGTCCATCGGCGGGATGGGGAACCCGCCCTCGGCGCGGACCGGGCCGATGCGCTGCGCGGGCCGGTGCTTGGCGCCGGGGGTGCGGACCGGGGGCAGCACCTCGGGCTCGGTCGGGTTGATGGACCCGGCCGCGGCGTTGAGGGCGGCGATCCGGGTGGGCTCGTTGCTCTTGCGGGAGGCGACCAGCAGCACCGCCAGGACGACGGCCGCGATCGGCAGCCCGACGTAGACGGCCACCTCGCCGCTGGACAGGTCGTACTCGCGGGAGACGGTGCGCATGGTGGCGACGGCGAGGATCCACACCAGGGCGGTGGGGACCAGCACCTTCCAGCCGAAGCGCATGAACTGGTCGTAGCGCAGGCGGGGCAGGGTGCCGCGCAGCCAGATGAAGACGAACAGCGCGGCGACGACCTTGAGCAGGAACCACAGCAGCGGCCACCAGCCGGAGTTGGCGCCGTCCCAGATCGAGATCGGCCACGGGGCCCGCCAGCCGCCGAGGAACAGCGTCGCGGCCAGCGCGGAGACGGTGACCATGTTGACGTACTCGGCGAGGAAGAACAGCGCGAACTTCAGCGACGAGTACTCGGTGTGGAACCCGCCGACCAGCTCGGACTCGGCCTCGGGCAGGTCGAAGGGCGCCCGGTTGGTCTCCCCCACCACCGCGATGACGTAGATGATGAAGCTGACCGGCAGCAGGACGGCGTACCAGCTGGGGCCGTCGAAGGTGAGGCCGAAGAAGTCCAGCCGGTTGTCCCCGGCCTGCGCGGCGACGATCTCCGAGGTGCTCATCGTCCCGGCGTAGAGGAACACCGCGACGATGGACAGGCCCATCGCGATCTCGTAGCTGACCATCTGGGCGGCGCTGCGCAGGCTCCCCAGCAGCGGGTAGGTCGAGCCCGACGCCCAGCCGCCGAGCACGATGCCGTAGACGCCCATCGCCGAGCAGGCCAGCACCACCAGGACGCCGATGGGGGCGTCGATGAGCTGCAGCGGCGTGCGCTGCCCGAAGATCGAGACCTCGGGGCCCAGCGGGATGACCGAGAAGGCCAGGAACGCCGGGATGGTGGCGATGACCGGGGCCAGGAAGTACACCGGCTTGTCGGCCAGCGCCGGCATGATGTCCTCCTTGAACGCGAGCTTGAGGCCGTCGGCCAGGCTCTGGAGGTAGCCACGCGGGCCGACCCGGTTGGGGCCGGAGCGCTGCTGCATGCGGGCGACGACCTTGCGCTCGAACACGATCGCGAACAGGGTCATGACGACCAGCAGGCCGAACACGCCGACGATCTTGATCAGCACGAGCCACCAGACGTCCTGGCCGAAGTCGGCCAGGGTCGGGGAGTCGTTCATGCCGGGCCCCCTGCTGCGCTGATCGTCACGACCCCGCCCGGGGCGGCGCCGAGGTGGGTGCGGACGTGGCTGCCCGGCGAGCGCATCGGCAGCCAGACCACCCGGTCGGGCATGTCGGTGATCCGCGCGGGCAGGGTGATCGAGCCGGTCGGCCCGGTGACGCTGACCCGGTCGCCGTCCCCGACGCCGAGCCGGACGGCGGTCTCCTTGGCCAGCCGGACGACCGGGGGACGGGCGGTGCCGGCCAGCGCGGGCTCGTCCCGCTGCAGGGTCCCGTCGTCCAGGAGCTGCCGCCAGGAGGCGAGCACGACCTGGTCGGCGCCGAGCCGGGGGCTGCCGGCGGGGGCGACGTCCAGCCCGCGGACCTGCCGGGCGCGGCCGGCGCCGCCGAGGGCGACCAGCTCGCGGCGGGCGGCGTCCACGGTGGCCAGCCCCAGGTCGGTGCCCATCGCGTCGGCCAGGCCGGTGAGCACGCGGGCGTCGGTGAGCTGCCCGCTGCCGTGCAGGGTGGCGTCGAAGGGGCGCACCCGGCCCTCCCAGTCCAGGTAGCTGCCGGCCTTCTCGGGGGCCGCGGCGACCGGCAGGACGACGTCGGCGTGCGCGGTGACCGCGGTCGGGAACA
Organism: Klenkia sp. PcliD-1-E; assembly: GCF_024124375.1. Classification (GTDB taxonomy): domain Bacteria; phylum Actinomycetota; class Actinomycetes; order Mycobacteriales; family Geodermatophilaceae; genus Klenkia. The sequence goes on from NZ_JAMXRZ010000112.1 coordinate 12,957, forward strand.
GCTCCAGGCTGACCACGAAGCCGGCGGCGGCCAGCGCGGCCTCGGCGAGGCCGGGGTCGGGCAGGTCGGCGGGGTCGACGCCGCCGACGAGCAGGCCACCCAGGCGGCCGTCGCGGGCGGCCTGCAGGATGCCGGTGGTGTCGCGGCCGGCCCGGCGGGGCAGCTCGACGCCCCAGGCGGACTCGAGGTCGGCGCGGTCGGCGGCGTCGGTGACGCCGCGGCCCCCGGGCAGCAGCGTGGGCAGCGCACCGACCTCGACGGCGCCGCGCTCCCCCGCCCGGCGGGGTACCCACGCGATGCGGGCCCC
>NZ_JAMXRZ010000113.1 GCF_024124375.1 Klenkia sp. PcliD-1-E
GCCCGGACGCCGTGCCGCCGCCCCGGGCCGACCTGTCCGCGCCCTGGGCCGTCGAGGAGCGCGACGGGTGGGTGTGGGTGGCCAACGACCGCACGGTGCACCACCGGCCGCCCCGCGCGGTGCCCGGCACCACGGCCGACCCGGTGCCCGCGCTGCCCGCCCCCGCCGGACCGGTGCTGACCAACGTCGAGGCCGCGCTGGCCCGCGCCTGGCACCCGGTCGCCCGTGTCGACCAGCTCGGCGAGGGTGGCTGGCTCGCCGTCCGGCTGCTCGGGTCGACCTGGACGCTGCAGCGGCGGGGCGGGGTGGTGACCGCCGACCCCGTGGCCGGCGTCCGCGAGCGGGACGGCGCGCTGTGGCTCGCGCCCGGGTCGCCGGTCACGACCGACCTGCCCGCCGAGGCCTTCCCCGGCCGCACGCAGTGGCTGCCCGCGGTGCGCACCGCCACCCCCGCCGCGGTGCTGCTCGACGCCGTCCTGAACCCGGGTACCCCCGGCGTGGTGCCCGCGGTGACGCCGGTGGGCGGGGGCTGCACCGCCCGCTGGGCGGATGCCGGGGGGCAGGTCGTGGTGCACCTGCGGGCGCCGTTCCAGCTGCGCCGCGACGAGGTGCTGCCCGACGGGTCCACCCGGTCCCTGCTGCTCCTGCTGCAGCCCGAGGACGCCGACTCCACCCTCGTGCACGCCCGGGTGGCCCTGGGCGGCCGGGCGGGGCGGGTGCAGCTGGCCGCCGAGGCCGACCGGGTGCGCGACGTCCTCGCTGCGCTGGACCGGCCGCTGCCCGGCGCCGGGCTGCCGCTCACCCCGCGCGACGAGGTGCACCTGCCCGGTGACCGGCTGGGGGTGGCCTACCGGCACGCCCTGGCCGACCTGCTGGTCTCCGCCCGCGAGGCCGACCGGACCGAGGAGGACGACGATGTGGCCGCTGCCTGACCCCCGCTGCCCCGCCGGCTGGGACCCGCCCAGACTGGTCCGGCTCGCGCTCGACCACGGGACGGACGACCCGCCGGGACCTCAGTCCAGCTGGAGGGTCAGCACCGCGAGGTCGTCGGAGGAGAGCACGACCAGGTCGTGGACGGCGTCGCAGACCGTCCGGGGGTCGGCGCCCGCCGGGAGCGACGCCCACCGCTGACGCAGCGCCCCCAGACCCGCGTCGATGTCGCGGCCGGGGCCCTCGGCGCCGGGCTGCTCGATGAGCCCGTCGGTGTAGAGCATCAGCTGGCTGCCGGCCGGCACGGGGCGGGAGGTGCTGGACCGCGGCGGCAGCAGGTCGGCCATGCCGGTGCCCAGCAGCAGGTCGTGGTCGTCGCAGAAGACCTCCACGGCGCCGTCCGGGGTGCGCAGCAGCACCGGCGGGTGGCCGGCGTTGGCGCACTCGACGGTCCAGGTGTCGTCGCCGTCGGCCGGTGGGGTCGCCCGCATCAGCGCGGCGGTGGCGATGATGGGCAGGCCCAGCACCTGGAGCAACCGGTCCACCCGGGCCAGCACGATGTCGGGTGCGGGCTCGTCGGTGTCCCAGCACGCACTGCGGATCAGCCCGCGCAGCTGGCCCATCGCGGTGGCGGCGGTGATGTCGTGGCCGGCGACGTCGCCGATGACGATGCCGGTGGTGCCGCCGGGCAGGGGCAGCAGGTCGTAGAAGTCGCCGCCGACGGCGGCCGCGGCCGAGGCGGCGGTGTACCGGGCGGCGGCGGTGATCCGCGGCAGGTCCGGCAGCTCGGGCAGCAGCGCGTGCTGCAGGGTCTCGGCGACCGAGGCCTCGCGGCTGTAGAGCCGGGCGTTGTCCAGGGCCTGGCCGGCCCGCCGGCAGAGGTCCTGGGCGACGTCGAGGTCCTCGACGGAGAAGCCGTGGGCCGCCTCGCGGACGAGGGTGATCGCACCCCAGGTGCCGCGCCGCGAGGGCAGCGGCAGGGCCAGCAGCGACCCCACCCCGAGCTGGGTGAGCACGTCGCCGTCGGTGAGCCCGCGGGCGTAGGGCTCGATCGTCCGGTCGTCCAGGTCCTCGCGCAGCACCGGCCGGCCGGTGAGGAAGGCCTCCCGCACGGGCGCCGCACGGGGGAAGGGCCGGCCCAGGTACTCGGCCTCCATGGCGGTGAGCTGCGGCCGGACGGCATCACCGTCGCGGTGCAGGCTGGTGGCCGAGGTGATCAGGCCGTCCTCGTCCACCTGCCAGATCGAGACCCAGTCGGCCAGCCGGGGGACCAGCAGCCGGGCCAGCCGGTGCTCCAGCTCGGTGGTGTCCAGGCTGCCGACGAGCTCGGTGGTGGCCTCGGCCATGAGCGCCATGCGGGCGCGGGCCTCCTCGGCGTGCCTGCGGGCGGTGCGCTCGGCCTCGTGGGCGGCGTCGCGCTCGGCGTCGGCGAGGATCCGGGTGGTGACGTCGGACTGCACGCCGACGAAGGAGACCAGCTCACCGGCGCCGTCGTAGACCGGGGAGATGGAGACGTGGTTCCAGAACGCCGTGCCGTCGGGCCGGTAGTTGAGCAGGGTGACCGCCGCGGACCGGCCCGCCGACAGGTCGTCGACGATCTGCTGCACGGCGGCCGGGTCGGTGGCCGGGCCCTGCAAGAACTTGCAGTTGCGCCCGATCGAGTCCTCGAAGGAGTACCCGGTGACCTTGGTGAAGGACGGGTTGACCCAGACCAGCGGGTTCCCCTCCTGGCGCGGGTCGGAGATGGTGAAGCAGATGTCGGTGGCCAGCACCGCGCGCTCGCGCAGGGACTGCAGCACCGCCTCGGGGTCGTCGGCCCCGGTGGGCTGCTCGACCGGCAGGAACACCAGCAGGGACAGCTGCTCCTCGTGCGCGCCCTCCCCCAGCGGGAACCCGGTCGCCCAGACGACGGGACCGCGGCTGTCCGCCGTGCCGCGGTCGGTGTCGGCGACACCTGCGGTGCCGCGGATGCGCACCGGCTCCCCGGCCACGGGGTGCCCGGCCGCGACCCGCGAGAGCGGCGCCGAGGTCTCGGTCAGCGGGCTGCCGTCGACGTCGGTGACGCCGGCGGCTGCCGTCCAGTCCACGACGGGGACCGGGAGGCCGACGTCGCCCGCGAGCTCCTGCGCCGCGGTGTTGGCGTAGGTGACCTGGCCGTGCGTGCGGTCGACCAGCAGCACGGCGATCGGGGAGTCGCCGAGCACGCGGGGCAGCGCGGTGACCCCGGCCCCCCCGCCCACGCCGGCCAGCGCCTGGCTGGCGTCGTCGACGACGGACTCCTGCATCTTCGTGTCGACGACGTTGGGCACGCCGGACCCGACGTCGTCGCCGTTCGCCATGGGTGCAGAGTAGATCGTTTACGCACCTCAGTTCGACCCACCCACCCCGGGGTGCGCCCGATCGGGTCAGGCCCTCCCGCGGGAGGTGGCGGCACCGCCCGGCGTGACGAAACGGACGCTCCTGTTCTGTGACCTGTTGGCCGCCCGCCGGTCAGCGGCGCGCCACCCGGCGGTGGAACCATGGGTGGTGTGCAACGGACCTCCGCGCCCTCCGGCGCCTTCCTCGACCTCGACGCGCTGACCGGTCGGACGTTCGACGGCGTGCTGTTCGACATGGACGGCACCCTCATCGACTCGATGCGCGGGTCGCTGGCCGCCTGGCACGCCTGGGCCGCCGAGTTCGACGTCGACCCCGCCGCCCTCGGCGCGCTGGGCGGGTTGCCCGCCCGGCGGATCATCGCCGAGCTGCTCGCCGAGCACCGCCGCGCCGACGCCCTCGCGCGCATCCACGACCTCGAGGTGGCCGCCGCGGCCGAGGGCATCGAGGTGCTGCCGGGTGCGGCGGAGGCGTTCGCCGCCCTCCCGGCCAACCGGGTGGCGATCGTGACCTCCTGCACCGGCCCACTGCTGGCCGCCCGCCTGGCCGGTTCGGGCCTGCACGCCCCGCGGGAGGTCGTCTGCGTCGACGACGTCGTCAACGGCAAGCCCTCCCCCGACCCGTTCCTGCTCGCCGCGCACCGGATCGGGGTGGACCCGCACCGCTGCCTGGTGGTCGAGGACGCCCCTGCCGGCCTGGCCGCGGGCCGGGCCGCCGGCTGCTCCACGCTGGCCGTCGGCGACACCCACCACCACAGCGAGCTGGAGGCCGACGGCTACGCCCCCGACCTCGCGCACGTGCACTTCCGCAGCGGCCCCGGGGGCATCACCGTCGAGCGCGCCTGATCCCGCAGGCGGACCCGGGGATCAGCCCACGGGACGACGACGGGCGCACCCCGGCCTGCCTAACCTGCCCGGGATGGACGAGACCCAGCCGCTGAGCCGCACCGGGGACGCGCTGCGCGCGCACCCGTTCGCGGTCGACGTCGGCATCGCCGTGCTCGTCGGGGTGGTCGTGCTGGGCCTCGGCGGCCGTGGCACGGGTGGCGCGGCCGACGTGCTGGTCTCCCTCGGGCTCCTCGCCCCGCTCGCGTGGCGGCGCACCGCACCCGTCCCGGCGGCTGCGGCCGTGGTCGTGGTCGGCCTGGCCCAGGTCGCGCTGACCAGCACGTTCGTGGCCGCCAACGTCGCCGTGCCGATGATGGTCTACGCGCTGGCCGCCTACGCCCCGCGCTGGGCCTCCCGCGCCGGGCTCGCGCTGGGCCTGGTGGGAGCCGCCGTGGCCGCGCTGCGCTACTTCGGCGGCCTCTACTTCGGCGACGGCAGCTCCTCCTACGGTCGCGGCCTGCTCGACCTGGTCGTCACCGCCGGGGCCATCGGCGTCCTCGTGGTGGCCTGCTGGGCGATCGGCTCGGTCAAGCGCGGCCGCATCCAGCGCGAGGCCGCGATGGCCGAGCGCGCCGAGCTGCTGGAGCTCGAGCGCGACCAGGAGATGCGGCTGGCCGCCACCACCGAGCGCGCCCGGATCGCCCGCGAGATGCACGACGTCGTCGCGCACTCCCTCTCCGTCGTCATCGCCCAGGCCGACGGCGGCCGCTACGCCGGTCGGGCCGACCCCGAGGCGGCGGTCGGCGCCCTGGAGCAGATCTCGGCCACCGGTCGGCAGGCGCTGGCCGACATGCGCGCGCTGCTGGGGGTGCTCCGCGAGGGTGACGGCCAGGAGTTCGCGCCCCAGCCGGACGTCGCGGCGATCCCCGCGCTGGTCGAGGACGTCCGGCGCAGCGGCCTGGACATCGACCTGCTGGTGGAGGGCGAGCCGCGGGAGCTGGCCACCGGGTCGCAGCTGGCTGCCTACCGGATCGTGCAGGAGTCGCTGACCAACGTGCTCAAGCACGCCGGCCCGGCCAGCCGGGCCTGGGTGCGGCTGCAGTGGCGCAGCGACGCCCTGGAGCTGTCGGTGCTCGACGACGGCCGGGGCGCGGCGGCCGCGATCGTGGCCGCCGAGGGCCGCGACGGGCGGGGCCAGGGGCTGACCGGGATGCGGGAACGGGCGCAGCTGCACGGCGGGCGACTCGAGGCCGGGCCGCGGCACGGCGGCGGGTTCGGCGTGCACGCGGTGCTGCCCTACGGTCGGTCCCGATGACGATCCGGGTGGTGCTGGTCGACGACCAGCAGATGGTGCGCGCCGGGTTCCGCATGGTGATCGACTCCCAGCCCGACCTGCAGGTCGTCGCCGAGGCCGGGGACGGCGACGCCGCCGTCGCGCTGCTGGCGCGCACCCCCGCGGACGTCGTCCTCATGGACATCCGGATGCCGGGCACCGACGGCATCGAGGCCACCCGGGCGGTCACCGCGCTGCCGGACCCGCCGCGGGTGGTGGTGCTGACCACCTTCGACCTCGACGAGTACGTGGTCGCCGCCATCGGCGCCGGCGCCAGCGGCTTCCTGCTCAAGGACGCCGCACCCGAGGAGATGCTCGCCGCGGTCCGCACGGTGCACGCCGGGGACTCGGTGATCGCGGCCAGCTCCACCCGGCGGCTGCTGCAGCACGTGGCCCCGCTGCTGCGCGGCGGCGCCGCCGCCACCCCCGGCGCGCCCGACCCCGCGCTGGCCGAGCTGACGCCGCGGGAGACCGAGGTGCTGGTGCAGATGGCCTGCGGCGCCACCAACACCGAGATCGCCCGCGGCCTGTTCGTCAGCGAGGCGACGGTGAAGACCCACGTCGGGCGGGTGCTGGCCAAGACCGGGTCCCGGGACCGGGTGCAGGCGGTGGTGCTGGCCTACCGGTCGGGGCTGGTGCACCCGGCCGACCTGCTGCGCGACGCCCCGGGCTGACGCTGCCCCGGGCTGGTGCTCAGCGGTCGGCGGCGACCCGCGCGGCCTTGCGCAGCGCGGCCAGCTCGCCCGGCTCGGCGCGCAGCGCCCCGGTGATCACCGCGTCGTCGATGTCGGCCCACTCGATCTCGGCCCACAGCCCACCACCGAGGTCGTCGACGTCCGGCTGCACGGTGAGCAACCCGGCCGCCAGCAGGGCGAAGGCCCCCGGACCCTGGTCGATGACCAGCTGCAGCGCGCTCTCCAGCTCCGCGTCGCCGTAGGCGGTGCGGACCAGGGCGACCTCCAGCTCCTGCGCCGTCCACACGCCCAGGAGCTGCGGCCGGCGCGGCCACGGGTCCTGGCGTTCGATCACCTGCGCAGGCTACGAGCGCCCCCGGTGGCCCGCAGCGCGGGCCAGGGCGGAGGCGACCGCGGCGTCGAGCAGCTCGGGCAGCTCGACGCCCGCCGCCCGGGCCATCGTGGGGATGACGCTCTGCCGCGCGAAGGAGTTGTAGAGCCCCGCCTCCAGGAACCACGGCACGCCGTCGGGGTCGACCCGGAAGTCGAACAGCGAGTAGTCCCGGCAGCCCAGCGCGGTGTGGCAGGCCAGCGCGGCCTGCTGCACGGGTGCGGTGACCGGGTCCGCCGGGTCGACCACCCAGACGGTCGGGGTGTTCTTCGCCATCAGTCCGAGCGTGCCGTCGTCGGCCCGGCGGATCTTGTCCTCGGCGGTGCGCACCGGGTGGGTGTCGCTCAGGCCGTACTCCTCCAGCGGCAGCGGGACCAGCGCGCCGTCGCGCTCCACCACCCCGCAGCGCACCTCGCGGCCCAGCGGGACGTAGTCCTCGACCAGGGCCTGCCCGGACTCCGCCCACGCGGCGGCCAGCGCGGCGGGCAGCTGCTCGGCGTCGGTGACGTGGGTGATCCCGGCGGAGTTGTCGGCGTCCACCGGCTTGACCACCAGCGGCGGGGCCAGCGTCGTCGTCCCCCCGGGGGCGACGACCTCGCCGGTCGGCACCCGGACGCCGGCAGCGGCGACCACCGCGCGGGCGCGGGCCTTGTGCGCGCCCAGGGCCATCACGTCGGCGGTGTTGCCGACGAACGGGATCCCCAGCACGTCCAGCAGGGCCCGGTAGGAGGTCATGCCGGGGATGCAGAACATCTGCGGCAGGGCGACGTCGACGTCCATGGCGAGCAGCCGGGCCAGCGCGTCCCCGATCGGCAGCGGGTCGGCGTTGGCCAGGGCGGCCAGGGACGCCGGGAACCGCCACGAGCCGTCCGGGGACACGTGCGCGACGACGTGCTCGTGGTGGTCGCCCGCGTTCGCCAGGCAGTCGGCGGCGTAGAGCCGGGACAGGTCGTCGAAGAAGGCGCTGGTCGGGGAGCCGACCAGGTGCAGCAGGCGGGCCATCAGTCCCCCGCCGGCTGCACGAGCTTGCCGATGTTGAAGTCGATCCGGCTCCACGCGCCGCGCGAGCGCAGGCTGCGCAGCAGGAGCAGCGGGATCTGCACGTGGTGCAGCACCAGGTAGGGCAGCGGGTCGGCCCGGTCGAAGACCGCGTCGGTGCCCTCCCGGACCACCCGCCAGCGGGCCGCCGCCGTCCGCGGGGCGGACAGCGCCCGCCACAGCTCGTGGTAGGTCCAGTAGGTCGGCCGGCTGCCCGGCCGGGGCTCCAGCGGGACGTCGCGCGCGTGCAGGTAGGCGTCGGCCAGGCCCGGGTGGTCGTGGAACATCGTGATCGCCGAGTGGGTGCGCGGGTTGCACTCGATGGCGTAGGGCGTGCCGTCCTCGGCCTCGATGAAGTCCAGCGACACCTGCCCGGTGCCGCCCAGCGCTGCGGCGAACCGGGTGGCCCAGCCACGGATCAGGGGCCGGTCGACCTGGGTGTAGTTGACCTGGAACGCCGACGAGGGGCAGCAGCACCACACCGTGACCACGCCGTCCCGGACCGTGGAGTGGGTGCAGACCTCGGTGCCGGTGACGAACTCCTGCAGGATCCACGGGTTCTCGGGGCTGATCGGCTTGCCCGCGACGAACGCCTCGGTCTCCGCGCGGGTGGGCCGCGGCAGCGGCGTCAGGTCCAGGCGGTGCACCGGGTCGTAGGCGATCGACTTGAGCACGTAGGGCCGGTGCGAGCGGGTGAAGTCGAAGTCCAGCACCTGGCGGGCGTCGGTGACCCGGTGCGTGTCGGGGACGCTCAACCCCAACGAGGCGGCCAGCGCGGTGAAGGCGTGCTTGTCGTCCAGCGTGCGCACGGTGGCGGCGTCCAGGCTGAGCACCTCGCAGTGCCCGGCCAGCACGTCGGCCGCAGCGGCGTCGAACTCCGAGGCCACCGGCGAGCAGACCGGCACGTACAGGTCCACGCCCTCGGCCCGGACGACGTCCAGCAGCGCCCGGGCGTACCCGGGGTCCCGGGGGTCGGGGACGACGTGGAAGGCGTCGACCGCGCGGGAGAACCGGTGCCCGGTGAACCGGTAGGCCGCCTTCTCCACCAGCACGACCCGGTGCCCGGCGGCGTGGAAGGACCGCGCCAGCTGCAGCGCCTTGGTCATCTTGCCGCCGCTCACCAGCACCGTGCGGCGCTCGGCGGCGGGTGCCGGCCTCGGTGCCCGGGTGGTCAGCAGGGCGGCCACCGTGACGGCGAGGTCCACGGGCAGCGTGAGGGCCAGCCCGGCGAGGACGGCCAGCGACCGTCCCGGGGTGGGCCGGACCGGGGCCTGCTCGTCGACCCGCGGCCGGGCCGGTGCGGCGGTCAGCGGGCCACCCCGTCGGCGGCGTCGGGACCGTGGTCGCGGACCATGCCGCGGTGCATCACCCGGTCGCCGACCACCACCGAGTGGTCGCCGCGGTGCAGCACGCAGGCGTTGTCCCACATGACCACGTCACCGGGCGCCCAGCGGTGGGCGAGGGCGTGCGCCTCGTCGGTGGCGTGCGCGTACAGCTCCCCCACCAGCTCGGCGGCCTCGTCGTCGGCCAGCCCGCTGACCGCCGCGCACCGCTTCGGGGTGGTGAGGAACAGCGCCGGCCGGCCGGTCAACGGGTGCGGTCGCACCACCGGGTGCTCGGCCTCCGTCTCGTCGTCCGGGCCCAGCAGGCCGGGGTCGATGCCGGTGACCACGTGCCGGACCGTGCGGCCCTCGACCCGCTCCCGCAGGTCGGCCGGCAGCGTCTCCAGCGCCCGGTACTGGTCGGTGAACACCGTCTCGCCACCCTGGCTGGGGATCTCGACCGCCCGCAGCGCCGTGTAGGCCGGCGGGGTGGACAGGTAGGAGCTGTCCACGTGGAAGGTGCTGCGCGGCGGCTCGACGCGGCCGACGTTGCTGATCACGTTGAGGTCGGGGTACCCCTCGACCGGCGTCTCGCCGGTGGTGAAGGTCAGCGGGCCGAACGCCTGCAGGAAGGCCAGGAACGCGTCGTCGTCCACGTGCTGGTCGGGCAGCACGACGACGCCGTGCTCGGCGAGCGCAGCGCGCAACCCGGCGACGACGTCCGCCTGCAGCGGACCCACGTCGACACCGGACACCACCGCCCCGAGCGGTTCGAGCGGCTGGATCTGCATCGTTGGGCCTCCTGCGGGTCGATCACGGACCCCAGGTCACCGCGGACCGGCGTGGCGCGCACGCCGGTCCGCGGTCACCGGGGCGGGGGTGGGGTGGTGCGGCGGACCAGGGTGATGCCGTCGCGGAGGGGCACCAGCACCTGCTCGACCCGGGGGTCGGCGGTGAGCCGGTCGTTGAATGCGGCGATCGCCGCGCCGTTGGGGGTGTCCGGGCCGGCCCAGGGCTGGCCCTGCATGAGGGTGTTGTCCACCGCGACCAGGCCGTCCGGGGCGAGCAGGCCGCCGTCGAGGACGGCGTCGAGGTAGCCCGCGTACCCGGCCTTGTCGGCGTCGACGAAGACGACGTCGAAGACCTGGCCCTCGGCGGCCAGGGCGCCCAGCGTGTCCGCGGCCGGACCCACCCGGACGTCGATCGCCGCGCCCGGCGGGAAGCAGCGCTGCGCGAACGCGGCCACCTCCGGGTCCAGCTCGCAGGCCACCACCTCGCCGCCCTCGGGGAGGGCCTGGGCCATGGCCAGCGCCGAGTAGCCGGTGAACATGCCCAGCTCGAGCACCCGTCGGGCGCCGGTCAGCCGCAGCAGGAACTGCAGGAAGCGGCCCTCGACGTGCCCGGAGAGCATCTCGGCCTCCAGCGCCCCCGACCAGGGCGCGGCCCGGGTCGCCCCGGCCAGCGCCGCCAGCTCGGGCGACTCCGGGGTGGTGTGCCGCTCCAGGTAGGGCTCGAGGCCGACCGCGAGGTCCCGGATGCCCTCGAGCTCCGCCCGCAGCCCCGGCTCCAGACCGTCGAGCCGGGCGCAGGCGGCGTCCAGCCGCGCCGCCAGGATGCCCAGCGGCGTGACCGGGCGCAGCCCCGCCGTCACGGTGCCTGCACGACCGGGCTGGTGCGCGGCACCATGAACGCGTCGACGCCCGCCCCGCCGCGCGGGAGCCCGGCGACGACCTCCCGGTGCAGCTGCAGGGTCGCCACCAGCTCGTCGTCGGACACGTCGTTCATGAACGTGCACTCCCCGATCGGCTTCGGCGCCGCCGCGCGCAGCAGGCCGTCGCGGGTCTGCAGGATCGACCGGGTCGAACCGACCAGCAGCTCCGGCGTGAGGTACGGGCTGTCGATCGTCAGGCCCAGCCGGCTGAACAGCGCCAGCACCCGGTCGCGGTCCTCGACCGAGATGTAGCCGCGCCGGGCGGCGAGGGTGGCCGAGTAGGCCATGTCCACCGAGATGGCGTGCCCGTGGAAGTAGGGCACCTCGGGGGTCAGCTCCAGCGTGGGGCTCCAGGTGTGGCCGTAGGCGATCACCCGGTCCAGGTCGAGCTCGGCCAGGTTGGGCACCTCGAGCTGCAGCATCGTCTCGATCGCCTCGTCGGTGACCTGGTCGGCCACCTTGCGGATCTCGGGGCTGCCGTCGACGTGGCCGAACCGGGAGCGCAGCAGCTCCTCGCCGTGCTCGTCGAGCAGGTCGAACACGGTCCGGTTGGCCACCACCGCGATCTTGATGAGCTCGGCCATGCCGTTGCGGACCTGGTCCTCGGCGAGGGTGGCGAGGAACCCGAAGTCCAGGAAGACGGTGGAGGAGGCGTGGTAGGCGCCCAGCCGGTTCTTGGCCTTGCCGTGGTTGACCGCGACCTTGATCGACACGCTGGCGTCGATCAGGCCGATGAGGGTGGTGGGGATGCGGATGTAGGGCGTGGAGCGCTTGTAGGCCGCGCACGCGAACCCCGCGACGTCGGTGACCAGCCCACCGCCCACCACCAGCGGGGCCTCGGTGCGCAGCAGGCCGTAGGCCCCGAAGGCGTCGACCAGGCGCTCCAGGGTGGCCAGCGTCTTGTCCGTCTCGGCGATGGCCACCGGGATGATGGTCAGCTCCACGCCGGCGGCGGCGAAGTAGGCCTCCATCGCCTCCCGGTGCAGGGCGAGCACGTTCTCGTCGACGACGGCCAGGCAGCGCCCGGCGTTGCGGTAGCAGTCGGCCAGCTGGGGGTTCTCCCGCGCGAACACGCCGTCCACCGGCACCAACCGGTACTCGGTGCGGTGCACGGCCTCGACGGCGAAGCCGCCGTCGGCGCGGGTGACGCTGGAGCTGATCGTGGTCATGCCGGTTCTCCTCAGGCGTGCAGCTGGGCGGGGTCGAGGTGGTCGACCACGGGGGCGCCGCCGAAGTCGTGCCCGGCGGTGTTGGTGTTGGGGAAGGCCAGGACGCGGACGCCGGCGGCGGTCGCCGAGGCCACCCCGCCCACGTTGTCCTCGACCGCGACGGCCTCGGCCGGCTGCACGCCGAGGGTGCGCAGCGCGTGCTCGTAGGGCGCCGGGTCGGGCTTGGACGTCTCCACCACGGAGCTGTCCACCACCAGGTCGAAGTCGTCGAGCCCGAGGCCCTCGACCCCGGCGACCAGGGCGACGACGTTCTCCGGCGAGGTGGTGGTGACCAGGGCGACCGGGTGGCCGGCCTCCTTGGTGGCCCGGACGGCGTCGAGCACGCCGGGCCGGGCGGTCAGGCCGCCGCGGCCGAGGGCCTGCTGGAACAGCTCGGACTTGGTGGCGTGCACCGCGGCCGCGTCGACGGTCTCACCGCGCTCGCGGGCGTAGTCGGCGATGCGGTCGGCGCCGCCGTTGCTGCGCAGCAGGTCGCGGTACTCCTCCTGCTCCCACCGCCAATCCAGGCCGTGGGCGGTGAAGGCGTCGTTGAAGGCGGCGCGCTGGAGCTCGGAGGTGTCGGCGACCGTGCTGATGGAACCGAGGAGCAGGGCAGGCACAGGGGACCTCGTTCGGCTGGGGCCGGGCGCCAGGTCGCGTCCGCGGCAGTGCGCGAACCGTACTACCCGTAAACAACATTTGCGCTGGCAGGGATCCGAGCCGGGGGAGTCCTTCACCGGCCGTCCGCGCGCTGGTCCCCATCCCACCACCCCCTGTCCCCGGGCGCACGCCGGAGCAGGGGGTCCACCATCGGTGCCGTGGACGTCGCCGGCACCGTGCGCGAGCACCGGGAGGCCCTGCTCGGGCCGGCGTTCCTGCTCACCGGCGACGAACGGGTGGCCGAGGACCGGGTGGACCGCGCCCTGGCCCGGCTGACCCCGGGCGAGGACCACGCGGCGGCGGTCGCGGCCCTGCTGCGCACCCGAGCGCCGCGCGGTGCGGTGACCGAACCCGGTCCCGACCCGTGGTGGGTCGGGCCGGCCGAGCTGGGCGCCGCCCGGGCCACCGCCGCCGTCCTGGCCGGGCTGGACGACGCCGCCCGCACCGCACTGGTGCGGCAGCACGAGGGCCTGCCGGCCGACCCGGTCCCCCTCGCCCGGGCCCGCACAGCGGTGATCAGGGGGGTTGATCGAACTCCGTCCTCCCACCCCAGCTCTGGTGCAGGAGGACGGACTCCGGTGCAGGAGGACGACGTCGCGCGGGCCCTGGACGGGCTGCTCGCCGTCCGGCGGCCACCCCGGCGGGACGCCGACGCCACCGTCGCCGTCGTCCGGGCGCACCGCCGGGCGCGCCGCACCCGGCCGCTGCTGCTGGTCACCGCCCTCGTCGCCCTGGCGCTGGATTGGCGGT
>NZ_JAMXRZ010000114.1 GCF_024124375.1 Klenkia sp. PcliD-1-E
GCCACCGTCACCGCCCAGGGCCTCAGCTCACGATCGACACGACGAGCGAGGGACGGGGACCTACCTGGCCATCAGCGGGGACTTCTCGATGGCCACCCGTGGGGACTTTGGCACGGCCACGGACAACGTCGCTCGGCTGGGACCTGACGCGGACAGGCTGGAGACTCGCTCCCCACCAGCCTCAGGGTGCCTGCTGCCTTGGTCGCGGCAAGGGCGCTGGCGCGTCGCTTCGCGATGGGCCTTCGGCCCACCCTTTCCTCGACCCAGCGGCAGCAGGGATTGGCTGGCTACGGGGAGCGGAGGAGAGGTCGTTTCCGCACCCCCTGATCCGATCACCAACGGCTGTCAACGCTTCTGGATAATCCGAACTCCGACGCCCCCACAATCGCCCGTACCGCGGACTCTGCCGTGCGTAAAGCGCCACCAAAAGAGCGGCACGCATGCTACCAATAGAGGTAGCTCGGGCCCCGTTTCGCGGGGCCCATCGTCGTTTCTGGGGGTGACCTAATGGTCATTGTTGGGTGGCGTGGAAAATGCATGGCGGAATGAAGGTCTACGCCGGTGCGCCGGCGGCTGCCCGGCAGTACCTGGAGGCCGACCGCGGTCGCGCTGATGACTACTACCTGGCCGAGGGCACCGGCCTGGCCCGCCGCTTCACGGCCACCGCCGGGCGGGTGGAGGAGCGTGCGTCGTTGACGGGGGAGACCTACCAGAGCTGGGTCGCCGGCCGGGACCCAGACACCGGGCAGCCGCGCGGGCGGCTGCGAACCGACGAGCGTGCGGTGCGGTTCGTCGAAGTCGTGGTCAATGGCCCCAAGTCCTGGTCGCTGGCCGCCGCGGTGCACCCGGACATCGCCGCCGCCTACGACGCCGCGCAGGACCGCGCCGCGATCGAGATCATCAGCTGGCTCTCCGGGCACGCGACTACCCGGATCGGCCCGCGCGGCGGGCAGGTGCAGGTGCCGCTCGGGGTGCTGGAGGCGGTGACGGTGCGGCACTACACCTCCCGCGCCGGAGATCCGCACCGGCATCTCCACCTGCAACTCAACGCCCGAGTGTTCGCCGCCGAGCAATGGCGCGGGCTGCACACCGTCGGCGTCCGCGACTTCCTCGCCGCAATCAACGGAATCGGGCACGCCGCGGTCGCCTGCGATCCGCAATTCCGCACCGCCCTGGCCGCCCACGGCTACACCCTGGATGCGACTGGAGAAATACTGGAGCTCGCCGAGTACATCGGTCCGTTCAGCGCCCGGGCGGCGCAGATCGGGCGCAATCTCGATCGCTACGAACGCGACTGGACCGCCGCGCACCCCGGCGAATCCCCGGGGCCAGCGCTGCGCCGAGCGTGGGACGCTCGCGCATGGGCCGACGGCCGCCCCGACAAGGTCATCCCGCGCTCGGGGGCCGACCTCACCGCGCGGTGGCGGGCCGAACTGGCCGCCCTCGGCTACCGCGACCCCGACCCACCGGTCCAGCTGCGGCCCACCCCGATCGGCGTCCTGGACCGCGACCGCGCCGCCGACCAGATGCTCACCCGGCTGGCCGCCGGCCGCTCGGCCTGGAACGTCGCCGACCTGCGCGGCGAGGCCGAACGGCTGCTCGCCGCTGCGGGCGTCGTCGCCGAGGCAGCGGTCCGTAGTGAGTTGGCCGAGGACCTCACCGCCCGCGCCCTGGCCCGCTGCCTTCCGCTGCTGATCCGCGACGGGGTGCCCGAGCATGTCCGGGCCTGGACCTCTCCGGCGGTGCTGGAGGTCGAGGCCGACCTGGTCGCCCGCCTCGCCGCCCGCGGCACTCACCACGGTGCAGATGCCGACCTGCGGCCGGACCGGGGAGCCGGCCTGGAGCGGCTGGATGCCGGGCAGGCCGCGACCGCGGCCGCGCTCGCCGGGAACCGACCCCTCATCGTGGTGGAGGGCGCGGCGGGCGCCGGCAAGACCACCACCCTGGCCGCGGCTCGACGACTGCTGGAGGAGCGGGGGCGGCGGCTGGTGGTGGTCACCCCCACCCTGAAGGCGGCCAGGGTCGCCTCCGCCGAGGTCGGCACCACCGCCGGCTCGGCGGCCTGGCTGGCCTTCCAGCACGGCTGGCGCTGGACCGACAACGGCACCTGGACCAGGTTGACCCTCGGTGAGCTCGACCCGGCCACCGGCCAGCTCTATGCCGGACCCGGGGAGAAGGCGCGGCTGCGGGCCGGGGACGTCCTGGTGGTGGACGAGGCCGGCATGCTCGACCAGGACACCGCCCGGGCCCTGCTGGTCATCGCCGATGAGCGCCGGGTGCGGGTGGCGATGCTCGGTGACCGTCACCAGCTCGCCGCAGTGGGCCGCGGCGGGGTACTGGATCTCGCGGTGGGCCGTGTCGACCCGGCCGCGCACATGACCCTCGACCGGGTGCACCGCTTCACCGGCACCGACGATGCCGGGCAGGCGGTGTCCGAAACCGAGTACGCCGACTTGACCTTGGCCATGCGCGACGGCGGGGATCCCGGCGGGGTGTTCGACGCGCTGGCCGCCCGCGGCCAGGTCCGCCTGCACGCCAACGCCGCTGCGCTGCGGGAGGCGCTGGCCGCCCTGGCCGCAGAGCTTCACCGCCGGGGCGAGCAGACAGCGATCGTGGTGGACACCCGCGACCAGGTCGCCGAGTTGGGCGCCGCGATCCGGGAGCGGCTGGTCGCCGACGGCCGCGTCGACGAATCGCGGGTCGCGGTCACCGGGGCGGGGCAGCGGATCGGCGCCGGGGACCGGATCGCCACCCGCCGCAACGACCAAGCACTGGGCGTCGCCAACCGTGACATCTGGACCGTCACCGCGGTCGGTTCCTCAGGGGCGCTGGCCGTCGTTCCGGCCGATGTCACCCCGACCGGCGCGGTCCCGGCCGATGTCACCCCGGGTGTCACCCCGGCCGGAGCGGGGGAGCGGGTACTGCCCGCCGGGTACGTCACCGCCCACGTCGAGCTGGCCTACGCCAGCACCGCGCACGGCGTGCAGGGCGACACCGTCGCCTCGGCCCATGTGGTGATCGGCGAGCACACCGGCGCCGCGTCGGCCTACGTCGGCATGACTCGCGGCCGCATTGCGAACACCGCCCACCTGGTGGCCGCCGAGCTGGCCGAGGCGCGGCAGCAGTGGATAGCGGTGTTCGGCCGCGACCGCGCCGACTCGGGCCCCGGCCACGCCGCGCAGCTCGCCGCCGCCGAAGCCGCCCGCTACGCCGAGCCCCGCCCGCTCGACCAGGTGCTCGCCGAGCTGCGCGAGGCGTGGTCGGCCAAGCAGGGTTGCCTGGATCGGCTGGACGGCCTTCAGCGTCAGCACGACACGCTGCGCGCTGTCGTCGCCCTTCAGGCCGCCAAGAAGCTCACCCAGGTGGGTGTGCCGGGCTGCACTCCGGACCCTGCCGGGCGGCTGAGCGATGTCGACCGGGGCATCGCGGCCGCCGAACACGAGCTGGCCGGCGCGCGGGAACGCATCGCCGCGCTGTTGGCCGGCCCGACCCTGCTCGGCCAGCCCGCCGATCGGGTCATCGCAGAACGCAACGCGTGGCGCGCCCGAGACGCCGATCGCTCCCGGTTCCCGGCAGCCCTTCGACCGGCCGCCGTCGACCCCGGCGTACCCCGGCCGGAGTCCGAGCGCCGCGGCCCCTCTCTCGCCCGGGGCGGCGCGTCCCCCGGCCTCGTGCGATGAGCCGCCTCAGAGGACTGCAGGCCAACTGGAGAATCCCGGCAGGATCTTGCGGTCGGCTGTCACCAATGGGCTTCGTTTGGCGCCTTCTACAGGTGACGGGGCCCAGCCCATCCGACCAGAACCGGAGCCGACCATGACCGACCATTCCGCCGGCCGCGAACCCGAGCTGCTCACCATCATGGAAGCGGCCGACCTACTCCGTGCGCCGGTCGCGACCCTGCGGTACTGGCGCCACCTGGGCACTGGCCCCCGCAGCTTCCGCCTCGGCCGCCGCGTCCTGTACCGCACCGACGACCTCCACGCCTGGATCGCGCAACAGCACGCCCAGGCCCTCGACCGTCGATGAGCGAGCGTCGTCCACAGGCGTGCCGGCCTCCCCAGAGACTCGAGACGGCGTTGACCCGGGGAGCCGTCGTGGGCACGGTCATCTGATGGCCGGCAGCATCACCGTGGACGTGCTCAGCGACGGCAGCAAGCGGTACCGGTCGCGGTACCGTGATGCTCGTGGGCGGCAGCACGAGAAGCGATTCACGCGCAAGGTCGACGCCCAACGATGGCTCGACGAGCAGACCTCGGCGATCGTCACGCAGACCTGGACGGCGCCGGAGCGTGGCCGGGTCACCGTCGATGTCTGGGCAGAGCAGTGGCTCGCTGCACAGACTGGGCTGAAGCCCAGCACGCTCTACCGCTACCGGTCGCTGCTGCGCGTCCAGATCCTGCCGCGCTGGGGTCGGCACCGGCTGGCCGACGTGACCCACGCCGAGGTCGCCGCATGGGTGGCCCACCTCGTCGCCGGCGGCCTCGCGCCGGCGACGGTGCGGCAGGCGCACCGCGTCCTCGCACTCGTCATGACCCTCGCCGTCCGCGACGGGCGCATCCCGCGCAACCCGGCATCCGGCGTGCCGCTGCCCAGGGCCCGGCGCGCCGATCCCCGGTTCCTCACCCGCACGGAGGTGGAGCGGCTGGCCGACGCAGCGGGGGAGTACGGCGACGTCGTCCGTCTGCTGGCGTACACCGGCCTCCGGTTCGGCGAGATGGCCGCCCTACGGGTCCGCCGGGTCGATTTCCTCCGCAAGCGGCTCACCGTCGCCGAGAGCGCCACCGAGGTCGGCGGCACCGTCGAGTACGGCGCGCCCAAGACGCACCAGCAGCGCACCGTGCCGATCCCGAGCATCCTCGTCGAGCCCCTGTCCCGCCGCTGTCAGGGCAAGGGCCCGGACGACCTCGTCCTGACCTCGCCGGGCGGCGCGGTGCTGCGCTCGGGCAACTTCCGGCGGCGGTTCTTCGACCCGGCGGTCATGGTCGCCGGGCTCGAGGACCTCAGCCCGCACGACCTCCGGCACACCGCCGCCAGCCTGCTGGTGGCCAGCGGCGCGAACGTCAAGGCGGTCCAGCGGATGCTCGGTCACGCCTCCGCAGCGATGACCCTCGACGTCTACTCCGGGCTCTTCGACGACGACCTCGTGGCGCTCGCGGAACGCATGGACGCCGCCCACCAGGCCACTGTCACCAGACGTCACGGTACGTAGTGTGGGCACCGTGTGGGCACGGCGCCCTGGTGTCAAGATCGACGATCAAGCACCAACCCCCTGACCTGCACTTATATCGGTGGGGCGGGTGGGGCTCGAACCCACGACCCAGGGATTATGAGTCCCATGCTCTGACCGGCTGAGCTACCGCCCCGAGCGGACAGCCTGCCATGCGGGTTGGATGCGCCCATGGACGCTGCCGCCCTGCGCGAGATGCAGGCCCCCATCAAGCAGAGGTACAAGGACGACCCGTCGGCCGCGATGGCCCGGTTGCACGCCGAGGGCGACTTCCGCGACGACGGCATCACCGCCACGATCGAGACCTGGTCGGGCCCACAACGCGCCGGGTTCCACGAGACCACCGGCGGCGACGGCTCGGACGCCTGCTCCGGGGACATGCTGCTGCAGGCCCTGCTCGGCTGCTCCGGGGTGACCCTGCGCAGCGTGGCGACGGCGATGTCGATCGACATCCGGAGCGCGAAGCTCTCGGCCCGAGGCGACATGGATGCCCGCGGCACCCTCGGCGTCTCCCGGGAGGCCCCGGTCGGCATGACCGGCATCGAGGTGGTGGCCGAGCTCGACACCGACGCCGACGACGAGAAGCTGGCCACGCTGGCGAAGCTGACCGAGCGGTACTGCGTGGTCGCCCAGACCCTCAAGGAGCCGCCGACCTTCACCGTCCGGCGCGCCTGACCCCGACCAGCGCAGCGGCCCCGCACCGACGAGGTGCGGGGCCGCCGTCGTGCCCGGGGCGGCTCAGTCCAGGGCGAGCTCGGCGCAGACGACGCAGGCCGGCGTCCGCCGCGGGTCGGGCCACAGCGCTGCGCCGTCCATCCGGGCCACCTCGCGGCCGCAGAGGGAGAACACGATGTCGGCGGGACCGGGCTCGATGGCGTGCCACGGCCCGCTGGAGTCGACGATCGGCGTCCCGCTGACGCCGTTCCACAGCACCTGCAGGGCGGCCTGCCCGCAGGCGAAGGTCTCCTCGCTCATGACCGAGTGCCGGCCCCGGCGCTGTGTCGATGTCACGCAGGGACCATGGCAGTCGCACAGGGAGTCACGGCGGCGACAGACCGGACCCCACGTAACGACACAGTCACGTTCGGCCATCCCGACTCAAGCGGAACACCTGCACCAGTCAGTGGACGTCCCGGCGCCGATCGTCCAGCGAGATCTGCCGAAGGACTCGTTGGCTGCCGATGGTCGTCTCGGCAGAAGATGACTGCCGCCATCCGGTTGTAGGCAACGAAGGACGTGTCCCACCAACCTCATCCGTCACTTCTGGCACAGCTGCGCCCGCGATTCGAACCCGCAGTAGCGCGCAGGCGTGGTAGTCGGGCAGACTGTCGCGAGCACTCCTGCTTCACCCGTTCGAGCTACGCACCGCCATCGCCGAGTCAGGTCCGTTGGGGAAGACGAGACCCGTCTTGATCCGATGGAGGTGCACTGTGCAACGACGGTCTACGCAGGGTGTTGTCTTCGTGCACGCGTGCCCGAAGGCGCTCTGCCAGCACGTCGACTGGGCCCTCGAGCGGGTCATCGGCGCGCCGGTCAGTTTGTCCTGGGCCGAACAGCCCGCGCAGCACGGTGCCTACCGTGCCGAGGTCGCCTGGACCGGAGCCACCGGTACCGGCGCGAAGCTCGTCGCCGCCCTCAAGGCGTGGCCGATGCTGCGCTTCGAGGTCACCGAGGAGCCCAGCCAGGGCTCCGACGGCGAGCGGATGATGTACGTGCCCGGCCACGGCGTGTTCCGCGCGCCGATGTCGGCCAACGGCGACCTGATGGTGTCCGAGCAGCAGCTCCGCCACCTGGCCGCCACCTCGGGCTCCGGTGAGTCCTTCCGGCACGGTCTCGACGCGCTCCTGGGTGCTGCCTGGGACGACGACCTCGAGGTCTACCGGCACGCGGGCGACGGCGCCCCGATCAGCTGGCTGCACCAGGTGGTGTAGCGCGTCGCGGACCCGTCGGCCCCCTGACCCCGGACCGGCGCACCGTCCGCGACGCACTGCGGCCCGGCACCCACGGACGGGTGCCGGGCCGCTGTGCTGTGCGAACGCCTCCGCACCAGTTGATCATCGTCACCCGCAGCCGGGACACGCCGGCGATTGGCGCGTCTCACCTGCGGATGACGATGATCAACTGCCGGGGGGCGGTCAGAGCGGGATGTTGCCGTGGGCGCCGCGGCCGGCCGGGGCGGCCGCGAGCGCGGCCACCAGGCGCTTCCTCGTCTGCGCCGGCTCGACCACCTCGTCGACCACGCCGATCTCCTGGGCGCGCCCGACGCCGCCGGCGATCCGCTCGTGCTCCTCGGCCAGCTGCGCGTGCAGCGCCTCGCGCTCGCCGGGCTGGGCGGCGGCGAGCTTCTTGCGGTGCAGGATGCCGACCGCGGCCTTGGCGCCCATGACGGCGACCTCGGCGCCGGGCCAGGCGTAGACCGCGGTGGCGCCCAGCGAGCGGGAGTTCATCGCGATGTAGGCGCCGCCGTAGGACTTGCGGGTCACCAGGGTCACCCGCGGCACCACGGCCTCGGCGAAGGCGTGCAGCAGCTTGGCGCCGCGGCGGACGACGCCGTCCCACTCCTGCCCGACGCCGGGCAGGTAGCCGGGGACGTCGACCAGCACCACCAGCGGGACGCCGAAGGCGTCGCACATGCGCACGAAGCGGGCCGCCTTCTCCGCCGACGGGGAGTCCAGGCACCCGCCCAGCCGCAGCGGGTTGTTGGCGATGACGCCGACGGTGCGCCCGGCCAGGCGGCCCAGCGCGGTGATGACGTTCGGGGCGTAGCGGCTCTGCAGCTCCAGCGGCGCCTCGTCCAGCAGCCCGGCGATCATCGGCTTGACGTCGTAGGCGCGCTGCTTGGCCTCGGGCAGCATCGCCGACAGGTCGTCGTCGGCCTCCCCGTCGGTCGCGGCGAAGCTGCCCTGCGCGGCGAGCAGGTCGACCGCGCGGCGGGCGGTCTCCAGCGCCTCCTGCTCGGACTCGGTCACCACGTGCACGACGCCGGAACGCCGTCCGTGCGTGTCGGGTCCGCCGAGGGCCTCCATGTCGACCTGCTCGCCGGTGACCGACCGGACGACGTCCGGGCCGGTGACGAACACCCGGCCCAGCGGGCCCATGACGACCAGGTCGGTCAGCGCCGGCCCGTAGGCGGCACCGCCGGCGGCCGGGCCGAGGACGACGGAGATCTGCGGGATGCGACCCGACGCGCGGATCATCCCGGCGAACACCTCGCCGACCGCGTGCAGGGCGGTGACGCCCTCGGCCAGGCGGGCGCCGCCGGAGTGCCAGATGCCGACGACCGGCACGTGCTCGCGCAGCGCGGTGTCGATGGCGTCGACGATGTGCCGGCAGCCGTCGACCCCCATGGCGCCGCCCATGATCGTGGCGTCGGTGCAGTAGGCGATCGCGGGCGAGCCCTGCACGGTCCCGCGGGCGGCCATCGCTCCCGAGGTGTCCCGGGCGGCCAGCGGCTGCATGGTGCCCTCGTCGAAGAACCGGACGAGCCGGTCCTCGGGGTCGCGCGGGTCGGGCTCGGCCAAGGTGGCGGCGGGGCTCACGGTGGTCATCAGGAGGCCTCCATCAAGAGTCAGGCGGTGGTGAAGACCAGGGCCATGTTGTGGCCGCCGAACCCGAACGAGTCGTTCAGCGCGGCGGAGAACGTGGCCGTGCGCGGGGCGCCGCGCACGATGTCGAGCTTCTGCACGGCGGCGGCGTCGTCGAGCTGCTCGATGTTCTGCGTGCCGGGGATGACCTGGTCGCGCAGGGCGAGCAGGCAGAACACCGACTCCAGCGCGCCGGCGGCGCCGAGCAGGTGGCCGCTCTGGCTCTTGGTGGCGGTGACCGCGGCGTGGTCACCGATCGCCTCGAGGATGGCGGCGGCCTCGGCGATGTCGCCGACCGGGGTGGAGGTGGCGTGCGCGTTGACGTGGCCGATGTCGGAGGCGGACAGCCCGGCGTCGCGCAGTGCGGCACCGATGGCCCGCTGGGCGCCCTCGCCCTCGGGGTGCGGGGCGACGAGGTCGTAGCCGTCGGAGGTGCCGCCGGCGCCGGCGAGCTTGCCGTAGACCTTCGCGCCGCGGGCCTTGGCGGCGTCCTCGCGCTCCAGGACCAGGCAGGCCGCGCCCTCGGCGAGGACGAAGCCGTCCCGGCCGGCGTCGAAGGGCCGGGAGGCGTGCTCGGGGTCGTCGTTGCGGGTGCTCATCGCGCGCATCGAGGCGAAGCCGGCCATCGGCAGCGGGTGCACGCAGGCCTCGGCGCCGCCGACCAGGACGACGTCCGCACGGTCCAGCCGCAGCATGTCCAGGCCCCAGCGGATGGCCTCCGCACCCGAGGCGCAGGCGCTGACCGGGGCGTGCACGCCGCCGCGGGCGCCGATCGCCAGGCCCACCGCGGCGGCGGGGCCGTTGGGCATGAGCATCGGGATGGTGAACGGGGAGACCCGCTTGGGGCCCTTCTCCTCCAGGATGTCGTCCTGGTTGAGCAGGGTGAGCGCGCCGCCGATGCCGGTGCCCATCACCACGGCGATGCGCAGCGAGTCGTAGCCGGCGTCCCCGGCGCCGGAGTCGGCCCAGGCCTCCTCGGCGGCGACGACGGCGACCTGCTGGCTGCGGTCCAGCCGGCGGGACCGGACCCGGTCGACCTTCTCGGCCGGGTCCTGCGCCAGCCGGGCGACCAGCTGGGCGGGGAAGGGCTCGATCCACTCGTCGGTGATCCGGGTGACCCCGGACTTCCCGGCCAGCAGCGCGTCCCAGGTGGAGGCGACGTCGGAGCCGAGGGGGGTGGTGGCACCGAGCCCGGTCACCACCACGTCGGTGTTGTTGAAGTTCACGGGTGTCTCCTCCTGGGACGGGCTGCAAGCGGATGGAACGGCCGCCTCGCAGGGCCCCGGGAGACGTGCGGAGCGCGTCTCCCGGGGGGCGAGGTGGTCCTTCTCTTACTGGTTCTTCTCGATGAAGGAGATGGCGTCGCCGACGGTCTTGATGCCGCCCAGCTCGTCGTCCGGGATCGCGACGCCGAACTTGTCCTCCACGGCGGTGGCGATCTCCACCATCGACAGCGAGTCGACGTCGAGGTCCTCGGTGAACGACTTCTCGGGGGTGGCGTCGGCGGGTGCGACCCCGGCGACCTCCTCCAGGATCTCGGCGAGGCCGGACTGGATCTCGGCGGTGCTGGCCACGAGGGCCTCCTCTTCTTCGGTTGTCCAGGGGTCGTGCAGGGCCGGACGGCGGTGCCGCCCGGGGTTCAGGGGAGCCGGACGACCTGTCCGGCGAAGGTGAGCCCGGCGCCGTAGCCGAGCAGCAGGGCGAGGTCGCCGCTCTTGGCCTCGCCGGACTCCAGCAGGGCCGACAGCGCCAGCGGCACCGAGGCCGAGGAGGTGTTGCCGGCCTGGACGACGTCGCGGGCGACCACGGTGTCCTCGGACAGGCCCAGCCGCTTGGCCATCAGCTCGATGATCCGCAGGTTGGCCTGGTGCGGGGCGAAGACGTCGATGTCGGCGGCGGTGACGCCGGCGCGGTCCATCGCCTGCTGCAGGGTCTCGGTGAGCTTCGTGGTGGCCCAGCGGTAGACGGCCTGGCCGGCCATCGTCAGCTTGCCGTCGCTGTCCTCGCCGGTGGGGATGGCGATCGCGTCGCGCTGGTCGCCGTCGCTGCCCCAGACCACCGGGCCGACGCCGGGGTCCTCGGTCGGGCCCAGCACCATGGCGCCCGCGCCGTCGGCGAAGATCACCGCGGTGCTGCGGTCGGTCAGGTCGGTGACGTCGGTGAGCTTCTCGGCGCCGACGACGAGCGCGTGCCTGGCCGACCCGGTGCGGATGGCGTCGGCGGCCGCGCCGAGGGCGTAGCAGAACCCCGCGCAGCCGGCGTTGAGGTCGTAGGAGCCCGGACGGCGGATGCCCAGCCGGTGGGCCACCTCGGGCCCGGCGCCGGGGATCATCGTCGGCAGGCTGGCGCTGGCGACGACGACCAGGTCGACGTCCTCGGGGGCCAGGCCGCTGGCCGCGAGGGCCTTGCCGCCGGCCGCGACCGACATCTCGACGACGGTCTCGTCGGGTCCGGCCCAGCGCCGCTCGGCGATGCCGACCCGGCTCTGGATCCACTCGTCGCTGGTCTCCATCGTCTGGGACAGCTCGTCGTTGGTGACCCGTCGGCGCGGCCGGTAGGCCCCGATGCCGAGCACCGCGGCGCCCGGGGCGCCGGTGGTGAGGGAGATGCGGGTGTCGCTCATGCGGACTCCTCCGGGTAGAGACGGGCCAGCGGGTCACCGGCGTCCACGAGGTCGCCCTCGGCGACCAGCCACTCGGCGAGGACGCCGGCGTACCCGGCGGCGACCTCGACGGTCTCCCGCCGCCCGGCCACGGTGGCCAGCGTCGTGCCGGCGGGCAGCCGGGTGCCCTCCTCGATCGGGTGCGGCGAGATCGACCCGCGGGCGGGGGAGACCACCATCCGCCAGTCGGGTGCCTGCTCGGCCTCGGGGCGACCGCGCTCGGCGGCGATGAGCTCGCGGGCCCGGTCCAGGTCGCCCGGGCCGCTGATCGCCAGCACCTCGACGTCGTGGCGGCCCTTCCAGTCGCGCTTGGCCAGCCCGGCCAGCGCCCCGGCCGGGGGCAGCTCGATGACCGCGGTGACGCCGAGCTCGCGCAGGGTGTCCAGGCACGCGTCGAAGCGCACCGGGCTGGTGACCTGGCTGACCAGCCGGTCCAGCACGCCGGCGCCGGTCTCCACGGCCGAGCCGTCCTTGTTCGACACCAGCAGGCGGGAGGGCTGGGCCGGGCGGATGCCGCCGACCAGGCCCTCGAGCTCCTCGCGGGCAGAGGCCATGTAGTCGGTGTGGAACGCGCCGGCCACCGACAGCGGCATGACCCGGGCCTTGGCGGGCGGGTCGGCCTTGAGCGCGGCCAGCCCGTCCAGCGACCCGGCGGCCACGACCTGGCCCGCCCCGTTGACGTTCGCCGGGGTCAGCCCGTGCGTCTCGATGGCGGCCAGCACCTCGGCGGGGTCGCCGCCCAGCACGGCGGACATGCCGGTCGGTGTCTGCGCGCAGGCCCGCGCCATCGCGCGGCCGCGGACGGCGGTGAGCGCGATGGCCGCCTCCACCGACAGCACCCCGGCCAGGGCCGCCGCGGTCAGCTCTCCGACGCTGTGCCCGGCGATCACGACGTCGCGCCCGGCCTGCGGGGTGTGCGCAACAGGGCCGGGCAGCCCGCCCAGCTCGCGGGCCACGAACAGCGACATGGCGACGACCAGCGGCTGGGTGACCGCGGTGTCCTTGATCGCCTCGGCGTCGCCGGTGGTGCCCAGGGTCAGCAGGTCGGCGTCGGCGACCGCCCCGGCCCAGCGGAAGAAGGACTCGGCGCCGGGGAGCTCCAGCCAGTCGGTGAGCATCCCGGGCTTCTGGGCCCCCTGGCCGGGGGCGAGGACGGCGAGCACGTGCCCACCGTGCCAGGCACGGTGCCGCGGCGGGCCGCCGTCGGCCACGAAGAACACCGGTGCAGTTCTGGAGGGTTCCCACAAATCTGTGACCCGGGGTGCGATCGGCCACAGCTCACGACCAGAGCGAGCGTCCGCCGTCCAGGGCCGCGAGGGCGAGGGCGACCTGCAGGGTCCAGGACCCGCGGGGGTCGGTGGCCGACAGCCCGGTGAGCTCGGTGACCCGCTTCAACCGGTACCGCACGGTGTTGGGGTGCACGAACAACGCCCGGGCGCTGGCCTCCAGGTTGCCGCCGCTGCCGAGCACGGCCCGCACGGTGTCCAGCACCCCGCCGCCGGCGGACTCCAGCGGGGCGGCCACCCGCTCGGCCAGCGCGGTGCGGGCCAGCGGGTCGCCGTCCAGCGCCCGCTCGGCCAGCAGCGCGTCGGCGTCCACCGGGCGGGGCGCCC
>NZ_JAMXRZ010000115.1 GCF_024124375.1 Klenkia sp. PcliD-1-E
CGTTACGGCGGTCATGGCGAGAGGGAAACGCCCGGTCTCATTCCGAACCCGGAAGCTAAGCCTCTCAGCGCCGATGGTACTGCCCGGGGGACCGGGTGGGAGAGTAGGACACCGCCGGACACCATTCACCTAGGGGGCTACAGCACACGCTGTAGCCCCCTAGGCGCATTTCCGGCCCATTCACCGAACACGACGAGGTGCCCACCATGACTTCCCCGCGACGCGGCTCCGGCGGCTCCGACCGAGGCGGTCGGGGCCGGACTCCCGGCGGATCCGGGCGGCCCTTCCGGCCCGCCGGCGATCGTCGGGGTGGGGGAGCCCAGGGTCCGCGTGGTTCTGCGTCACGTGACGAACGATCGGGGGCGCGGCCCCCGCGCAGCGACGGTCGGGGCGGCTCCGCGGACGGCCCGGCGTGGCAGGACCGTCGTCCGGGCGGTGGCTCCCGGGACGGTGACAGTCCGGGGTGGCAGGACCGCCGTCCGTCGGCGGGCGGACGCGGCGGCCAGGGGACCGGTGGCCCTCGGGCTGGTCGCGACGACCGGCGAGGAGCCGGCTCGGCTCGCGGCGGCTTCGCAGGGCGCCCGGACCGTGGCGGCAGCCTGCCCAGTGGGCAGGACCGTGGTGCGGGCCGTCCCGCTGGTGGGGAGCGGCCGAGCTGGCAGGACCGTGGTGGCAGCCGCGCCGGTGGCGGTGACCGCCCCAGCTGGCAGGACCGGGGCGGCAGCCGCGCCGGTGGTGGTGACCGCCCCAGCTGGCAGGACGGCGGTGCGAACCGTCCCGGTGGCGGTGACCGCCCCAGCTGGCAGAACCGGCGTCCGGCCGGCAGCACCGGCTCGCAGGGCGGCACGCGGGGCGCAGCCGGAGGTGCAGGGCAGGGCGAGCGCGCCGGATGGCAGGACCGCCGTCCCCGCGGCCAGCGTCCGGAGGGGCCGCCGTCCACCGGCCAGCGGTCCGCACCTGGGGCGGCTGGGCCGCGGTCGGGTGGACGGCCTGCCTGGCAGGACCGGCGTCCCGCAGGTCCCGCGGGTGACGACCGGCCCGGTGCACGTGAGCGCGCCCGTCTCAGCGGTGAGTGGACCCCGCGGTACGGCGCCGGTGCCCGACCGCGCACGGATGGCCCGGCCGGTGCCCCTCGCGACCGCGGCAACCGGCCGTGGCAGGACCGCTCCCCGGCCGGTGGTGGTCGCCCCGACCGTGGCCGGCCGGAGCGAGCCGGTCGACCGGATCGCGCCGCGGACGAGCGGCCCGTGGGTCCGCCGATCCCGGAGTGGGCCGACCCGAAGCAGCTCGACGGGTCCGTGCGGCGCGCGCTGAAGGGGCTGGAGTCGCGCAACGCCGCGGTCGTGGGTCAGCACCTGGCCGCGGCTGGTGGGCTGGTCGACGAGGACCCCGCTGCGGCACTGCTGCACGCGCAGGCAGCCCGGGGACGTGCCTCGCGGATCGCCGTCGTGCGCGAGGCCGTCGGTGTCGCCGCCTACCACGCGGGTGACTTCGCCGAGGCCGCCCGCGAGCTGCGCGCCTACCGCCGGATGAGCGGCGACGAGTCCTACCGCGCCGTCCTCGCCGACTGCGAGCGGGCTCTCGGCCGCCCCGACGCCGCCCTCAAGCTGGTCACCGAGGCCCTTGCCGCCGGCGCCGACGAGGACGAGGTCGTCGAGCTCCGGCTGGTGGAGGCCGGTTCACGTCAGGACCTCGGTGAGCTGCCGGCGGCCGCACTCGTGCTCGAGGGTGCCCTCGGTGGTCGACCCGACCCCGCGGACCTGCGGACCGGCGACACCGGCCGGCTGCGCCTCGCCACGGCCTACGCCGACCTGCTGGAGACCCGTGGGGACGTGGCTCTCGCGCAGCAGTGGTTCGAGGCGATCATGGACGCCGACCCCGACGACGAGACCGGCGTGGCCGCCCGCTTCGACGACGTGGACGACGCACCGGACGACGACGCACCGGACGACGACGCGGACGCGGACGAGGTGGACGTCGCCGAGGACGACCCCGAAGTGCCCGTCGCCGACGCCGACGACCCGGACGCCGACCACCTCGCGGCCGCGCCCACGCAGGAGGGCGAGGCCGGCGGCGACGGCGCAGCAGGCGAGAACCTGTTCACCGACGGCCTCGCCGACGACGCCCACCTGGCCGAGTACGACCCGGACGAGCAGGACGTCGAGGAGGAGGTGGCCGAGCTGCTCGGGGAGATCCCGGTGCCCGGCTTCTCCGACCCGCAGACCGCCGACGTGGCCGTGCAGCCCCAGCGCGGCCCGCTCCCCGACCGGTCGGAGATGTTCGCCGCCCCGGGGGAGCGCGGCGAGGAGCACGAACCACCGACGACCTGAGCCCCGTCGTCCACAGCGACCGGGCCCGTCCACAGATCCTGGGCGGGCCTGGTGGCGCGGCGGCGCGGACCGGACGCTGCCCGCATGAGCCTGTCCGTCATCGACCGCAACGACGTCGCCCTCCGGGGGAGGCTGGCCGCCCCCGTCGAGCTGCGCGAGCTGCCCAGCGGCGACACCCTGCTGGTGTTCCGGCTGACCGTCCGCCGCCCGGCGCCCCGCCCCCGGGAACCCCGTCAGGACACGATCACCTGCGTCAGCTTCGCCCGGGGCCTGATCACCCGGTCGTCGGGCTGGGAGCCCGGTGACCTGCTGGAGGTGGAGGGGTCGCTCCGCCGCCGGTTCTGGCGCACGCCCACCGGCCACGCGGTCGCCCACGAGGTCGACTGCCGGCGGGCGCGCAAGTGCCGGGTGCCCGTACGGCGCCCCGAACCCGAGGTCGACGCCGGGTGACGGGCTCAGTGCGGCCGGAAGACCAACCCGGTGCGTGGCTTGGGCACGAACAGGGTGGACTTGCGCGGCATCCGCGCCCCGGCGCGGGCGACGGCGGCCACGTCGGCCGGGGAGGAGGACCGCAGCAGCAGGGCCACCCCGCCGGTCTCCCGGGCCAACCGGAACGCCTCGTCCAGGTCGTGGGCCACGAGGACCGAGGCCGGGTCGTCGGGCAGGCCCCACGACCCGGACAGCAGGCCGTGGTGGGCCAGCACGACGTCCAGGGAGCGCCAGGCCTCCGGCGCCTCACCGGGGATGCGGGCCCGGGCAGCTGCGCCCGGCGCGGACAGGCGCACCGTGCGCCGGCCGTCGGTGACCAGGAAGCAGGCACTACCGGGCTCGCGCACCCACGCCGCGGCGACCTGCTCGGCGGGTCCCTCCACCGGGGCGACGGCGAAGTCCCGTGCAGCCAGCCGGGCGGCGAGGTCGAGGTCCAGAGCGGGCACGACGCGGTGGATGGCCTGCACCCGCAGCCCACCCGGGCCCATCGGCGTCAGCAGGGCCAGCACCCGGCCCGGGCGGCCGGCGGCGTGCGCGCGGGCGGCCGCGAAGCGGTGGTGACCGTCGGCGATCACCGCACGGGTGCGGGCCAGCCCGTCCACGACCTGGGCCACCTCCGGCCCCGTCACGCGGCGCAGCTCGTGCCGCACCCCGTCGGCGTCCACGACCAGCAGGTCGGCCGGGCGGCGCAGCACCGCAGCGGTGGCGCTGGTGACCTCGACGTCGGCGTCGTGGGCCAGCACGATGGGCTCGAGGTCGGTGTGCGTCGCCGCCAGCAACAGGCGGCGGCCCTCGACCGCGGGAGCGAAGACGTCCTCGTGCGGCAGCACCGCCGCCGACCCCGGCGGCGGGAGCTCCACCGCGCCGAGCCAGCCGGTCGTCCCCGGTCCTGCCGGGTCCACCATCCGGTAGCACCACAGGGCGGGTGCGTCGTCCTCGGCCAGCACGCCCTGCGCCCGCCACGACGCGAGGGTGGTGGCGGCCAGCGCGGCCGACCGCCGGGCCCGGTCGGCGGTCGGCTCGCCGGGCCGGGGCTCCACGTCGGGCAGGATCAGCCGCACCACGTTGTGCGGGTCCGCGGCGGCGAGCCGCTCCCGGCCGGCTGCCGTCACGAGGTCGTAGGCGGGCGAGCTCACCCGCGACAGCTGTTCGGGCGAGCGTGCCGCGTAGGTCAGCGAGCGGAACGGGTGCACCTGCAGCCCGGGGTCGTCGGGGCTCAGCGGGGGCACCCGGCGATGGTAGGAGGCCGGGGACGGGCGGCGGTCGGGCCGCTGTGGTCGGATTCCCCGGTGACCTCCGAGCACCCCTCGCAGCCCCCGCTCGCCGTCGGTGCCGCGCAGCCACCGAACACCCGGTACGACGTCGCCCTCCTCGACCTCGACGGCGTCCTCTACGTCGGTCCCGACGCGGTCCCCGGTGCGGCGCCCGCGCTGGAGCGGGCGCGGGCGGCGGGCATGCGGTTGGGCTTCGTCACCAACAACGCCGCCCGCACGCCGCAGGAAGTGGCCGCGCACCTGATCGAGCTGGGCATCCCGGCAGAGGCCGGCGACGTCATCACCAGCTCGCAGGCCGCCGCCACCGTCGTCGCGCAGCGCTTCGGGGACGGGGCCGCCGTGCTGCCGGTGGGCGGGCCCGGGGTGGCGGCCGCCCTGCAGGAGGCCGGCCTGCGGGTCGTGGAGCACGCCGAGGACGACCCGGTCGCCGTCGTGCAGGGATACGGCCGCGACGTCGGCTGGACCCAGCTCGCCGAGGCCGTCGTCGCCGTGCGCGGGGGAGCCACCCACGTGGCCACCAACACCGACGCGACCATCCCCTCGCCCCGCGGGGTGCTGCCCGGCAACGGCGCCCTGGTCGGGGTGGTCAGCACGGTCACCGGGCAGCAGCCCCTGGTGACCGGCAAGCCCGACCCGGCCATGCACGCCGAGTGCGTGCGGCGCACGGGGGCGGAGAGCCCCCTGGTGGTCGGCGACCGGCTCGACACCGACATCGAGGGCGGCCGCCGGGCCGGCGCCCCGACGCTGCTGGTGCTGTCCGGCGTCACGACGCCGGCCGACCTGCTCGCGGCCGGCCCGGACGCCCGGCCCGACCTGCTGGCCCAGGACGTCGGCGGTCTCGACCGCCCCCACCCCGAGGTCACCCAGGCCGAGGGTGGCTGGCGGTGCGGTGCCTGGACGGCGACCGGCGGGTCGGACGGTCTGGAGCTGCGGCACGACGACGCGGCCGGCCAGGGTGCGGACGACGACGGGCTGGACGGCCTGCGGGCGCTGTGCGTCGCGCACTGGGCCGCCACCGTCGACCGGGGCGCCCGCGCGCAGGCCCGGGCGGCCGACGACGCCGCCCGGGAGGCGCTGGGCCGGTGGGGCCTGGCGGAGCGGTGACCGCCGGGGGCCGGCCGGCTCAGAGCAGGGCGCGCAGCCGCAGCATGTCGCGCAGACCGGCCTCGAGCCTGACCCGGCCCGACGCCCAGGCCGAGCCGAAACCCAGCTCGCCGGAGGTCAGCGCGAGCAGGTCGTCGCTGGCCGTGGTGATCCGGATGTCGGCCTTGGGCACCCCGGGCCCGTCGGGCACCGCGGCCATGCCCTGCGCGCTGCCGTTCACCAGCCGGCCCTGCACGACCTGGCCCAGGTCGGTGAGCCGGCAGGACACCGAGCGGTCCAGCCCGGCCAGTGCCGGGTTGGCCGCCAGGTCACCGACGAAGCCCTCCAGGGCGGTCATGCACTGCTCGAGCGTGGCCACGGTGGGCTGCCTCCGGGGGGCGTCGGGTGCGCGGTCGCGGGCACGCTACCGCGCCCCTGGACCGGCACCGGCGGGGTCCCGGTGGGGCCAGCGGGCCCGGCTGCGGCCGCGGCCCAGGCCGGTAACCTCGCGGATGCGCCCGGCGCTCGGCCGGCAGCGCGCGACGGCCGGAGGAGGTGTCCCCTGTGACCACCCCGGAGGCACCCCGCCCGGGGGCGTGGCTGCGGCCTGCCGCCCGGACGGCCTCGGCAGCCACCCCGGCCGCGGACGGGGGCCCGGACAACGCCCGGGAGGACGCCCGGGACGACCTCGCCGCCCGGCTGGCCCGGTTGCCGGTGGCCGAGCACGCCGACGTGCTGGCGGCCGAGCACGAGCGGCTGCACCGGTTGCTCGCCACCGTCGACCAGCTGTGACCCGCTGCCCACCCCCGGGGCGGTGCTGATGGCCCGCCGCGCCCGGCTGGACGCCGAGCTCGTCCGGCGCTCGCTGGCCCGCTCCCGGGAGCACGCCCAGTCCCTCATCGCCGAGGGCCGGGTGACCGTCGCCGGGCAGACCGCCACCAAGCCCGCCACCGCCGTCGAGGCCGGCACCCCGGTCGTCGTCAGGTCCGACCCCGGTGCGCCGTCGTGGGTGTCCCGCGGGGCGCACAAGCTCATCGGTGCCCTCGACGCCCTCGGCGTCGACCCGGCCGGCCGGCGGGTGCTGGACGCCGGCGCCTCCACCGGCGGCTTCACCGAGGTCTGCCTGGCCCGGGGGGCTCGCGAGGTGGTGGCCGTCGACGTCGGCTACGGCGAGCTCGCCTGGTCGCTGCGCACCGACGACCGGGTGGCCGTCCACGAACGGACCAACGTGCGCGCACTGGTGCCCGAGGACATCGGCGGCCCGGTCGACCTGGTGGTCGCCGACCTGTCCTTCATCTCCCTGCGGCTCGTGCTGCCCGCGCTGCTGGCCTGCACCGACCCGGCGGGCGAGCTGCTGCCGATGGTCAAACCGCAGTTCGAGGTCGGCCGGGAGCGGCTCGGCGCCGGCGGGGTGGTCCGCGACCTCGGGCACCGGGCCGACGCCGTGCTCGCCGTGGCCCGGGCCGCTGCCGACGCCGGGTGGGGCACCGCGGGCGTCGTGGCCAGCCCGCTGCCAGGTCCGGCGGGCAACGTCGAGTTCTTCCTCCACCTGCGCGCCGACGCCCCCGCGCCGGACCCCGCAGCCATCGACCGAGCAGTCCAGGAAGGCCCCCAGTGACCATCACCGAGCCAGCCGACAGCACCGCCTGCACCCCGGTCGACGGCGTCCGGCGCGTGCTGCTGGCCGTGCACACCGGCCGGGCCGACATCATCGAGCTGGCCCGGTCCTCGGCCCAGCGGCTGTCCCGCGCCGGCCTCGTCGTCCGGTTGCTCGAGGACGAGGCGGTCGACCTCGGCATCGAGGGTGCCGAGGTGGTGCCCTTCGGACCGGGCGCCGCCGAGGGCGCCGAGGTGGTCATCGTGATGGGCGGTGACGGCACGTTCCTGCGCGCGGCCGAGCTGGCCCGGGCGACCGACGCCGCCCTCACCGGGGTCAACCTCGGCAAGGTCGGGTTCCTGGCCGAGACCGAGCCCGAGACCGTCGAGGAGACCCTCACGGCCATCGAGCAGTGCCAGTACTCGGTCGAGGAGCGGCTCACCCTCGAGGTCGACGTGTTCGACGCCGCGGGGGAGCGGGTGGGGGGGACCTGGGCGCTCAACGAGGCATCGATCGAGAAGCTCGAGCGCTCCCGGGTGCTGGACGTCGTGCTGGCCATCGACGGGCGACCGCTGACCAGCTTCGGCTGCGACGGCGTGCTGGCCGCCACCCCCACCGGCTCCACGGCGTACGCCTTCTCCGCCGGCGGCCCGGTGGTGTGGCCCGACGTCGAGGCCATCCTGGTGGTGCCGACCAACGCGCACGCGCTGTTCGCCCGGCCGCTGGTCACCTCGCCGCAGTCGGTGCTCACCGTCGGCGTCCCGGCCGACGGCACCCGGGCACGGGTGTCGGCCGACGGCCGGCGGACCGTCGAGATCCCGGTCGGCGGCCGGGTCGACGTGCGCCGCTCGGACCGGCCGGTGCGCATCGCCCGGGTGCAGCCGCGCAGCTTCGGCGACCGGCTGGTCGCCAAGTTCGGGCTGCCCGTGCGCGGCTTCCGGGCCGCCCGCGGGCACGCCGGCCCCGGTCACGAACTGACCCGTGGCCGCAACGTGCTGCTGCGCGAGGACACCGCCGACCGGGAGCAGGCCGGGGGTGCCGATGGCCAGGCGTGAGGCCCGCACCCCGCCCGCGGCCCCGGCCGGCCGCCCGCCCCGCAACGGGGCGCTGACCGAGCTGCACATCCACGGTCTCGGCGCCATCGACGACGTGACCCTCGACCTCGACCCCGGGTTGACGGTCGTCACCGGCGAGACCGGCGCCGGCAAGACCATGGTGGTCACCGGTCTGAGCCTGCTGTTCGGCGGGCGCGCCGACCCGGGTCGCGTGCGGGCCGCCGGCCGCGCGGGCGTCGAGGGCCGGCTGGCGCTGCCCGCGGACTCCCCGGTCTGGGCCCGGGCCGCCGACGCCGGCGCCGAGCCGGACGAGGACGGAACCCTCATCCTCGCCCGCACGGTGAACGCCGAGGGCCGCTCCCGCGCGCACCTGGGTGGGCGCAGCGTGCCGGTCGGCGTCGTGTCCGAGCTGGCCGAGGACCTGCTGGCGCTGCACGGCCAGACCGACCAGCTCCGGCTGACCCGCCCCGCCGAGCAGCGCCGCGCCCTGGACCGCTACGCCGGAGCGGCCCAGCTCGAGCTCGTGGAGCGGCACCGCCAGGCCCACGCCCGCTGGCGGCAGCTGGCCGAGGACCTGGAACGTCGCCGCACCCAGACCCGTGAGCTCGCGCAGACCGCCGAGGTGCTGCGCCGCGGCCTGGAGGAGATCGCCGCGGTCGCGCCCGAGCCCGACGAGGACACCCAGCTCGACGCCCTGGCCGCCCGGCTCGGGGACGCCGACGCCCTGCGGGCCGCGGCCGACGAGGCGCGGCTGGCGCTCGTCGGGGACACCACCGGGGACCTGGGCGGCGCCGACGACCTGCCGCAGGACGCCGTCACCGCCCTGGGCGCCGGGCAGCGGGCACTGGCCGCGGCCGGGGACCCCCAGCTGCGCGCGCTGGCCGACCGGCTGGCCGACGTCGGCGCGGTGGTCGCCGACATCGGCGTCGAGCTGGCCGGCTACGTCGCCGACCTGGACGCCGACCCCGCGCGGCTGGCCGAGGTCATGGACCGCCGCGCGGCGATCACCACGCTGGTGCGCGGCTACGCCGACGCCGGCAGCGGGGTGGCCGGGGTGCTGGCCTGGGCCCTCGACGCCGAGGAGCGGCTGGGCCGCCTGGACGTCTCCGACGAGGCGCTGGAGCGGCTGCAGGCCGAGCGCGACGCCGCCCGCGAGGAGCTGCGGGCGCTGTCCGCACAGGTCACCGCCGGGCGGACGGCCGCCGCGGACGGGTTCGCCGCCGACGTCGGCCGGGAACTGGCCGGGCTGGCCATGGCCGCTGCCCGGGTGTCCTTCGCCGTGGAGACCGACCCCGAGCACCCCGGCCCCGAGGGTGCCGACGAGGTCGCGCTGCTGCTGGCCGCCCACCCCGGCGCCCCTGCCCGCCCGGTGCACAAGGGCGCCTCCGGCGGTGAGCTGTCCCGGGTGATGCTGGCCATCGAGGTGGTCTTCGCCGGGGCCGACCCGGTGCCGGTCATGGTGTTCGACGAGGTGGACGCCGGCGTCGGTGGTCAGGCCGCGGGGGAGATCGGCCGCCGGCTGGCGCGGTTGGCGCGCGAGCACCAGGTCGTCGTCGTCACCCACCTGGCCCAGGTCGCGGCCTTCGCCGACACGCACCTGGTCGTCGACAAGTCCGCCGACACCGCCGCCGGGGTCACCGCGACCGACATCCGGGCCGTGCGGGGGGAGGACCGGGTGCGGGAGCTGGCACGGATGCTGTCGGGCCTCACCGACAGCGACACCGGCCAGGCCCACGCCCGCGAGCTGTTGCAGATGGCCCGGAGCGGCTAGGTCCTGCGCTTGGCGTAGCTGGCCAGGCCGAACTGCAGCAGCGCCAGCCCGCGCTCGCCGGCGGCGCGCAGCTCGTCGGCCAGGTCCACCGCGGGGTCGCCGGCGGCCGGGGTGGGTGACAGCACCCGGTCGCGGGCCAGCTCCAGCAACGCCTGGTACAGCCCCAGCACCGCGTGCGCGGCCAGCCACGGCTCCAGCTCGCCGGCTGCCGCCCCGGTCTCCAGGGTGATCTGCTCGGCGAGGGCGTCGGTGAGCTGGCCGAGGATCTCCCGCTCCCGCACCTGCAGGGTGCGCGATCCCCGGATGACCCGGGCCATCTCCGCGACCGCCGGGGCCGCGGCCGGGTCCCCCAGCCGGCTGCACGCGGTGACGATGAACGTCCCGGCGGCCGCGGCGACCGACTCGCCGGCCGGACGGCGGCGCACCGCGTCCAGCAGCGCGGCCTGCATCGGCGGGTCGGCCTCGAAGACCAGGCCCTCCTTGACCGGGAAGTGGTTGAACACGGTCTTCTCCACCACGCCGGCACGCTGGGCGATCTCCAGCACGCTGACGTGGTCGAAGCCTCGCTCGGCGAACAGCGCCGCCGCGGCGTCGACGATGGCCTCCCGGGTCTGCTGGCGGCGCAGCTCCCGCAGGTTGACCCCCCGCTTGCGACGCCGCGGTGCCCGGGGCGCCGAGGCCGCGTTCTCCGGTGCGGCGGGCTCCGGAGCGGCGGGCTCGGGCCCGGGTTCGGCGGGACGGTCGGCCAGCGTCCGGCCGACCTCGTCGGCGGCGTCCGCGCGGGCCTGCTCGGCCACCACGTCCTCGGGCCGGTCCGGTGCGGTGACTGCACCGGGGACGCCGTCCGGGGTGGTCGTCGGGACAGCCGCCGCAGCTCGACCCGCCCGGGCCCCACCAGTCACCCGAGCCACGCTAGAGGGCGGTCGCGGGCCCTCCCGCCGGGGTGCCGGAGGCCGTCCCGGCGTGTCGCCGGACCGCGGTGTCGGCCACTCTGCGTG
Source organism: Klenkia sp. PcliD-1-E (assembly GCF_024124375.1). Classification (GTDB taxonomy): domain Bacteria; phylum Actinomycetota; class Actinomycetes; order Mycobacteriales; family Geodermatophilaceae; genus Klenkia. The sequence goes on from NZ_JAMXRZ010000115.1 coordinate 10,598, forward strand.
ACCGGACGACTGCCTCTCACCGGTGGCCCGGAGCGCGTCGGGCCGGGACCCTGTCGGACCGTCGTGCGACGATCGCGGCCATGCGCATCGGTTCCCTGCGGCGCTCCCGCGTCGACGACACCGCCCCCGGGGTCAGCGGGACCGTCCGCCTGGACCGCCGCACCAAGAACCTGACCAAGCGGTTGCGGCCCGGCGACATCGCCGTCATCGACCACGTCGACCTCGACCGGGTCAGCGCGGACTCGCTGGTCGCCTGCAAGGTCGCCGCCGTGGTCAACGCGGCGGCCAGCACCTCGGGCCGCTACCCGAACCTCGGCCCCGGCATCCTCGCCGCGGCCGGCATCCCCCTGGTCGACGGCGTCGGCCGCGAGGTGTTCGCCGCCGTCGAGGAGGGCGCCCGGGCCCGGGTGGAGGGCGGCACCGTCTACGTCGGCGACACCGAGGTCGCGTCGGGCACCGAGCAGACCGAGGAGACCATCGCCGCCGCGATGGCCGAGGCCCGGGCCGGGTTGTCCACCCAGCTCGAGGCGTTCGCGGCCAACACGATGGAGTACATGAAGAAGGAGCGCGCGCTCCTGCTCGACGGCGTCGGCGTGCCCGACGTCCGCACCGACCTCGAGGGCCGGCACGTGCTGGTGGTCGTCCGCGGCTACGACTACAAGGAGGACCTGGCAGCGCTGCGGTCCTACGTCCGCGACTACCGCCCGGTGCTCATCGGCGTGGACGGCGGGGCCGACGCCCTCATCGAGGCCGGCTACCAGCCGGACATGATCATCGGCGACATGGACTCGGTGTCCGACGACGTGCTGCGCTGCGGCGCCGAGGTCGTCGTGCACGCCTACGCCGACGGCCGCGCCCCGGGCCTGCAGCGCGTGCTCGACCTCGGCGTCGACGCGATCACCTTCCCGGCGGCGGCCACCAGCGAGGACATCGCGATGCTGCTGGCCGACGAGAAGGGCGCCACCCTCATCGTCGCCGTCGGCACCCACGCCACCCTCGTCGAGTTCCTGGACAAGGGCCGCGGCGGCATGGCCTCCACGTTCCTCACCCGGCTGCGGCTGGGTGGCAAGCTGGTCGACGCCAAGGGCGTCAGCCGGCTCTACCGCAGCCGCATCTCGACCATCGCCCTCGTCCTCCTGGTGCTGGCGGCGCTCATCTCGATCGGCACCGCGCTGGCCGTCTCGACCGCGGGCCGCATCTACGTCGACCTGCTCGTCGACCAGTGGGACAGCCTCGTGTTCTGGTTGGAGAACCTCTTCTCGTGATCGACTTCCGCTACCACCTCGTCTCCCTGATCGCGGTGTTCCTGGCCATCGCGCTGGGCGTCGTCATCGGCACCACCGCGCTCAACGGCGGCCTGCTGGACAACCTGCAGAACCAGGTCAGCGGCCTGCAGGAGGACAAGCGGGGGCTCGAGGACACCAACCAGGGCCTGCAGGCCCAGCTCGACGCCACCGGCGGCTTCGCCGAGGAGGTCGGCCCCGCCCTGGTCGCGGGCACCCTGACCGGCCGCTCGGTCCTGCTGGTCATCGGCAACGAGGACGTCAGCGCCCCGGCCGTCGACGAGATCACCGCCCTGGTCGGGGACGCCGGCGCCACCGTCAGCGGCGTCCTCCGGCTCACCCCGGCCTACAGCGACCCGGCCAGCCAGGACAGCCTGCAGAGCTACGTCACCGGTCCCGGCGCGCTGCCCCCGGGGGTGACCCTGCCCGAGGAGTCCGGCGACACCGGGGTGCTCGTGGGCAGCCTGCTGGCCCAGGTGCTGATGGTCCAGCCCGCGACCGACGGCGGCGAGCGGGTCGTCCCCGAGACCACCGCGACGTCGCAGGTCCTGGCCGGGTTGTCCGCGCTGGGGGTCCTCAGCCAGGAGAGCTCCAGCGTCACCGCCGCTGACCACGCCGTCTTCCTGACCTCGGGGTCGCTGACCGGCGACGACGCCGCCCAGCGCAACGCCGTCCTGGTCGACCTGGTCACCGCGCTGGACGAGCAGGGGTCGGGCGCGGTCGTCTCCGGCGACGCCGGTGCGGCCGCCGACGGCGGGCTGGTCGCCACCATCAGGGCCGACCCCACGGCCTCGGCCGCGGTCTCCACCGTCGACAACGCCAACGCCCCCGAGGGCCGGATCAGCACCGTCCTGGCGCTGTCCGCCGAGGGCGAGGGCACCTCCGGCAAGTACGGCACCGGCCAGGACGCCCAGCTGGTGCCGCCCATCCCGACGGTGGCGGGGGCGGGGGGCTGATGGCCGGCCGGCTCGCGCTGGCCGCGGCCGGCGCCGCGCTCACCTCCGCCGGGCTCGCCGCCGCCCGGTCG
>NZ_JAMXRZ010000116.1 GCF_024124375.1 Klenkia sp. PcliD-1-E
CCGCGGCGCGGGCCAGGGCGACGGCCAGCGCCGCGGCGCGCCGGCGGCGCAGCCCGGCCGGTGCCGTGGGGACGACGTCGGCGAGGCAGTCGGTCGAGCAGGGGCCGGTGCTCATGCCCGCAACGGTCGGGCCCGCAGGTGTCGGGCAGGTGTCGCCGGGCCCACCACGACGCGTCGGTGAGCGGTCAAGCTGTGCGGCGGTCCAGCGTCGTCCAGGCGAGTGCGGCGGCCGCGAGGGCGGCCAGCACCAGCAGCAGCACGGGGTAGGGCGCGAGCGCGGTCAGCGCGGCCAGCACCAGCGGGGCGGCGAACCCGAGGTAGGTCAGCGCGTAGAACACCCCGGTCAGCCCGGCCATCTCGTGCGGGGAAGCCACCCGCTGGGTCTCCAGCAGCCCGGCGACCAGGCAGCAGCCGTAGCCGGTGCCCAGCAGCAGTGCGGTGGGCAGCAGCAGCCACGGCGCGGGGGAGGCGGCGTACCCCGCGGCCACCAGCAGCCCGGCCAGCACTGCGGCACAGCCCAGCCGCGCGGCCGGCCGGGTGTCCTGCGCGGCCAGCCGGCGGGCCAGCGGCTGCACCGCGACCCCGGTGCCCAGGGTCAGCCCGGCGACGACGGCGTTGACCGCGACGGCGTACTCCGCCGCCGTCCCGCCGCGGGCCACGAGCAGGCCGGGCAGCACCGCCAGGGAGACGGTGGCCGCGGTGAACACCCAGGGCGCAACCGGGACGACCAGCCGCCGGAAGCGGGGACGGGTCACCGACCGCACCCGCAGGGCCTGCCCCAGCGGGACGGCGGCCTCCGCGCGGGGCACCGTCTCCGGCGCCCGCCACAGCGGCACGAGGACGGCGAGGGCGAGCAGCAGGTGGGGCAGGTAGGCGGTGGTGAGCGGGTCGGGGGCCCACTGCGCGAGCAGACCGGCGACAAGGGGCCCGAGGCCGAACCCGGCCGAGAGCGCGGTGGCCGCGCGGCGGGCGCCGGTGCCGGGCACGGTGGTGGGGTCCCACGCCGGGCCCGACAGCTCCCGCACCCAGGCGCTGCCGGCGGCGAACGCCGCACCGCTGGCCACCCCGGCGAGCAGCCGGCCGGCGTAGAGGGCCCAGAGCTGGTCCAGCAGCAGCACGCCGGTCGCCACGACCGACACCAGGGCGGCGGCGCGCAGCACGGGGGAGCGGCCCCGGGCGTCGGAGACCGGGCCGAGCAGCAGCAGCGCCGGGACCAGCCCGAGGGCGTAGACGCCGACCAGGGCGGCGACGTCCACGGCGGACAGGCCCTCGTCGCGGCGGTAGGCGACCAGCAGGCTGACGAACTGGTTGGCACCCCAGCCGATGGCGAACATCGTCAGGGCGACCGGCAGCCACGCCCGGGGGCGAGGGGTCGGCGGGGTGCTCACGCCTCGAGCACGGCCCGCAGGCGGCGCAGGCTCTCGGCCAGGTTGCGGCGCTGGAAGTCCGCGAACGGTCCCCGGGTGGCGACCGCGTCGAAGACCCGGGCGACGGCGTCGGCCATGGTCCGCTCGTCGGTCCAGGTCTGGGTGACGCGGGTGCCGGTGCCGCCGCCGGGCAGGTCGACCGGCTCCAGCCGGTGCTCCCAGGAGGCGATCGAGGCGCGCAGCCGGCGCCGCGCGCCGCCGATGGCCCGCACCCGGAACGCGAAGCGCTCACCGGGGTCGGCGGCGGTGACCACGCACTCGGTGACCCAGCGGAACCCACGGCGCTCGTTGACGCCGGTGAACACCGCGCCGACCGGCAGCGGGCCGGTCCGGTCGGTGCGTGCGCCCCGGTTCTCCGGGCTCCAGCCCGGCGTCCGGGTGGGGTCGGCGACCAGGTCGTAGACCGCCGCCGGCGGGGCGGCCACGACCAGCGAGTCGCAGACGGTGCGCTGGCGTGGCATGCGGGACCCCCGTCGTCCGGTGCTGGACGCACGACGGGCCGGATCCGTGGAGGATCCGGCCCGGTCGGTGCGTGCCCCCGGCAGGATTCGAACCTGCGCCCCTGCCTCCGGAGGGCAGTGCTCTATCCCCTGAGCTACGGGGGCTCGTGCGGTGGGGAAGCGAGCAGAACGCTAGCAGCCGCTCAGGGTGCCGGGAGCGGGGACCCCCCGCGGGCGGCGAGCATGCCCGCCATGGTGGTGGTCTCCGCGGTCTGGGTGGCCACGATGGAGCGCGCCAGGCCCCGGACGACGGACTCGGACGCGCCCGCCTCGGCCACCTGGGCCATCTCCAGCCCGCCCTGGTGGTGCCGGATCATCAGCTGCAGGAAGAGCACGTCGAAGTCGCCGCCGGTCGCTGCCCGCAGCTGGTCGAGCTCGTCCTCGGTGGCCATGCCCGGCATCAGCCCGCCGCCGGAGTGGTCGTGCATCGACGACCCCATCCAGGACATGTCGCCGGCACCGGTGATCGGCAGGCCCCACAGCGTCAGCCAGCCCTGCATCCGGCCGACCTGGTTCAGCTGGGTCTGCGAGATGTCGAAGGCCAGCGACAGCACCTCGGGGTCGGTGGTGCGTCCCTGCGCGAGGTTGGCCATCTCCACGGCCTGCAGGTGGTGGACGGACATGTCCAGGGAGAACCCGGCGTCCACGGACCCCGCCGCCGGGGTGTCGGTGCGCCCGACGCCCAGCGCGACGGCGAGTCCGCCACCGATGACCAGCAGCCCGGCAGCGATGACCGCCACCAGCCCGGCGGCCAGCCAGCGCCGTGACCGCGGGGCGGGTGCGTCGTCGGACCGCTCGTCGGCGGGGCGGTCGGTGAGGGTGGAGGACAAGGTCAGATCACCTCGTACGGGGCCGGGGCGTCCCGGCGCCGGGTCAGGGAGCCGTCGTGGCGGTGGGCTCGGCGGTGGGCTCCGTCGCGTCGGTGGTCGGCGCGGCCGAGTCGGTGGTGGGGGCATCGCTGCTGCCGATCGGCTCGCTGCCGGCGTCGGCGGGCAGCGGATTCGCGGCGAACTGCGGGTTCTGGCAGCTGGCGCCGACCTCGGGGTACAGAGAGGTGCCGTCGGCGTCGGTGCCGTAGGTGAAGAAGTCGACGTACTGCTGGATGCGCGGGTCGTCGACGGAGTCCACGCCGAGCCGGTGGTTCCAGGACTCCAGGCTGATCGGGGTGTCCAGGTCGGAGGCGGTGGACAGGCCGGCGTAGGGCGAGAGCATCAGGCCGGAGTTGCCCCGCACGACGTCGGCCAGCGTGTCGACGTCGTCCTGGCTGAGCACGTCGGGGTCGTAGGTGATCCACACGGCGCCGTGCTCGAGGGAGTGCACGGCGTTCTCGTGCCGGATGTCGATGTCGTAGACGGTGCCGGTGCAGTCGGCCCAGTACGGGTCGTGCGGCCCGCCGACCGGCGGGTTCTCCTGGTAGGAGACGTTCTCGGTCACGTGCTGCTGGCCGGCGGCGTAGTCGAAGACCTGCACGCCCTGGATCTGGTCGGCGGCGGTGATCCGGTCGGCGTTGCTGCGGTTCACCGCGTAGACGGCGTAGCCGATGACCGCGCCGGCGAACACGACGACGGCCACGGCGGCGGCGATGAGGCCCCACGGCTTGGGCTTGGCGACGACGGCCTGCTGCGGCCGGGTGCGCCCGCCCTTGCCGCCTGGACGCGACCCCGCGCCCTTCCCGGGTGCGCCCTTGCTCCCTGTGCCCTTGCCCAGCCCCTTGCCGGCGGGCGTGGCCTGGCGGCCGCCGGCGCCCTTGCCGGGCGTGCGCCGGGCGGGGCCGGCGGTGTCCTTCGCGGCGTCGGGCGTGCGGTCCTCGGGCAAGGCCTCTCCAGGGGGGTCGGGTCCGGACGGGTCCGGGGCCGGTGGGCGGGTCGTCCAGGGCACGGACCCCGGCAGCGCGGCGGGGGCGGCGGCGGGTCCACGTGCTGGTCCGGCCCGGGAGTCTAGGTGCCGAACCTGTGCGGACCGGTCGACGTGACGAGGCGCACGTCCGTCCCGGGGTGTGCAACGTCGCGGGGGAGCCGCGGGTTCCGGCCCCCTACGATCGCCAGGTGACACCCGAGCAGCTCAGTGCCCTGGTCCGTGCCGTCGTCGGTGCGGCCGTCGAGCGCGGGGCCCTGTCCGTCGACGTCCCCGACGACGTCGTCGTGGAGCGCCCGCGCAACCCCGAGCACGGCGACTACGCCACCACGGTGGCGCTGAAGCTGGCCAAGCAGGCCGGCCGCCCGCCGCGCGAGGTGGCCGAGGTGCTCGCCGACGACCTGCGCGCGCAGCCGGGCATCGACCGGGTCGACGTCGCGGGCCCGGGCTTCCTCAACATCACCTTCGCGCAGGGCGCGCTGGGCCAGATCGCGGTCGACGCGGTGACGGCGGGGGAGGCCTACGGTCGCACCGACGCCTTCGCGGGGCTGAAGGTCAACCTGGAGTTCGTGTCGGCCAACCCGACCGGCCCGGTGACGCTGGGCTCGACCCGCTGGGCAGCGGTCGGCGACGCGCTGGGACGGCTGCTCACCGCGACCGGAGCCGACGTCAGCCGGGAGTACTACTTCAACGACGCCGGCTCCCAGATCGACCGGTTCGCGCGCAGCCTGCAGGCCGCGGCGCACGGCCGGCCGGTGCCCGAGGACGGCTACGCCGGCGACTACGTCGGCGAGATCGCCGGTCAGGTCGTCGCGGCCGAGCCCGGGGTGACCGAGCTGCCCGCCGAGCAGGAGCAGGAGCGGTTCCGGGTGCGCGGCGTCGAGCTGATGTTCGCCGAGATCAAGACCTCGCTGGCCGACTTCGGCGTGGAGTTCGACACCTACTTCTCCGAGGCCACGCTGCACGCCTCCGGGGCCCTGGAGAAGGTGGTCGGCACGCTGCGCGAGCGCGGGCACGTCTACGAGGCCGACGGCGCGACCTGGCTGCGCACCACGACCTTCGGCGACGACAAGGACCGGCCGCTGGTCAAGAGCGACGGCGACTGGACCTACTTCGCCGCCGACTGCGCCTACTACCAGGACAAGCGCGACCGGGGCTTCGACCGGGTCGTGATCATGCTGGGCGCCGACCACGCCGGCTACGTGGGCCGCTACAAGGCGCTGGTGGCCGCGCTCGGCGACGACCCGGCGCAGAACCTGGAGATCCTGCTGGGCCAGCTGGTCAACCTGGTGAAGGACGGCGAGACCGTCCGGATGAGCAAGCGCAAGGGCAACTTCGTGCTGCTGCACGACCTGGTCGAGGCCGTCGGGGCCGACGCCGCGCGCTACGCGCTGGCCCGGGCGTCGGTGGACCAGCAGATCGACCTGGACCTGGACCTGTGGAGCTCCCAGGCCAGCGACAACCCCGTCTTCTACGTGCAGTACGCGCACGCCCGGATCTGCTCGCTGCTGCGCGGCGCGGCCGACCTGGGCATCGACCTGGGCACCGCCGACACCGTGGACGCCGCCCAGCTCGCCCACCCCCGCGAGGTCGACCTGCTGCGCGCGATCGCCGAGTTCCCCCGGGTCGTGACCGCCGCCGCCGAGCTGCGCGCCCCGCACCGGGTGGCCCGCTACCTGGAGGAGCTGGCCGGCACCTACCACCGCTTCTACGACGCCTGCCGGGTGCTGCCCCGCGGCGACGAGGAGGCCACCGCCACCACGGTCGCCCGGCTGTGGCTGTGCTCGGCGACCCGCACCGTGCTGCGCAACGGCCTGGCCGTGCTCGGCGTGCACGCCCCGGAGCGGATGTGAGGGCCCACCCGGCGGGGCCGCTGCACGGGAACATCACCCCGCCCTCGGCCGCCGGCGCACCGCCGGCCTCCCTCGGCGAGCTCGACGCCGCGGTCTGGCCGCGCGGGGCCACCCGGGTGGGCGGCGAGCTGCACCTGGCCGGCCGGCCGGTGACCGAGCTGGCCCGCGAGCACGGCACCCCGCTGTTCGTGCTGGACGAGGCCGACTTCCGCGGCCGCGCCGCGGACTTCCGCGAGGGCTTCGCCGGTGCCGACGTGCACTACGCCTCCAAGGCGTTCCTGTGCGGGCAGGTCGCCCGCTGGGTCGCCGAGGACGGGCTGCACCTGGACGTCTGCAGCGGGAACGAGCTGTCGGTCGCGCTGGCCGCCGGGTTCCCGGCCGAGCGGATCGCGCTGCACGGCAACAACAAGTCCCTGGTCGAGCTCGCGTTGGCCGTGGACGCCGGGGTCGGGCACGTGGTGCTGGACTCCTTCGACGAGGTCGACCGGCTGGTGCCGCTGGCCGCCGCGCGGGTGGCCGCCGGCGGGGCGCCGGTCGCGGTCCTGGTGCGCACCACAGTGGGCATCGAGGCGCACACGCACGAGTTCATCGCCACCGCCCACGAGGACCAGAAGTTCGGGTTCTCCCTCGCCACCGGCGACGCGCTCACCGCCGCCGTCAGGGTGATCCGGGAGCCGGCGCTGGAGCTCGCCGGCCTGCACAGCCACATCGGCAGCCAGATCTTCGACACCCAGGGCTTCGAGGCCGCCGCGCACCGCGTCGTCGGGCTCATGGCCCAGGTCGAGCAGGCCACCGGCGTCGTGCTGGGCCAGCTCAACCTCGGCGGCGGCTTCGGCATCGCCTACCTCGCCGAGGACGACCCGGTCGCCCCGGCCGACGTCGCCGCCCGGATGCGGGCGGTCGTGGCCGCCGAGTGCGCGGCGCTGGGCCTGCCGGTGCCGCGGCTGGCCGTCGAGCCCGGGCGCGCGATCGCCGGGCCCGGCACGGTGACCCTCTACGAGATCGGCACGATCAAGCCGGTCCGGCTGGGCTCCTCGGGCGCCCCGGGGACCCCCGGAGTGCGCAACTACGTGTCGGTGGACGGCGGGATGAGCGACAACATCCGCACGGCCCTCTACGACGCCGCCTACACCTGCGTGCTGGCCAACCGGGTCTCCGACGCCCCGCCCGCGCTGTGCCGCGTGGTGGGCAAGCACTGCGAGAGCGGCGACGTGCTGGTGCGCGACCTGTGGCTGCCCTCGGACGTCGTCCCCGGCGACCTGCTCGCCGTCGCCGCGACCGGGGCCTACTGCTGGTCGATGGCGTCGAACTACAACTACCTGCTCAAGCCGCCGGTGGTCGCCGTGCGGGACGGGGTGTCCACCCCGGTCGTGCGGCGTCAGACACTGTCCGACGTGTTCGCCCTCGACGCCGTCCTCGCCGACGTCCCCGCGCCCGCCGTCCCGCCGTCCCAGCCCGCGGTGGGGGTGGGCTCGTGAGCGCGCCCCCGACGGCACCGCTGCGGGTCGCCCTGCTGGGCTGCGGCACGGTCGGCTCGGCGGTGCTCCGGCTGCTGGACGAGCAGGCCGGTGACATCACCGCCCGCGTCGGCCGCCCGGTCGAGGTGGCCGGGGTCGCCGTCCGCCGGCCCGACCGGCACCCCGAGGTGCCCGCGCACCTGCTCACCACCGACGCGCACGCACTGGTCACCCGCGACGACGTCGACCTGGTCGTCGAGGTCATCGGCGGCATCGACCCGGCCCGCGAGCTGATGCTGGCCGCGTTCGCCGCCGGGAAGGGCGTGGTCAGCGCGAACAAGGCACTGCTGGCCGACGACGGCGTCGCGCTGCACGCCGCGGCCGCCGAGGCCGGCGTCGACCTGTACTACGAGGCCGCCGTCGCCGGGGCCATCCCGCTGCTGCGCCCGCTGCGCGAGTCGCTGGCCGGGGACCAGCTGACCCGGGTGGTCGGCATCGTCAACGGGACGACGAACTACATCCTGTCCCGGATGGCCGAGACCGGCGCCGGGTTCGCCGAGGCGCTGGCCGAGGCCACCGAGCTGGGCTACGCCGAGGCCGACCCCACCGCCGACGTCGACGGCTTCGACGCCGCCGCGAAGGCCGCCATCCTGGCCTCGCTGGCCTTCCACACCCCGGTCACCGCCGCCGACGTGCACCGCGAGGGCATCGCCGCGGTCAGCGCCACCGACGTCGCCCGCGCCGCCGAGATCGGCTGCACGGTCAAGCTGCTGGCGATCTGCGAGAAGGTCGAGGGCGAGGACGGAGCGTCGGTCGCCGTGCGGGTGCACCCGGCGATGATCCCCACCTCGCACCCGCTGGCCTCCGTCGGCGGGGCGTTCAACGCGGTGTTCGTCGAGGCCGAGGCCGCCGGGCAGCTGATGTTCTACGGGCAGGGCGCCGGGGGCGAGCCCACCGCGTCGGCCGTGCTGGGCGACCTGGTCGCCGTGGCCCGCAACCGGGTCGCCGGCGCCGCGGGCCCGGGGACGACGGTGTACGCCGGGCTGCCGGTCGCGCCGATGGCCGACACCCCCACCCGCTACCACGTCAGCCTCGACGTGGCCGACGTCCCGGGCGTGCTCGCGCAGGTGGCGCAGGAGTTCGCCGCGCAGGGGGTCAGCATCTCCACCGTGCGCCAGGACGGCGCGGGCGAGGCCGCGACCCTGGTCATCGTCACCCACCGGGCACCGGACTCCGCCCTGTCTGCCACGATCGCCGCGCTGCGCGGGATGCCGGCCGTCCGGGCCGTGACCAGCGTGCTGCGCGTGGAGGGACTGGCATGACCGCCGCTTCGCCGTTCTGGCCGGGGCTCATCGAGGCCTACCGGGACCGGCTCCCGGTCACCGCGTCCACCCCGGTGGTCACGCTGCAGGAGGGCGCCACCCCGCTGGTGCCCGCCCCCGAGCTGTCGCGGCGCACCGGGTGCGAGGTGTACCTGAAGGTCGAGGGGGCCAACCCGACCGGGTCGTTCAAGGACCGCGGCATGACGATGGCCATCACCAAGGCCGTCGAGGAGGGCGCCCAGGCGGTCATCTGCGCCTCCACCGGCAACACCTCCGCGAGCGCCGCGGCCTACGCCGCCCGCGCCGGGCTGGTCTGCGCCGTCCTGGTGCCGCAGGGCAAGATCGCCACCGGCAAGCTCGCCCAGGCGCTGGTGCACGGCGCCAAGCTGCTGCAGGTGGAGGGCAACTTCGACGACTGCCTGGCGCTGGCCTCCAAGCTGGCGATCGACTACCCGGTCAGCCTGGTGAACAGCGTCAACCAGTACCGCATCGAGGGCCAGAAGACCGCGTCCTTCGAGGTCGTCGACGTCCTCGGCGACGCCCCGGACATCCACTGCCTGCCGGTCGGCAACGCCGGCAACATCACCGCCTACTGGCAGGGCTACCGCGAGTACTGCGTGGACTCCTCGCACCCCGGCCCGGCCACCCGTCGCCCCCGCATGTTCGGCTTCCAGGCCGCCGGCGCCGCCCCGATCGTGTCCGGCGCGGTCGTCGAGAACCCGAGCACCATCGCCACCGCGATCCGGATCGGCAACCCCGCGTCCTGGACCAAGGCCCTGGCGGCCCGCGACGAGTCCGGCGGGCGCATCGACGCGGTCACCGACCGCGCGATCCTGGCCGCCTACCGGCTGCTGGCCCGCACCGAGGCCGTCTTCGTCGAGCCCGCGTCGGCCGCCTCGGTCGCGGGGCTGCTGCAGGTCGCCGAGGCCGGCGAGCTCGAGCCGGGCCAGCGGGTGGTCTGCACCGTCACCGGCAACGGCCTCAAGGACCCCGAGTGGGCGATCTCCGGTGCCCCCGCCCCGGTCACCGTCCCCGTCGACGCCGCGGCCGCCGCCGCGCAGCTGGGGCTGTGAGCGGCCCCGCCCCGGTGCGCATCCGCGTGCCGGCCACCAGCGCCAACCTCGGCCCCGCCTTCGACAGCGCCGGGCTCGCGCTCGCCCTGCACGACGAGGTCGAGGTCTGCGTCGCCGACGGCTACCACGTCGAGGTGGAGGGGATCGGTGCCGCCGAGCTGCCCCGCGACGAGTCGCACCTGGTCGTGCGGGCCTTCCAGGCCGCCTGCGACGACCTCGGCTGGCTCCCCCCCGGCCTGCAGCTGCGTGCCCGCAACGCCATCCCCCAGGGCCGCGGCCTGGGCTCCTCGGCCGCCGCGGTCGTGGCCGGCGTCCTCGCGGCCTGGGCGCTGTGCCCGGCGGTCACCGGGATCGACGAGGAGCGCGTGCTGGCCCTCGCCGACGTCATCGAGGGCCACCCCGACAACGTCGCGGCCTGCCTGCTGGGCGGGCTGACCCTGTCCTGGTCGGGCGAGGACGGCGCCCGGGCCACCTCCCTGGCCGTGGACCCGCGGGTCACCCCGGTGGTGTGCGTGCCGAGCACCACGCTGTCCACGCACGTCGCGCGGGCCCTGCTGCCGCCGACCGTGCCGCACGGCGACGCCGCCTTCAACGCCGGCCGCGCCGCCCTGCTGGTGCACGCGCTCACCGCTGCGCCCGAGCTGCTGCTCCCGGCCACCGAGGACCGCCTGCACCAGGACCAGCGCGGGCCGCACATGCCGGCCACCGCCGCCCTGGTCGGCGACCTGCGCGACGCCGGGCACGCCGCGGTCGTGTCCGGCGCCGGCCCCAGCGTGCTGGTGCTGGGCGCCGAGCCCGGCCACGCGCCGCTGGTGCACACCGTCGTCCCCGAGGGCTGGCAGGTCCTCGACCTGCCGGTCGACACCGGTGGCGCGCGCGTGCGGCACGGGGCAGCGCACGAGAACGGTGCTGTATCGTCCTGACCTGCCTGGGAAGGCACCGGGGACAGCCGGTGTTGTAAGGCGCAGCCAGTCGTGCCTAGGCTGGTGCACAGCCGCCCTCGGGCGAGCACCACGCGAGACGTACCCGACGTGCCGAACCGCCGTCCTCCGCCTCGCTCCCCACAGACCCACCCCTCCTCGGTCCCGCCCGGTCCTCACCCGGGTGAACCCGAGAGGTCCGAGGTCATCTCCTGCGCCAGGAGGCGCGGGTCACCGCAGGGAAGGACCTGTACGTGAGCGACACCACCTCCGTGGTCGACGGCGCCCCGAACGAGGACGCCGCGGCCGTGGCCGGGAAGCGCCGTCGCGGCGCCGGCCTGTCGGGCATGCTGCTGCCCGAGCTGCAGCGCCTGGCCGCCGAGCTCGGCATCACCGACGTCCGGGCCGGTCTGCTGCCCGAGGACAAGGTCGCCGCGGTGCGCGGGCTGCAGGCCGCCGGCCACCGGGTGCTGGTGGTCGGCGACGGCGTCAACGATGCCCCCGCGCTGGCCGCCGCCGACGTGGGCGCGGCCATGGGCGGGGTGGGCTCGGACCTGACCGTGGCCAGCGCGGACGTCGTCGTGGTGCGCGACGACCTGGCCACGCTGCCGGCGCTGGTCGGGCTCTCGCGCCGGGCCCGGCGGCTGGTCGTGCAGAACCTGGTGCTCGCCGGCACGGTCGTCGTGGCGCTGGTCAGCTGGGACCTCGTCGGCCACCTGCCCCTGCCGCTGGGTGTCGCCGGGCACGAGGGGTCGACGGTGCTGGTCGCGCTCAACGGCCTGCGGATGCTCCGCCGTGGGGCGTGGCGGGCCTGACCTGTGCATCACGTGTGCATCCGCCGGTCGGGCGGGCGGGCACCGGTGCCGTGTCCCCACACTCCCGGCATGACCCGAGCCACTGCCGCCTCCGACACCACCGCACCGACCGCCGTCGTCCGCGTCCTGCAGGTCGCCACCGTCCTGACCGCGCTGGGCGTGCTGTTCCAGTTCATCACCGCCGGCCAGCTGTTCCCCCGCGGCGGCCCCGAGGAGCTGCACGCCGCCGGCGCGATCGCGCTGCACGTGTTCTCCGGCATCGGCGCGATCGCCGCGATCGTGCTGTGGCGGCAGGGCCGTGCCCGCGTCGGGCTGGCCGTGCTGGCCGTCGTCGTCTTCCTGGCCACCATCGCCCAGGCCGCGGTCGGTGGCCGCGACACGCTCTGGGTGCACATCCCCGGCGCGATGGTGCTGACCGCCGGGGTCATCTGGCTGCTGGTCACCGTGCTGCGCCCGCTGCCCCGCCCCTGAGCGCACGGGCTGCCGACATCCTCGGCACAGCCCCCTGACAGCGGTGGCGGGGACCCTCGACCGGTCCCCCGCCACCGCCCGCCAGGAGCCCACCCGTGACCGAGCTGCACCGCACCGACGACCGCCTGCTGCTGGCGGTGAACGGGTTCGCCCGGCGCACCGGCTGGTTGCACACCCCGGCGCTGCTGTACGCCACCTACGGCCTGGTGCTGGTCGGCGTCCTCCTCGCCGTCGCGCTGTGGACCCGTCGGGGCAGGTCCGACCGGGAGCTCGCGGCCGCCGGCTGGGCGCCGGTGGCCGCCGTGGTCGCCCTGGCCCTGAACCAGGGGATCGGCGCCGCGGTCGGCGAGGCCCGGCCCTACGCCACCCACCCGGGCCTGCTCGTGCTGGCCACCCGGACCACCGACGCCTCCTTCCCCTCCGACCACGCGGTGGTGGCCGGGGCCTGCGCGGCCGGGCTGTGGCTGGTCTCCCGCCGCCTCGGCGTCGTCGCCGCCGTCCTCGCGGTGCTCATGGCCGGCGCCCGGGTGTACGTCGCCGCGCACTACCCGTGGGACGTCGCGGCCGGGCTGCTGGTGGGCGCGGGGGTGGCACTGCTCGGCTGGTGGGTGCTGCGCCGCCCGCTCACCGCGCTCACCCGGTGGCTACGGACCCGACCCGTGGTCCGGTCGGTGTTCCCCGTGCCCGTCCCGGCCCGGCCCTGAGCCCCGGGCGGCCAGGATGACCGCCGTGCTGGCGGCCAGGTGGTCCTGGACCGCTGCCGGGCCCCGGGCCTGCACCTGCTCGAGGTAGGCCTCGTGCTCGGCGGCCAGCCGCGGGACGTCGTGGGCCGGTGCCACGTGCACCAGGAGGAGCAGCAGCTCCGAGTGCAGCCGGGAGTAGGCGTCGGTGATGCGCGGGCTGCCGGCGGCGGTGACCAGTGCGGTGTGCACCCGGGCGTGCGCGGCGGCCACGGCCGGCCAGTCCTCCCCGGCCAGGGCGCCGAGCGCGGCGACGGCCGCGCGGGCCGGGGCCAGG
>NZ_JAMXRZ010000117.1 GCF_024124375.1 Klenkia sp. PcliD-1-E
GAGGGCACCGGGGCGCCGGTGCCGCTGGCCGGCCGGGTCTGGGAGACCCTGGCCGCGCGGCTGGACCTGGTGCCGCTGCGCGAGCTGATCACCGGGCTGCCCCGCGACCGGCGGTGGCCGGCGATGGCCCGGGCGGCGCTGCGCGACGACCTCACCGCCGAGCAGGCCGCGCTGACCACCGAGGTGCTGCGTGGGCGGACCTCGGACGAGGAGGACCCGGCGGCGCTGGTGACCCGCTGGGCCGACCGCTGGGACACCGGCCAGCGCCGGGCCGCCGCCCAGCTGGCCGAGCTGGCCGCCGGGGAGTCGCACGAGCTGGCCGAGCTGGTGGTCGCCGTCCGCACCCTGCGGGGGCTGCGCCGGGCCTGACCCGCCGCCCCGGCGTGGATCAGCTGGGACGAGGAACGTGCATCCTCCGCCACCGACGTCGGGTGGGGAGGATGCACGCTGCCCGTCGCACCTGATCCACGCCGAGCTGCCGGGGTCAGCGCAGGCGCAGGATCCGCGCGTCCCAGGGGCCGAGGACGGCGGGGTCGTGGTCGGGCAGGTGGTCGCGGTTGCCCAGGACCAGCTCGGCGCTGACGGCCTCGGGCAGCAGGTCGGCGAGCGGGTAGGGGTTGGCCGACACGTTGCACACCACGAGCAGGGTCTCGTCGTCCGGCCCGTCCTCGTGCAGGGTCCGGGTGTAGGCGTAGACGTCCTCGTGGTCGGGCAGCAGCATCGCGAACGCACCCAGCTGCACCGTGCGGTTCGCGTGCCGCAGCGCGATCAGCGCGCGGTGGTGGGCCAGCACCGAGTGCGGGTCCTCGCGCTGGGCGGCGACGTTCCAGTCCACGTGGTCGGGGTTGACCGCGATCCACGGCTCGCCGGTGGTGAAGCCGGCGTGCTCGGTCCCGTCCCACTGCACGGGGGTGCGGGCGTTGTCCCGGCTGGCCGGGCGCAGCGCGGCGAGCACCTGCTCCGGGTCCTCGCCCCGGGCGGTCGCGTCGGCGTAGTGGTTCAGCGACTCGATGTCCCGGAAGTCGCGGACGTCGGCCCAGCGGGAGTTGGCCATGCCGATCTCCTCGCCCTGGTACACGTACGGCGTCCCGCGGTGGCCGTGCAGCAGGGTGGCCAGGCAGGTCGCCGAGTCGCGGCGGTACCGGGGTGAGTCGTCGCCGAAGCGGGAGACGGCGCGGGGCTGGTCGTGGTTGTCCCAGTAGAGGGAGTTCCAGCCGACGTCGGCCAGCCCGGCCTGCCAGCGGCCCAGCGAGGCCTTGAGGTCGGTCAGCCGCAGCGGGCGGGCATCCCACTTCGAGTCGCCGTGGTCGAGGCCGACGTGCTCGAACTGGAAGACCATGTCCAGCTCGCGGCGCCGCGGGTCGGTGACCTCGCGGGCCTGCTCGACGGTGACCCCGGGCATCTCGCCGACGGTGATGAGGTCGGCGTCCCGACCGGCGAACACCTCGCGGTGCATCTCGGCGAGGAACTCGTGCAGCCGCGGACCGAACAGGTAGGACGCCGACCCGTCGGTCCACGGCGACCCCGGGATCGGTGGGCCGTCGGCGAGGTCGGGGTGCTTGCTGATCATGTTGATGACGTCCATCCGGAAGCCGTCGACCCCCCGGTCCAGCCACCACCGCATCATCTCGTGCACCGCGGCCCGGACCTCGGGGTTCTCCCAGTTCAGGTCGGGCTGCTTGCGGCTGAACAGGTGCAGGTAGTACTGGCCGGTGGTCGCGTCGAGCTCCCACGCCGGCCCGGAGAAGAACGACTGCCAGCTGGTCGGCTGGGGGTGCTCGCCCGGGCGGGGGTCGCGCCACCAGTACCAGTCCCGCTTCGGGTTGGTGGTGCTCGACCGGCTCTCCACGAACCACGGGTGCTCGTCGCTGGTGTGGTTGACCACCAGGTCCATCACGACCTTGATGCCCCGGTCGTGGGCCTCGGCGATGAGCGCGTCGAGGTCGGCGAGGGTGCCGAACACCGGGTCGACGTCGCGGTAGTCGCTGATGTCGTAGCCGTTGTCGTCCTGCGGCGAGCGGTAGACCGGGGACAGCCAGACGACGTCCACGCCGAGGTCGGCCAGGTGGTCCAGCTTGCCGCGGACCCCGTTGATGTCGCCCACGCCGTCGCCGTCGGAGTCGGCGAAGGAGCGGGGGTACACCTGGTAGACGACGGCGGCGGTCCACCACGGCGGGTTCAGGGGATCCACCCCGGCCATCCTGCCCGGCCGGCGCTGCGCCCGCGGGGGTCACCCCAGGTCGGGGCGGCGCTCCCCGAAGCGGGTGGCCTGCTCGAAGGCGTGGCCGACCTCGAGCACCCGGCGGTCGGCCCGCGGGGCGCCGATGACCTGCAGGCCCACCGGCAGCCCGTCGGGGGTGAACCCGCCCGGGACGCTGAGCGCCGGGCAGCCGGTGGCGCTGATCAGCGTGCAGGACCGCATCCAGCCCAGGTAGTCCTCGAACTCCACCCCCGCGACCTGGGTCGGGTACTCCTGCTCCACCGGGAAGGGCAGCACCTGGGTGACCGGGGCCAGCAGCACGTCGTACCGGGTGAAGAACTCCACGACCCGCTCGTACAGCGTCGTGTGCGCGACCTCGGCCCGGCCCACGTCCGCACCGGTCAACGACGCACCGACCGCGGCGTTCCACTTGATGGTGTCCTTGACCAGCTCCGGCGAGCGGCGGACGGCGTCGCCGAAGGAGGCCTCGAACAGCCACGCGCGCAGCGTGCCGAACGCCTCGTCGGCGCCGGTCAGGTCGGGGCAGTCCTCCTCGACGGCGGCGCCGAGGTCGCGGAAGACGCCCAGCTGCGCCATGAGCACCTCGGTGATCGCCGGGTCGACCGGCACCCGGCCGCCGAGGTCGGGCGTCCAGGCGATGCGCAGCC
This sequence comes from Klenkia sp. PcliD-1-E, assembly GCF_024124375.1. GTDB lineage: Bacteria > Actinomycetota > Actinomycetes > Mycobacteriales > Geodermatophilaceae > Klenkia. The sequence goes on from NZ_JAMXRZ010000117.1 coordinate 2,869, forward strand.
CGGTCAGCTCGGTGGGCAGCGGTGCGGCGAACCCGCTGCCGGGGTCCGCGAGCGAGATCGGCACCCGGGGGTCCGGCCCGGCGAGCACCGACAGGCCCAGCGCGACGTCGGAGACGGTGCGGCCCATCGGGCCCTGCACCGACAGCTGCGACCAGCCGATCGCGGTGGGGTGCGAGGGCACCCGGCCGGGGGTGGGCCGCAGCCCGACGACGTTGCAGAAGGCCGCCGGGTTGCGCAGCGAGCCGCCCATGTCGCTGCCCTCGGCCAGCGGCACGAACCCGGCGGCCAGCGCCGCGGCGGCCCCGCCGGAGGACCCGCCGGCGGACAGGCCGTGCCGGTAGGGGTTGTGCGTGGCGCCGAAGAGGGTGTTGAACGTGTGCGACCCGGCGGCGAACTCGGGCACGTTGGTCTTGCCCACCCGGATGGCGCCGGCCTCGCGCAGCCGGGCCACCACCAGCTCGTCACGGGCCGGCACGGTGTCGCGGTGCAGCGGCGAGCCCCAGGTGGTGCGCATGCCGCCGGTCTGGTGGGTGTCCTTGTGCGCCACCGGGACGCCGTGCAGCGGCCCGACCACCTCGCCGCGGGCCAGCCGGGCGTCGGCCTCGTCGGCGGCGGCCCGGGCGGCGTCGTCGTCGCGGGTCACGATCGCGTTGACCTGGCCGTCGTACCGGTCGATCCGGGCCAGGTGCGCCTCGAGGAGCTCGCGGGCGCTGACCTCCCGGCGGCGGACGAGGTCGGCCAGCTCGGTGGCGGGGCGGGTGCACAGCTCGTCGGTCACCCGGGGACCGTAGCGCGGGAAGTACCTCAGCGGTAAGAGACCTGAGGACGACGGACACTGGCCCGGTGACCGTCCGCCCCGCCGTCCCCGCCGACGTCCCCGCGATCACCGCCGTCTACGGCCACCACGTCGTGCACTCCGTGGCCACCTTCGACACGGTGCCGCCCACCGAGGCCGACCGCGCCGCCTGGCTGGCCGCGCACCCCGGCGGCCGGCACCGGGTCCTGGTCGCCGAACGGGACGGCGCCGTGGTCGGCTTCGCCGCGAGCGGACCGTTCCGGCCGCGCCCGGCCTACGACGCCACCGTGGAGACCAGCGTCTACCTCGCCCCCGACGCCACCGGGCACGGGATCGGGACGGCGCTCTACACCGCCCTGTTCGACGCACTGGCCGGGCAGGACCTGCACCGGGCGCTGGCGGTGGTCGCCCTGCCGAACCCGGCCTCGGAGGCGCTGCACCGGGCCTTCGGCTTCGCCCACGTCGGCACGCTCGGCGAGGTCGGCCGGAAGTTCGGCCGGTGGGTCGACACGGCCTGGTTCGCGAAGGAGCTGTGAACCCGCTCCCACATGCATTGCGCGCAATGCGCCCGGGTAGGGGTCAGTGGCGCTGCTCGGCGGCGCACCCCCCGAACCCGACCCGAGGAGACACCTGTGCCCACGACCGTGACCGCCCGGGCCACCGCCAGCGCCGGTGGCAGCTTCGAGCGCACCACCATCGAGCGCCGGGACGTCCGGCCGCACGACGTCCGCATCGAGATCGCCTACGCCGGCATCTGCCACTCCGACATCCACACCGCCCGCGACGAGTGGGGTGCCGCGAACTACCCGCTGGTCCCCGGCCACGAGATCGCAGGCACCGTCGCCGAGGTCGGTGCCGAGGTGACCAAGTACAAGGTGGGTGACCGGGTCGGCGTCGGCTGCTTCGTCGACTCCTGCCGCGAGTGCGAGAACTGCAGGGCCGGCGAGGAGCAGTACTGCCTGCAGGGCGAGACCGGCACGTACGGCGGCATGCAGGACGGCAAGCCCACCGACGGCGGCTACTCCGAGCAGATCGTCGTCGACGAGAACTACGTCCTCGGCATCCCCGAGGGCATCGAGCTCGACGCAGCCGCCCCGCTGCTGTGCGCCGGCATCACCCTCTACTCCCCGCTCAAGCACTGGGGCGCAGGGCCCGGCAAGAAGGTCGCGATCGTCGGCCTCGGCGGGCTCGGCCACATGGGCGTGAAGATCGCCGCCGCCCTGGGCGCCGAGGTCACCGTGCTGTCGCAGTCGCTGAAGAAGCAGGAGGACGGCCTCCGCCTGGGCGCGCAGCACTACTACGCCACCAGCGACCCGGAGACCTTCGAGAAGCTGGCCGGTGAGTTCGACCTGATCGTCAACACCGTCTCGGCCACCCTGGACCTCGACGCCTACCTGGGCCTGCTGCGGGTCAACGGCACGCTGGTCGAGGTCGGCGCGCCCGAGGAGCCGATGAAGGAGGCCGCGTTCTCCCTCATCCAGAACCGGCGCTCGCTGGCCGGCTCCAAGATCGGCGGCATCCGCGAGACCCAGGAGATGCTGGACTTCTGCGCCGAGCACGGCCTGGGCGCCGAGGTCGAGGTCATCGGCGGCGACCAGATCGACGAGGCCTACGAGCGGGTCGTCGCCTCCGACGTCCGCTACCGCTTCGTGATCGACATCGCCAAGCTCTGACGAACCCCCGCGTGCCCCCGACCCGGCCGGGTCGGGGGCACGCGTGCGTCAGGAGACGGTGAACTCGCCCAGGTCGTCCCAGTGCTCGCCCGGGATCTGCATGTTGCGGACCTTCGGCGTGCGCACCAGGTACTGCGGCAGCTCCGCCTGCGCCTTCTTGAAGTGGTCGGCGGTCACGTGCGCCTCGGCGGCGTCGTCCTGGAACCCCTCGACCACGATGTACTCGTTCGGGTCCTCGACGTTGCGGGCCCACTCGAAGAAGAGGTTGCCGGGCTCGGCGCGGGTGGCCTCGGTGAACTCCCGCGAGATCTCGGGCCAGCGGTCGGCGTGCTCGGGCTTCACCGGGAAACGGACGCAGATGAAGATCATGCGGCCAGTCTGGCGCGGTCCGGCCCGGACCGCGCCCGGGCGGCTGTCTCGTTCTGCGACAGCTCAGGCGGGGACGACGAGGGTCAGCGCGCTGCTGCCGCGGGCGCGTTCCACGTGGAACCCTCCCCGGCGCAGCAGGGCCACCAGCGAGGTGACGTCGCCGGGCTCGGCGCGGCTGGTGACCAGCAGCCGGGCAACCCGGCCCTTGTGCGCCTTGTTGAAGTGGCTGACCACCGCCCGTGAGCCGTCGGCGCGCTCGCTGACCACGTCGACGGTGACCGCACCCGGCACCGGGGCCAGCGCCTGGTAGCTGCCCGAGCGCAGGTCGACGACCAGGCCCTCGGTCGCGGCGAGCACCGGCGCCAGCACCGGCTTCCACACCGCCCGCAGGTTCGGCAGGCCGGGCAGGTGGGAGTGGGCGGACAGCCGGTAGGCCGGGATCGGGTCCCCGGCCCGGACGACGCCGAAGAGCGCCGACCCCACCGCCAGGCGGGCGCCGGCCTTGGCGCGCTGCACCTTCGTCAGGGTGCCGACGTCGAGGGCGTCGTAGAGCACGCCGGTGTAGCGCTGGATCGCCGGCAGCGTCGGCGCGGTGCGCAGCGCGGCGTTGCGCTCGACCTCGTCGTCCTGGGCCGGGGACAGCCCCAGCGCGGCGCGGGACGCGGGCAGGTCGTCGGCCAGCGCGACGAGGGCGTCGACCAGCTGGGCCCGGGTCGCGGTCAGCTCGTCGGCGGCGGTCAGCGCGGCCAGGTCCAGCGGCGCGCCCGACCCGCCGGCGTGCTTGGTCTCCGACGGCGGCAGCAGGACGAGCACGGGGAGCCAGGTTAGGCGGTGACCCCGGACCGGTGCGGGTGGCGGGCGACGGCCGCCTTGTACTCGGTCCATCCCTCCCCGACGACCTTCGTCAAGGCGGCCACGCCGACGAGCGCGGCCACCAGCGTGGTCGTGGACGCGACGACCGAGTCGGTGTCGACGTCCCTCGTGGCCCCGAGGCCGCTCTCGGCCGACGCGAAGACGACGAGGACGACGACGAGGAGCCACCAACCGATCCCGGCGACCCGCGCCCCTGCGGTGGCCTTGTCGAACTCCTCGGCGGGCAACCTCCTGCGGTGCAGGTCCGTCGCCATGGTCGCGCTCCCGGCGATGGCGAGCAGACCGAGGGAGATCGCCAATCGCGCTTCGGCGGGGGCGACGTCGCTGAACGCGAGGACCTCCCCGGTCAGCGCGATGCCGACCGCGCCCCAGTAGACGACCAGCCAGCGCACCCGGTAGGCGTGGGCCTGATCGAGGTGCACCCACCCCGGTGGTGCAGCCGGCCAGTCGGCGGGTGGGGTCCAGCCGTCGGGTGGCACCCACCCGGCGGGCGGCCTCGGCCAGTCGGGCGCAGGGACGAAGCGGGTGGCCATCGGGCACCTCCACGGCGGGGCGCCCAGGATGACGGACCAGGAGCTGCGCGTGAAGTCCCGAGGACGCACGGTCACGTCCAGTAGAGGAACCGCGCCCCCGGCAGCCGCTGCTCCACCGCTTCGGTGAACCAGCCGCGCAGCTGCGCCATCACCTGCTTCGGGTACACGTGCTTGACCGCGCCGAACTTCCCGCGCTTCTGGGTGCGCAGGTCCTCGTCCATCTCCAGCTTCGTGCGCGGGTACCAGTCCAGCAGCGTCGCCTTGCTGCCCGGTGTGAAGCGGTGCGTGATGCACTCGACCGTCAGGTCCGCCCCGGTCGGCAGCACGCTCGCGACGGAGTCCAGCAGGTCGCCGTACTCGGCCCGCCAGTCCTCCACGGGCATGATCGGGGCGATGGTCAGCCCGACCGGGTAGCCCGCCTCGGCCACCCGGCCCAGGGCCGCGACCCGGGCGGGCACCGGCGAGGTCGCGCCCTCGAACCGCCGGCCGACCGTGGCCGCGTTGACCGAGAAGCGCAGCCGGGTGCGGCCGCGGTGCGGCAGGTCGAGCAGCGGCTCGACGTCGTCGAACTTGGTGGTGGCCCGCAGCTGCACCGGCCCGGGCCACTCGTGCGTGCCGAAGTGGGTGATGGCGGTGGCCAGCCCGCCGGTGAGGTGCTCGATGGCCAGGGGGTCGGTGTAGCAGGAGGCCTCGAACGTCGTCCCCTCGTGGCCGCGCTCCGCGGTGCCCGAGGTGACCGCCCCGCGGCCGACGTACCCGTCCAGCGACGCCAGGACGTCGGGCAGGTCGGCGAACACCCGGGTGACCGGCGGACCGGACAGCGACCCGGCCAGGTAGCAGTACTGGCAGTGCGCGGGGCAGCCCTCGGCCAGGTCGAACCGCCAGTCCGCCGACGGCGGGATGGGCTGCAGCTTCCGCTTCGACGGGGCGCCCACGACCACGGCGAGGGTGTCCTTGGCGGCCATGAAGGCGGCCCGGTCGCCGTCCCCCCGCAGGTTGGGCAGCCGGTCGCCCGCCAGCACCCGCACGTCGGTCACCCCGGCGGCCCGCACCCGGTCGAGGACGGCGCGGCCGTACGGCAGGGCGGCGGCGGACGCGGTCACCAGCACGCGGGACGGGGTCCAGACGCGGGTGGGAGCAGCAGCGGTCATCACGGGGAGAACACCGGGACCGGGGGGTCCGCTTCCCCTTCTGTTGACGAACCGGCGCCCGACCAGGACCGTCGTCCCATGACGGTGCCGGCGGTGTCGCGGATGGGGTCCTGGGTGCTGGACCGGCGCGGTCAAGGCCGGGGCGTGCGGATCACCCGGCACCCCGACCTGCACGCCATCAACCTCAGCGTGTGGCGCGACAGCGTCTGCGTGGGCACGGTGCACCTCTCCCCCTCCGACGCCGCCGAGGTGGTGCAGGCACTGACCACCCAGCTCGCCCAGCTCGCGGTGCCACCGCCGCCGGTCCGGGCGGTCAGCCGGGTCGACGAGCTGGAGGCCCGGATCGCCCAGCTGGAGCAACGGCGCACCCCGCGGTGGCGCCGGGCGCTGGACCGGCTCGCGGAGGTCGGCGACGTCCGACCCTTCGGGAAGCAGCAGCCGCCGTCCGGCCCGACGGGCGTCGTCCGCTAGTCCGTCAGGTCGACCAGCACGGGGGCGTGGTCGCTGGCACCCTTGCCCTTGCGCTCCTGCCGGTCGATCGACGCCCCGGTCACCCGGGCGGCCAGCGCCGGGGAGCAGAGCTGGAAGTCGATCCGCATGCCCTCGCGGCGCGGGAAGCGCAGTTGGGTGTAGTCCCAGTAGGTGAACTCCCCCGGCGTGTGCGGGCGCACCACGTCGGCGTAGCCGGCGTCCACCACCGCGGCGAACGCCGCCCGCTCGGGTGGGCTGACGTGCGTGGAGTGGCTGAACACCGCCATGTCCCACACGTCGTCGTCCTGCGGGGCGATGTTCCAGTCGCCGGTCAGCGCGATCTGCGCGTCGCCGTCCTCGGCCAGCCAGCCGGCCGCCGACGTGCGCAGCGCCTTGAGCCACTCCAGCTTGTAGGCCAGGTGCGGGTCGCCGAGCTGGCGGCCGTTGGGCACGTACAGCGACCACATCCGGACGCCGCCGCAGGTCGCCCCGATCGCGCGCGCCTCGGGGGCGGGCTCCACGCCCTCCTTCGACGACCACGACGGCATCCCGTCGAAACCGACCTGCACGTCGTCGATGCCCACCCGGGACACCACCGCGACGCCGTTCCACTGCGAGTGCCCGACGTGGGCGACCTCGTAGCCGATGGCCTCGAAGGGCAGGTGCGGGAACTGGTCGTCCCGGCACTTGGTCTCCTGGATGGCCAGCACGTCCACCCCGCTGCGCTCCAGGAACGCGGTGACCCGGTCGACCCGGGTCCGGACGGAGTTCACGTTCCAGGTCGCCAGGCGCACGCCGCCGACCCTAGGGCGAGGTGCTGGAACGGCCCCCTCCAGGGGCCCGCACCGAGCGTCAGCTCGGGGTGGGGAGGAGGGGGTCCTTCTGCTGGGAGAGGGGGGCGAGCTCGGTGTCCTGCTTGGCCTGCAGGCGGTCGCGCATCCGCTGGCGGGACTCCACGAACTTCGTGGCCTGGGCGTCGAGGCCGGCCATGAACGCGGCCAGCTCCTCGCGCGCCTGCTCCCCCTCGGGCCCGAAGCCGTCGCGCTCGAAGACCTTCCAGTGCCGCAGGATCGGCGCCACGACGTCGTCGTGGTGCAGCCGCAGGTCGTAGATGCCGGCCTTGGCGATGATCGTGGAGTTCTTCCGGAACCCGGCCATGGTCGCCCCGGGCATCTCGAAGCCGATGACCTCGTCGGCGATGGCCCGCATGGTCTGGTCGGGGGCGATGTCCAGGGCCGCGGCGACGATGTTCCGGTAGAAGACCATGTGCAGGTTCTCGTCCTTGGCGATCCGGGCGAGCATCTGGTCGGCCACGGGATCGTTGGTCGCCTTGCCGGTGTTGCGGTGGCTGACCCGGGTGGCCAGCTCCTGGAAGGACACGTAGGCCACCGCCTCGAGCGGGGTCTTGTCCCCGGAGTCGTAGCCCGAGGTCATGTAGTCCATCCGGGCCCGCTCCAGCTCGACCGGGTCCACGCCGCGGGTGACCACGAGGTAGTCGCGGATGGCGATCCCGTGCCGGTTCTCCTCCGCCGTCCAGCGGCCCACCCAGGTGCCCCAGGCGCCGTCCCGGCTGAACCGGGTGGCGATCTCCCGGTGGTAGCTCGGGAGGTTGTCCTCGGTGAGCAGGTTGGTGATCATCGCCGCCTTGGCGGTGGCGTCGAGCCGGGACTGCTCCGGCGCCCAGTCCTCGCCGCCCAGGAAGGCGAAGTCCCGGCCCTGCGACCACGGCACGTAGTCGTGCGGGTGCCACTCCTGCGCCATCTTCTCGTGCCGGTTGAGGTTCTCCTCGACGACCGGCTCGAGCTCGGCGAGCAGGGCTGCCGTGGTGGGGGTCGCGGACACCGTGCACCTCCAGGGTGGGGCCTGTGGGCGCCACGCTACTCGGGTACCGGCTGTGGCAGGCTGTTGCCTGATGATTGCAACAAGGGTGCACGTGCAGCCGGCCGGTCCCGACGACGTCGCCCCCGCGCAGGCGCTCATGCTGCGGGTCCTGGAGGAGGACCTCGGCTACGGCCTCCGGCCCGAGTGGCACGCCGACGTCGCCGACCCCGCCGCCGCCTACCTGCGCACCCCCGGCCAGGTGCTGCTGCTCGCCCGGGACGACGACGGCGTGCTGATGGGCACCACCGCGGTGCGCACCGGCGGACCGCGCAGCCCGCAGTCCCTCGTCGAGCGCTACGCCGGCCGGCCGGTGGGCCAGCTGGTCCGGGTGTGGGTGCTGGCCGAGCACCGCCGCCGCGGCGTGGCCCGCGCGCTGGTCACCGCGGCAGCGAGGTGGGCGGTGACCGAGGGCGGCTACGGCACGCTCTGCCTGCACACCGACACCGCCGTCCCCGGAGCCGAGGCGTTCTGGCGGTCGCTGCCGGTGGTGGAGGTCCTCGACGAACGGGTGCCCGGCGAGCTGCTGCAGACCGTGCACTTCGAGCTCGACGTGCGGGCCCTGCTCGGGAACCCCGGCCCGCCCGCCGACGACTGAGCCCCCGTGACCGAGCTCGCGATCGACGACGTCTTCGCCCCCCTCACCCGGGACGACGTCGACCCCGTCGGCTGGCTGGCCGACCGGCGGGCGGAGGGACCGGTCACCCGGCTGGACCTGTTCGGCAACCCGGTCTGGCTGGTCACCCGGCACGCCGACGTCCGGGCCGTGCTGGCCGACACCGCGGCCTTCAGCAACGACTTCGCCCACCTGGCGGCCGCCGGCGGGGACGACGACGGCGACCTGGGCCTGGCCGACCCCGGGGGCCTGGGCTTCCGGGACCCGCCCGACCACACCCGGCTGCGCCGCATGCTCGCCCCGGCCTTCACCGCCCGCCGGCTCGCCGCCCTGGCCCCCGCCGTCGAGCGGGTGGTGCACGAGCGGCTGGACGCCCTCGCGGCCGCCGGTCCCGGCGCCGATCTGGTCGCGGAGTTCGCCACCCCGGTGCCGGCGATGGTCATCGGCGAGCTGCTCGGGGTGTCCCGTGCCGACCAGGAGTCCTTCGCCTCCATCGCCACCGGCCGGTTCGACCTGCTGTCCTCGATCGTGGCCCCGCTGGACTCCGCCGCCGACGGCCTGGCCCACCTGCGCGACCTGGTGGCCCGCGAGCGCGCCCACCCCGGGCCCGGACTGCTCGGCGACCTGGTCCGCACGCACGGCCACGACGTGGACGACGTCGAGCTGGCCGGGCTGGTCGACGGCCTCCTGGTCGGCGGGCACGAGACCACGGCGAGCATGCTGGCCCTGGGCACCCTGCTCCTGCTGCGCGACCCGGCGCACGCCGCGCTGGTGCGCGACGAGCCCGCCGCGGTACCGGCCGCCGTCGAGGAGCTGCTGCGGTACCTGACCGTCGTCCAGGTCGCCTTCCCCCGGTTCGCCCGCGCGGAAGTCGAGCTGGGCGGGCAGCAGGTGACCGCCGGTGACCTGGTGCTGTGCTCGCTGGCCGGCGCCGACCGCGACCCCCGGCTGCTGGCCGGCCCCGACCGCCTGGACCTGCGGCGCTCCCCCACCCAGCACGTGGCCTTCGGGCACGGCATCCACCACTGCCTCGGCGCCCCGCTGGCCCGGCTGGAGCTGCAGATCGCCTTCCCGGCGCTGCTGCACCGCTTCCCCGGCCTGGTCCTGGACGCCGACCCGCAGGTGCTGACGTTCCGTCAGCGGTCGATCGTGTTCGGTCTGGACGCGCTGCCCGTGCGCTGGTGAGGGTGCCGCCTCCGGGTGACCTCCCTCGCCCCGGGAGCCCCTCCCACCCCACCGGTGCGATCATCGGGTGATGCGGAACAGCGGCGACGACCGGGGGACGGGCCTGTTGGTGGGCGCGTGACCGACCCGACCGACGCGCCGGAGCCCATCGACCGGACCGCCCGCATTCCCCGCCGCGACCTCGACGCCGGCCGCCCCCCCGCCCCCGAGGTCTGGCTCAACGACCGCGGCATCTC